>CAYJUK010000109.1:0-7563 GCA_964373335.1 uncultured Planctomycetales bacterium | reverse complement strand
TTATATAACTTCATATAATATATATTATGTTAACTTAATGGTTAGTTAAAAAATAAGATTATCCTAGTAAATTCATTAATGAAGTTATGATTTTATATCTTTCTGATTGAATTTTTCTGGCTCCTTAGAATGTGGAGTCATCGCTTCAATGTTCTCTATTGATATTTCTACAAAATTAAGATTTTTATCCTCTGGTCCTGAAAAATATTGTCTTAACATGGGAATATTGTTAAATAATAATGATTTTTTTTCAAAGTTTCCGCTTATTTGGGCTTTTCCGGTGATTCGGCAATACCACATTTTACGATCGACAAAACATACTTCAATTTTAGGATTTGCTTTTAATTGGGGCAAGCTTCTGGATCGAGGTAATAGGGCTAAGAGTAATTCACCTTCATCTGTTAAATAAGGCATCATTGGTCTAACTCTAGGTTGATTGTTTTCCATAGTTGCCAGAAATCCAAAGCCCGCATCTCTAATCAAGTCAATGACCTCATCTTTAGTCATTTAGCCTCCTATTCCCCTCCCCCCTTCTTTAAAATATATGGAAGGGGAGGGGATGAAAAATTGGGTTTTTATTTAATCTGGTACTTTACTTTAAACTTATCAGTTCCTAAAAATATTTTATTCTTTTCGGATATCACCTCTGTGATAATAGAGATGGATATTTCTTCTGGAGTTTGAGCGCCAATATCTATTCCAGCCGGCATTCGAATACGATTGAGTAGGTCTACCGGAATACCCTTTTCCATCAAACGATTAAGAAATTTAATCCGTTTAGCTTTACTTGAAATTACTCCAATATAACCTGCTTTGGTTTCAATAGCAACAGCTAGACATTCATAATCATATTCATTGCCTTGTGTAACAATCATCAGGAAAGTATCGGGATCAATCTCTATTTTTTGCAATATCTGTGCATGCTGACCTAATAGAATTTGATCAGCATGGGGAAATCTTTTTTTGTTGGCCAATTCTTTACGATTATCAATAATTGTTATCTTAAAATTTAAGAGTTTTCCTAAGTATGATAAGGGTAAGGCAATGTGACCAGCTCCACAAATGATCAAGTGTTTCTGCCCAACAAAAGGTTCGACGAAGACCTTAATTTGGCCCCCACAAATCGATTGACCTTCTTTCCCAAAATAATTATAGGTGACCAGGTTGGATCGTCCAGAATGAATGGCCTTAAGACATTCTTCCGTGGCTGCCTTTTCATTACGCCCACCGCCAATGGTTCCAAACAGGCTTCCATCTTCCATGACAACCATTTTAGCTCCCGCCTTCCTGGGAGTCCCTTTGACGGTTGACGTCACTACCGTAGCAAAGGCGTAGCTTTGGCCTTTTAAAGCTGCTTCATATGCCTTTTTGATAATAGGATCCATATACGGGATAAAATAGACTCGATTAACCTATAAAAAAATAAACAGTGTGGGAATGAATTGATCAGGAAAGTATGTAACGAAAAGGAGTTATTCCTTTACATAAGCCTTTAAGATAATTTGATCTTCTACGGAGCGACCTCCTGGCCCTGTAGGAATATTCTCAATTGATTTTACAATTGAAAAGCCTTCAATGACCTCTCCGAAGATCGTGTGTTTCATGTTTAACCAAGGAGTTTTAACAGTTGTAATAAAAAATTGACTCCCATTTGTGTTTGGGCCTGCGTTGGCCATCGCTAAGAGGCCTTGTCGATCAAATGAAACTAAAGCGGTTACTTCATCTTCAAAAGGACCTCCCCAAATACTTTCTCCGCCAGCCCCTGTCCCAGTGGGATCTCCTCCCTGGATCATAAAATCCTTTATGACACGATGAAAAATAATACCATCATAATAGCCCTTGCGTACTAACCCTAAAAAATTTTCAACAGCCTTGGGAGCCACCTCAGGAAACAATTTCAGATGAATATTCCCTTGTGTTGTTTCCAAAACGACAATCGGAGCAGATACTTCTTGATTGGTTTTCAATATAGCCGAGGTTTTGGGATCATCTGCCCGACTTTGATTACATCCCCATAAACTCATGTATAAAGAAAAGAGTAAGGGAAAACTTAATCGGAAAATATTATTGAGTATGGCGCTCACCTTGGGTATCTTCTTTTTTATTAGAATTTAACGGCTGAGAGGGGCTTTCTGGATTGATCGATAATTCTCGAGAATCCTTTTCCCTCCCCTCTTCTGGAGTTGCTATTGTGGATGAGGGAATGCCCTCCCTTATATTTTTATCATCTTCAATGAATTCATCGGGTTGCAATTCTTTTAGCTTTGAGATATTTTCCGGTATTTCATGAAGATTTGAATTTATGGGATCAGATGGCGAGGAGATATTTTGGACAGGTGTAATAATATTTAATTCAACTTGAGAGGATTTGCTAAAAGAATTTTGAGGAACACCTGGATTAGCGGGAGAGTTGTCTGATTCTATTGGATGAGGTATCTCTGCTGGTTTTGAGGAATTCAATTTTTTTATCCAATCTGCAATCTTAGTGTCCTTCTCTTGAATCGTTGCGTTTTTTGATCTAATTTCTTGATTTAAATCCTGAATACTTTTTTGATCAATCTCTTTGGAATGTTGGGATTCTTTAATTTCTGCTTCTTTATCTTTGATCTCATTTTCTAAGGTTTTAATCTTTTCCTCTAACTGATTGACCCTTTTTAAGAAGGTCTGCGCTTCTGTTTGAGAGTTTAAAAGTTCCATTTGGAGTTGACGATTTTGATCCTTTTTATCTTTGATTTCTTTTTCCAAAATATCTTTAACCTTATTGAATTCTTTATGAGTTTTATTCTCGATAGAGAGACTTTTGAGAACCTTTTCTAGCTCTAGAGACTTTTCTTGAAAGAGTTGTTCTAGGTGTGTGTACTTGATATTAAGATCCTCTTGGCTTGATGAGATGATTGATAGGTTAGAGGGATGTGGGCCCAGAGCCACTTGAGATTTTTCAGAAATAGAGTTGGAATCCTTCGCAGGATTTTCAGGTATGGATAACTGCTCTGGTTGCAATTGTTGGATGTTATTTTGTTTGATATCAAGAAATGAATCAGGGGTTTCGGATCTCAAGGCAGGATTTTCTAATCCTAAACGGGATAATAAATCACCTTGCTCTTTTTTCTCAGATCCTCCCTTTTGAGTTAATTGCTTTTTTTGTTCAGAGTGGACTAACCATGCGACAACCACCAATCCTAAGGTGACTACTACAATGACGCTTATATAAAAGATTAACAAGTCAAAACTCCCTTTTTAATCTTATTTGAATAAAATTAATTGATAAAAACAATGTCTCTAATTGAGGTTTAGACAATTGGATAAGTTTGATTATAATGTTGATATGATTTCTTGCATCCTATTGGCTGCCGGGTTAAGTTCCCGCTTCGGTTCTCCCAAAGCCTTATCTTCCCTGCAAGGGAAACCCATTATTGAGCGTATTCAAAGAGTCATTATTGATTCTCATGTGTCTGAACTAATTGTTGTCCTAGGGGCATTCGCTGAAGAGATAAAACCTTTTTTACTTAAGCATAAAAAGATAAACGTTGTCTATAATAAAGATTTTCATTTAGGGCAAACCTCATCTTTTAAATCCGGATTAAGAACCCTTTCAGATGACATTGAAGGGATCATGCTTCTGCCGGTAGATTATCCTCTGATTAAAAAAGAAATCTTGGATTGTCTCGCAGAGGAATTTTCTAAGACAAAACCTCTCGTTCTCATCCCAACTTATCAAGGGAAAAAAGGCCACCCCCCCATTTTTAATAATTGTTTGAAGGAGAAGTTGCTTAAATTAGACGACTCCCTGGGTGTTAATACGATTACGGGGCTGTATGCTAATCGGATAAAATTTTTAGATGTCTCTGATTCAGGCATTATTAAAACCTTTAATACGCGTGAAGAGTTCGTTCATTTAAAAAGAGAATGGGTTCGTCAGGAGAATGAGCTGATATAGCATTTTTTATTTAAATATGATGACTTTGGCCCGGGCATTGCGCCTGAAGTAAGCATTGGCTAGCAATTTCTGGACGGGTAATTTTTTCCAGCCATCAGGGGCATCAATAGTGATGTCGGTAATGGCATCTCCACCGAGTATCGCTGCTTCGCGACACATCTTGTCTAGAAACCGTTGAATGGATTTGTTCCGCTCAGTGTTGACGGTCACATAGCCGATCACTTCATGCGGTCGATCGACAATTTCGAGGTAAATGACATCTTGAGGGGAGTTTTTTGGGGGATAAAAATTGGTGGTGACATCTTGGGAATCAACGCGATAGATACTGCATCCATATAAGAAAAAGATGAGAAAAATAAAAGACTTAAGCGTATTCATATTCATTAATCCTTAATTAAGACTTTTTCATTAATTTCTAGTTCCTCTTTTTCTTTTAAAGCTTTTAAGATTTTTGCGGGAGTGATGGGAAGTTCTTTAATTCTAACTCCAATGGCATCATGGATCGCATTGGCAATAGCCGCCGACGTTGGGAGTAAAGAAGCCTCTCCCATTCCTTTGGCCCCAAAAGGACCTTCGGGGTCATTGGTTTCGATCAGAAGGGTTTCTATCGGTGGTGTCCCCAGGGATCGTGGCAGACGATAATTCGCAAAGTTCCCATTGGCCAAACGGCCATTTAAGAATTTGAGATCTTCATAGAAGGTGTATCCAATCCCCATGGCGAGCGATCCCTCAATTTGAGCTTCCACAGATTGAGGATTGATGGCCTTCCCGATATCGTGGGCATCCCACATTTTAATAAGATTAACTTCTCCCGTTTCTGTATTAACCTCAACCTCTGCTATCTGAGCCTCAAATCCGTAGCTTCCGGAAACGTTTCCCTCCCCGGTTCGAAAGTCCACGGGGGTGGTTTTGGGATTGTAACTTCCTCGTCCAATAATTTGTCGACCATAATTAAAGGAATAACACAGTTCAATAGCCTTATCAAAGTTCATTAATAGAGTGTTATCTTTCTTTTTGATCACTTCCTCAGCAAGTATATCCAACTCCTCTATTCTCAGCTTATATTCTTCAGCGACAATACTTAAAATTTGGTTTTTCGCATCGCGCGCTGCCCGAAGAGTGGCATTGCCCGAGATAAAGGTCACCCGACTGGCAAAGCTTCCGGTATCAAAAGGGGTGATCTCCGTATCCCCTGATTTGCATTTGATACGGCTATAACTGACACCCAATTCTTGAGCAGCGATCTGTGATAAAGCCGTATTAGACCCTTGACCAGTATCTGCCGCCCCAGTGAACAGGTAGACCGAACCATCCTCTTCTATTTTTACAATAGAACCCGCTGATTCATGAGATTTGTACATCTTGGATCCCATGACATCCGCCGCAATCCCTATGCCAATTCCTCGCTTAAGATAGGGTTTGCCTCCGGTGCGGTTTTCACCATATTTTTGCTTCCAATTCGCTGCCTGCGTGGATTTCTCAATACATTCTCTGAGGCCATTCGATGTCAAGACCATTTTATTAACGGTAACCATATTGGGAGTGGTAATATTTTTTAGGCGGAACTGAATGGGATCCATTCCGAGATCTCTCGCTAATAGGTCCATGTGTGATTCAATGGCAAATCCAGATTGAACCCCGCCAAATCCGCGCATGGCCCCGCTAATGGGGGTATTCGTATAAACTCGGTACCCGGTAATTCGAAAATGCTGGATTTTATAGACCATAAAGATGCGCATGATGGCAGCGGCTAAAACAGTCGGTCCATAACTGCAATAGGCCCCTCCATCCGCGATGACTTCTCCGGTCATCGCCATCAGGGTACCGTCTTTTTTAACCCCGGATTTGACCTTATAGATCATGGCGTGTTTTCGACGAGAGAAGGCAAATTCCTCCTCCCGGGAATAACAGATCTTGACCGGCAATCCTCCTGATTTCTTTGATAATAGACAAGCTGCAAAATCCATAGGGAGCATTTCTAGTTTTCCACCAAACCCTCCCCCAACAGCCATCTTGATGATCCGAACATCATTCAAATCCATCTTGAGAGTTTTGGCCAAGGCTTCGCGGCATTTGAACGGGGCCTGCGAGGAACTCCAAAGAGTTATTTTGTTAGAAAAAGTTTCCCATTGCCCAACACAAACATGAGGTTCAAGGGCGGCATGAGCGGCCGCGGGGGCATAAAAAATGTCTTCCCGGATATGATCAGATTCTTTTAATGCCCGATCAGGATTTCCAAAATTAACCGGAAGAATCACCGCAATATTATTCATCGCCTCATGGATTTGAGGCGCCCCGGGCTTCATGGCCTCAACCATATCAAAGACAGCAGGCAATTCCTCGTATTCAACTTCAATGAGCCTCATGGCCTCATTTGCGGTTTCTTCATCATTGGCAGCAACAGCTCCAATTTCATCCCCAATATAACGGACTTTTTCCGCTTCAAAGGCCATTTGATCAACGGTATGGGGGAAGAAATATTCATTCGATCCAAACTTAATATTATAGGTATCCTTAGCCGTGATTATGGCCTTTACTCCTGGCAATTTTTCTGCTTGGGTAGTATCAATGTGAACGATTCTGGCATGAGGGTGAGGTGAACGAATCATTTTTCCGACGAGCATGTTGGGAAAACTGACATCGAAGGCATATTTGGTTTGTCCCGTGACCATCCCTTGGCCATCAATGCGCGGAACGCTTTTTCCAACAGGGTTGACGAATTCTTTTAAATCTTTAATATTCATTTCTTTAATGTAGGAATTTAGTTTTGCTTTTTAGGCAACGTAAGATACCCGATCTTCTTTTTTGGTTTCTTTCGTCACTTGAGGAATGTTTTTATTTTGATTTTTCATGAGAGAACCGGCTTTCCAGAGAGCCTGAAATATTTTAAGGTAACCAGCACAGCGGCATAAATTTCCATCTAAGGCATATTCGATTTCCTGCTGGGTGGGTTCTGGATTTTTATCCAGCAAGGCCTTTGAGGACATAATCATTCCGGGGATACAAAAGCCGCATTGCACTGCGCCTTCTTCTAAAAAAGCTTGTTGAACTGGGTGGAGATTTTGTCCATCTGCCAAACCCTCAATGGTTGTAATCTCCTCTTCTGCAACATCATTGGCTAGAGTAATACATGAAAGGACCGCCTTCCCATTGATGATCACCATACAGGTTCCACATTCCGACTCGCTGCAAGCTGTTTTGGTCCCGGTAAGGCTAAGATTGTCCCTCAAGACTTCCAGAAGGGTTTCGTGTCCTTGGATGGCCAACTCATGTTTCTTTTTATTTATCCACAATGACGTCATGAACAGTCCTCAATCTCTCCTAAGGTAACTTCCTATTTTTATTTTCCATGATTTCCATTAAGGTATGCTTGATCCCAACACGGAACATATGCTTTTTATAATCATCACTTCTTGTATCATAAATAGATTTATCTAAATGGTCAAGGGCTTCTTTGGCTAAATGAGGCGAATGAGAGGATGAATTGAGAAATTCCTCCAGAATGAAATCCCGTTTCGCTATTGTTATTCCATTATTGATGGCAACCCGCGTATCGGATAATCGATTTCCACTAAGATTTGTCTTGATACCAATGGCTAACAGAGGTTGATCAACGTCCGTTTGTT
>CAYJUK010000108.1:0-7601 GCA_964373335.1 uncultured Planctomycetales bacterium | reverse complement strand
AGGGCGTATCGATGATCCCAACTGGCATTTGCGCTGTTCTTACTACAGTCTGTCCATTTGTGTTTTTGTATATACAGCGTAGGACGGAGGAAAATCTCTTACAAGAAGAACAAAGAACTCAGGATTTACTTATTCAGGCCTCCTATGGAATGAATACAATACATAATCTTCAGGAACTTTTGGATCTCATTATCAAAGTGGTTATTAAAACTTTAAGAGTAAATAAAGCTAAGATTTATCTTCTAAATCCAGAAGGAGATCAATACCTTTTAAAGGCGCCAGTCATGAGTGGTCAAGATGCATCCTCATTCGTTGCGAATAATTCTTTAATCCAATTATTAAAAGAAAAAAAGTATCCCTTAGTTTATGATGAAATTAAAATGTTTTCCGAAATGGAAAATAGCGATACAGTCCTTGGTGAAATTCAAACACAAATGAAGAACTTATTTGCGAATGTCATTGTCCCTATTACTGTTGACAGTAGTTTGATAGGGTTTCTCACATTAGGTGAACGTAGTTCAAAAGAAATGTACACAAAAGATTTATTGAATGCATTATCAGTATTGGGGAATCAAACCGCTCTTGCGATAGAAAACTGCCATTACATTGCCGCGGAAATAAAGCGTCTGGAGGCGGAAGGCTTGAAAGAAAGAATGGTTTCTCTAGATCATATGGCGAGTTCTATGGCCCATGAAATCGATAATCCGATGCATATTATTCGGACTTCTTTAAGCTTTGTAAAGAGTGCCCTTTTAAGAGATCCGCGGGTCTCAATGCCGGAAGAAGTAAAACAGGATTTTGATGACTCTCTTATGCGAAGTCTTAATGCGTCTGAAAGAGTCTCTTCCATGATCAAAGCCATTTTGGATTATTCTCGCATGGGAACAGGACAATTGGAATCCATACGTATCACTGATGCCTTGGAAGGTTTTTTGCAGTTAGTGCAGCCGCAGATTAAAGAGGAAAGGGTTCAATTTGCCAGAGAGATTGAAGATAATCTGCCATCGATATTGGGGGATAGGGTCCAAATGGAGGAAATCTTTATGAATTTTGTGCGGAATTCCCTACATGCGATCAGACGTAATGAGAAAAAGATCATATCGCTTAAAATCTTTAAGAAAGATGAGAATACTATTCGCATTGAATGCTCAGATAATGGATACGGGATTCCAAAAGAGATTATTAATGACATATTCCTGTCATCAACTACAACTAAAGGCTCCAGTGAGGGGACAGGATTAGGGTTGTTCCGGGTAAGAAAAATTGTTGATCTTTTCAGAGGTAAGGTTTGGGCTGAGTCGGAAGGCAAGGGAAAGGGAGCCACCTTTATTGTTGAACTCCCCGTTTATGAGGGTAATAACAATGATACCCATAGTAATAAAAAAAGTTAGAAACCAAAAAAAAGAACTTTTATTATGGACAGATCAAAAGTTAAAGTATTAGTTGTCGATGATGAGGAAGATATAGCGCATTTTACGACAAAGATATTACAATACGACGGCTTTCAAGCCTTTAAAGCGGTCGATGGGGCACAGGCGTTAGAAATTTTTGAGAAGGAACGGCCTTATATTTGCCTGATTGATGTCCATTTAGGATTTTCAAAAATAGACGGAATGGAAGTCTTAGAGAAGATAAAAACAACGGATAAGAATATCGAGTGTATCATGATCACACGAATCACAGATAAAGATACAATGGCTAAGGCTAAGGCATTAGGAGTTAAAGATTATTTTCTAAAGCCTGTTACGAACGAAACATGGTTAGAGAAAGTTCATATCATTGCTGATGCAATCCAAGACCCGTCCGACTGTTAGGCAGGAGGGGGGACCAATGGCTAACACTTTTCCAATGAACAGGAATTATATGACAAGATAAAAAAGGAGAAGATAACAGTGCCCTTGTTAATATGGGATATGATGTATCATTATTTGGGCGATGATATATCTGCGATCACACAAATAACGTTATCTTATTGAAGATATCATGAGCCGATACCTAATGAAGGAAGTTAGGAGTGGTGATGAGGAGTTTTAAGTTCGATGGCAAGATTAGCGATAATAGTTGTCGAAAATATACCGCATCATGTTATTCAAAGAGGAAATCGGCGGCTGAGATTGACGAGATTCGCAGGCATGCAAAAAGTGGCCGGCCGTTAGGAAGGGATAGATTTATTAAAGGTTTAGAGGATCGATTAGGAAGAATATTAAGGATTCAAAGGTCAGGTCCGAAACCAAAGAATTAGGTACGTGTCCCCAAATTATGCGGATTACGCGGATTACGCTGTCCTCCGATTACGCGCGACCCCCTGGTATCATTCCCGATAAGAAAGTAACTATTTCTTGACAATTCATTAAATTCTAATAAAATCAAACTACAAAAATTTTACTATTAAACATCATCTAAGTGTTTATTGCCTTTTTCTTAACTAAAATCGTTGGGGTCAATATCTCGACCTTTGTTATTATAGATTGACTGTTTTATTAAAGGAGTAAACCTCAATAATCCCCCGCGGCAATTTCAGGGTTAAATGTATTCACTACTTTCCACAACTTTATATATTTCATGATCATAAGAGATATTCTCAATCAAACAGCACGAAATTTTCCTTCTAAGGCAGGATTGATTTTTAAGGATGATAAAATCTCTTATGTTTCCCTTCAGAAGATTGTCTTTCAGCTTGCCAATGCCTTAGATTCCCTTGGTCTCAAAAGATCAGATAAAATCGCGATCTATCTTCCCAACTGTCCGCAATATGTTTACAGTTATCTGGCGGGCTTTTGTTTGGGTGCGGTGGTGGTGCCGTTAGATTTTATGCTTAAGACAGATGAACTCATTTCCTGCCTGACTCATTCCGAGGCTAAGATTCTGATAACTAAGAAGAAAGAGGAGATCTCTTTCCCGGAGATTAAAAAGGCTATTCCTACTCTTAAGAATATCGTCTTTATTGATGGAACAGATGAGGGAGGAGGGATTTCTTGGGAGGCTTTATTATCACAATCTCAAACCGAATGCCCTTCGGTGTCTATTGATCCTAATGACCCAGCCCTAATTATGTATACCTCCGGGACAACCGGAAGCCCGAAAGGGATTCTCTTAAATTATCTTCATCTCAACGGCTCTCCGGAAGCCATGAAATATTTCGTGGATTTAACTGATCGAGATGTGAAGTTGTGCGCCTTACCTCTAAGCCACATTGGAGGATTGATATATATCCAAAATTGTATTCACTTCGGGATCACCCTGATCTTGATGGATCGATTTAACCCTTTTGAATTTTTAAGGAATATTCAGGATTACCGCGTCACCTGTTTTCATATTGTCCCTTCCATGTATACCGCCATTTTGACCATTAAAGAGATTGAAAGGTTTGACCTTTCGTCTTTACGCTGGGTCGTTGTCTTTGGCGCGCCCAGTTCACCCGATATTCTCAAACGGTTTCATCAATATTGCCCTAATGCCAATTTTTTAAATGGCTGGGGAATGACTGAGACCTGCCCGCCCAATACCGTGACTCCTTTGGGCAGTGATAAGATTGAGAGCATCGGCAAACCTGCTCCCAACTGTGAAATCAAGATCTTTGATGAGCAGGGACAGGAACTTCCCCTGGGTCAGGTAGGGGAGATCGTGATTCGCGGGAAATATATTATGCCGGGATATTACAAAGACCCGGAGGCCACTTCAACAGTTAAGAGAAACGGCTGGTTGTGGACTGGAGACCTGGGTAAGTTCGATGAAGAGGGTTATCTTTATATTGTCGGCCGAAAGAAAGAGATGATTAAGGTTGGCGGACAGATTGTTTACGCTCCTGAGATCGAAGCGGTGTTATATAAACACGAAGCCGTTGCGGAAGCAGCAGTCATTGGCTTATCAGATAAAATGCGTGGAGAGATTGTGAAAGCCTTTGTGGTATTAAAAGAAGGGATTCAGGTTTCGGCTGAAGAATTACGTTATTTTGCTAAGGATCATCTGGCTAATTTCAAGGTCCCCAATCAGATTGAGATCCGTAATGCCTTGCCGAAAAATCGGACAGGAAAAATTGATAAGGAGCAATTAAAACAAGAAACACAAGGTGTTTCTTAAATTAGCATCTTAAGATTCATCCTAAGGAAAGGGAAACCAGGCTATGAATATGAGAAAAGAGGTTCACTTAACCGGCCAAGATTTGATGAATATGGTTCAATTACGTCCCCAGGATATCGGGAAATACGCCCTTGTCCCGGGACCCAAAGAACGTCTTGAGGCGATTGTGAAAAAATTAGAAAACCCGGTCAAGAATTTCACCTTTATGGAATACACCATGTACACCGGTCAATGGGGACAAACCAAGGTGACCTCGATCAATGGAGGACGATTTGCCGCGGATACGGCCATCACTACGGAGATCCTCTGTTCAGCCCAGGCTGGCAGGATGATCCGGCTGGGAAGCTGCGGTGCCCTCCGAGAAGATATTAAGGTGGGTGATTTAATTGTGGCGGAGAGTGCGGTGTGCGGCGAAGGGGTAACCCCTTATTATGTTGATAAAAATTTTCAGCCAACTCCTCATCAAGAATTAACACAGGAACTCCTTGAAGCTGCCAAGGAGTCAGGATTAACTGTCCACAAAGGCCGGGTCTGGTCAACGGACGCTATCCTGCGGGAGACCCGGGAACATGTTGGGAATGCTGTTGAGCAAGGGGCCATTGCGGTGGATATGGTGACCTCGGTTTTCTTGACGATTTGTCAGTTGAATAAGATTCCAGCCGCGGTGCTTCTTGCGGTGAGTGATAATGTGATCACTGGGGAGATGGGATTTCTCAACACAGATTATTATATGTCAGAATCCAGCATGATCACCATCGCCTTGAATCTGATTAAAAAGCGGGAAACGCAAAAGCAGCTGGTTTAATAAAAGTCATATACGATCTCGAGATTTGGATTTATTCCGCCTGCCTTTTGATAGACTGGCGGGCAAGGATTTTTAAAAGTGTTATGCCTGACAAAAATCTTAAAATAAAAGACTCCCCTCCTTTTTGGCCAGCTTATTTTAAAGGAGACTGTCTTTGGGTGCTGGATGAGACCTTGATTCCTCGAAAGATGCATTATATAAAAGTTCGATCAACGGCTCAAGCGGTCAAGGTGATCCGGGATATGAAGACGCGCGCCTTCGGGCAGTTTTTGGTGGTGGCCAATACCTTTTTACTAGAACTCAAGAGGTTGGAGAAGAAGTCGAATCGTAACAAATCTCCGGAGAAAATCTGGGACGATCTTAAGCAGGTGGCTGATCAACTCAATCAGAGTCGGCCTACCTTTCCATTTTCTGAGGTCACGGCGATGTTTTTATCTTGGGTCCAGGAAGCCAGACAGGAAAATCTGGATATAAGAAGGATCCTGATGCGGAAGATCAGCGGATATCTGCAGGGGATTCGGCAGCGGAGATTGCGGCGTGTTTTACAGATCGCGGATCGGATTAAAGATGGCGATAGCGTGTTAACGCATTGTAATGTCAGCGGAGAATTGGCCATGGCCGCCTATATTTGTCATCAGCAGAAGAAAGAAGTCCACTTTTTTGCCACGGAAACCCGGCCTTATCTGCAAGGGACCCGTTTGACTTATTGGGAACTCAAACGGCTGGGAGCCCAGGTAACCTTGATCCCGGATAATACGGTCGGCTCTCTCATGGCCGATGGACTGGTCAATAAGGTGATTGTCGGCTCGGATCGCAACTGCGCCAATGGGGACTTTGCTAATAAGATCGGGACCTATCAGATCGCTGTCCTGGCCAGGGAATTCGAGGTTCCTTTTTATGTCTTAACCCAGCCGTCGGAAAAGATCAAAAAAGGTGAGGATATCCCTATTGAAATCCGTAAGGAAGAGGAATTGCTTTCTTTTGAGGGAAAAAGAATCTTCCCCGAGAAGGTCAAAGGGGTTTATCCGGCGTTCGATGTCATTCCTCATGAGCTCGTAACGCAGGAGATTTCGATCAATGTTGGTTGAAGAAAAAACAATCCCCAGTCTATTACGGCAAAGGAAGCAAGAACCTGATCCCGCGCCTGGGAATCCCTGGCCGGAGAACTCGGTGGTTGTGATTTTGGGTCCCTTTAAGGACTCGATATTTGATTATGGAAAAATGCAAGGATGGCAGGACGTGGTTGTGTTAGAAGGAAGGCCGCATTTGAAGGCGGCCCGGGTCTCCTGTCAGGAGCTTCTGAAGCGTAACATAATCCCCACGGTGATGGCGGATAATATGGCCGGCTATTTGTTCTCTAAGAAATTTGTGAGGGAGATCTGGCTGGCTTATCAATGGACTGATACCGAAGGTGTATTATGCGACACCGGTTCTCTCATTCTCGCGGTTTTAGGGAAGAGACATCAAATCCCGGTCAACTGTTTCCCGGGCATTGAGAGAAAGGAATTCCTGGCGGAGGGGAAGGACCTGCTTTCCATTAATGGGCAGCGGATTGGGATGAAAAAGGTCAATGCCTACGTCCCCTTAGCAGAGTGGGTTGCCAAAAAATATTTGTCTCAAATTTTCAAGGATTGAAAATTCTATGAATGAAATTTCTGTCAGCGATTTAAAGAAAAATATTGTGTCCATCGGACGGGTCCTTTGGGAGAAGGACCTGGTAACCGGCTTGAATGGGAATATCTCCGCCAGGATTGATCAGGAAAAAATTCTGTTAACGGCTTCGGGGACGTGTCTGGGGATCCTTAAGGAAAGTGACATCCTGGCCATGAATCTGCAAGGGGAGGTTTTAGAAGAGGGCGAGGTCTCGAAAGAACGTTTAATGCACACGGAGATTTATAAGAATTTTTCTACCATTCAAGCGATTGTCCATACCCATACCACTTATACCAATGCCTATTTCCTGGAACAGGAGATCTTAAACCCCCGGATCTTTGAATCAAGATTTTATCTGGGTGAGGTGAGAGCCATCGCCCAGTCAACTCCTTCGGTGACGGATACGAAACCGATCCTGGAGGCCTTGAATGCAAGTCATGTTGTGGTTCTCAAGAATCACGGTGTTGTCGCCGTGGGGAAGGATTTGTTTGACTGCTTCGTCCTGATTCAATGCCTGGAAGAGGCGGTGAAGATTGAGACCTTGAGTCAGCTGTTTAAGAATCAGACACAAGTCACAGGTCACAGGTCAAAGGTCAAAGGTCCAAGGTCACCCCGGCCCGACGGTATCAAAAGCCGGGATGGGTATGACACAAGTCATAAGTCGCAGGAAATAAAAAATAAGTCACCAGAGAAAGTTAAACCAAAAAGTAAACGATATAAGCTTTTTTCCGAACAGCAGATCAAAGAGATCGTGCGCTTGGTCAACGCGGACAGCCAGATGAAGGAGATGGGAGAGAAGACCAGAATGAACATGGATTTGGCTGTCCAGCTCAACGAAACGGGCCAGAGCTATAAATTCCAATTTAAAAACGGCTGTATTGTCCATTTGAGCAAAGACAATGACGCTGAATTTGTGATTTCCGCTCCGGAAGCGATCTGGCGGGCGGTTTTTAACCGTGAGATTGATCCGTTTGTGGCCACCACGCAAAAAAAGATGAATCTGCGAGGGGATTTTGCCAAGCTTTCAAAATGGTACGCCCCTTGTAGCCGAGTGTTCGAATTA
>CAYJUK010000107.1:0-7613 GCA_964373335.1 uncultured Planctomycetales bacterium | reverse complement strand
TTCATTGGCTTGCCATTGGGGCGCGCTAATTTGGACTTACATGATTTACGAGATAGAATAACAGAAAATATTGTTGGGTGCTCAAGGAAGGGAAGGAGTATGACCCGAGGGAATAAACGTTGTGCCTGGGTCCCGCCGGCAGACCCCTTTACCAAACTTATCATGATAGGGAATGGGGTGTGCCGGTCTTTGAGGATCAAACGATTTTCGAATTCCTTGTTTTGGAATCGGCTCAGGCAGGCTTGAGCTGGATTACGATCTTGCGCAAGCGTGAGAATTATCGCCAGGCCTTTGCCGGGTTTGATCCCCGGAAGCGGAATCTTTAAGCCAGGATCTCAAACAACGCGGTTTTAAGTTCCTCGGTCCTACAATTATTTACGCGCATAGGCAGGCCACCGGGATGGTGAACGATCATACGATCGATTGTTTTAGATATCAAGAGGTGGCTGCGGCTTCTTGTACCCCGTGATCTCAATAGGGAGACCCGACTATGAAAAAGATTTCCGAGAAGACCCTTTTTGAAGGACAATGGTTGTCCTTGAAAGAATCGATTTATGAAAATAAGGACGGGCTCCGGCATGCGTGGGAGAGTGTGGTCAGGACTAAGTCCACCGTTGGCGTTATCGTAGTGGCCCGATTGATCCCCTCGCAGCGTTTTATCTTGATCAAACAGTTCCGGCCGGCTATCCCCGGTTATGTGCTGGGTTTCCCGGCCGGACTAACCGATGGGAATCCCGAACATGCCCTTGTCGAGTTAAAGGAAGAGACCGGGTATGTCGGGATCATTAAGGAGGTAAGCCCGGTCTTAAAAACAGGGTCCAGCATCATTAACGACAGCGGCCGCATTGTTTGTATTGAAGTGAATGAGCTTGACCCGCGCAATCAGAATCCTCAGCAGGAATTGGAGCCTACCGAGGATATCGAGGTTTATCTGGTTAAAAAAGAGGAGGCCAAGAGATTTTTGTTAAAACAGCATTCCGCCGGAGTTCAGGTCAGTTCCAATCTCTGGTACCTGTTTGGGATGTAGGGATACAATCATTATGAAACGTATCCGCTAGATGCGCCTAAGATTCCTGCTACCAGTAGCAGGAATCTCTAATGAACCCATCGTTATGAAACGCATTCAAGAGATCCGCCCTCCTAATTTTGCTTTAGGATTTTTATTTATCGGGGTCCTCGCTCATTTGACATTTTCTCCTCCCAGGATTATTCCTTCATCCTTAAAGATCTTAGGAGGGATATTA
The DNA here is from genome assembly GCA_964373335.1 of uncultured Planctomycetales bacterium. GTDB lineage: Bacteria > Omnitrophota > Gorgyraeia > Zapsychrales > CAYJUK01 > CAYJUK01. The sequence continues at coordinate 6,369 of CAYJUK010000107.1, read as the reverse complement.
GTCATCGGGGGTTTGGTCAGCATATTTTGGGCGGGGAGCTTGTTTCAAAAGCGAGGGACCGTTTTCCGACCCACCGAAGATCCAAAGGTCCTGGTGAGGGAAGGGCCTTATGCGAGGACGAGAAACCCGATGTACTTAGGAGCGGTGCTTATCCTCTCCGGGATTGCCATTCTTATCGGCACCTTGCCGCTCCTCCTCGTACCCGTGGCATTTTTCTTTGTTGTCCAGGTTGTCTTTATCCCGTATGAAGAGCGGAATTTGAAAAGGATCTTTGGGAAAAGATATGAGGATTATCAATCGCGGGTGCGCAGATGGTTTTAATAATAATGCTGTTAAACCAGCAAAGGCGGGTTGATTGAGTAAAGATCTGTGGTTCAGCATCATTGCCGCTGTTGATCAGAACAGGGGCATTGGAAAAGGGGGGAGGCTGCCGTGGTCCCTGCCGGGAGATCTGCGGCATTTTAAAGAATTGACCACGGCGCGATCGCCGGGGAAGAAGCATGTCGTTATGATGGGACGAAAGACCTGGGATTCCCTGCCGGGAAGATTCAAACCGCTTCCCCATCGTATCAATATTGTCCTGTCACGTCAGCAATCTTTGTCCCTTCCTCAAGAGGTCTATGTCTTCCCGGGTTTTGATCAGGCTTGGGAGGAAATGACTCAAGGACACCTGGCCAAGGATATCGAATCGGTCTTCGTCATCGGCGGGGCCGAGATCTTTCAAGCCGCGTTTCTTCACCCTCAATGTCAAAGAATTTATTTAACCCAGATCCAAGCGTCCTTGGCCTGTGATACCTTTATGCCCGATTGGAACAGGCAATTTACTGTTGTGCACACCTCTCCGCTTTTTCAAGAAAACGGGCTTACTTATTATTTTGCGGAATACCACCGTAAACCCTCGGGATGATCTCCCTTAAATCAGGGAGATCTGCAATGCTACAAATTGTGGGGTGCATCCGAAGTATGCATCTGGACAACTTGTGAGATTGTTAAAGAGTATAAGGGGGCGAGAGTTGTTCAAGCGACATGTCTGGTTGAAGAAGGAATTATGGGGAGGGGAGTTTTGGACGGATGGGTATTATGTGGCGACAGTAGGAGAGCGAGGAGATTGGGGAGTTGTGGAGAAGTAGGTGAGGATGTTAGGGAAGGATCCGAAAGAAGTCCGATTACGTTTGTGGTGAATAATATAGGGAAAGTTTGAAAACCGTAGGTTTTCAAACATACCCTGCGCTATTGACGCAGGGTATTGATTTTAAAGGAAGCAAAAAATCAAAAAACTTTTTGGAAATCTGTAATTCTTGGGTTGAATAATCTCATTTCCTATGTCATAATCAAAACATTATTTTTTATTATTTATCATCTCTCAATTTCAATCCCATGTTTAAAAAGAATATATTGATTATCGATCAGGAAAAAGAGCTTTCCGACCGCATCTCGGGGATGCTGCAGATCCGAGGATACGAAGTCGAGGTGGCTTACAGCGGTTCTGAGGCGTTGAAAAAAGTCCGGCCCAGTTTAGACCTCATCCTCCTGGATCTGAGTCTTCCGGATATCAAGGGTTTTGAGATATGCCAGAGGTTGAGAGCAGATCCTAATCATCAGCATATCCCCATCATCATGACGAGCGCTCAAGCCCATTTCGAAGATAAACTGCAGGGTTTTTATCTGGGCGCGGATGATTATTTAGTCAAGCCGTTTGAAATTGAAGAATTATTCGCGCGGATTGACGCGGTTCTGCGCCGAAGCATTTTCCATCAGTTGGAAGCCTTCCCCATTGTCAAAGAAGAGTTAGTCAGGGAACTGCGTAAGATCCTGGATCAAGAGTTGATCGTCCCTTTTTTTCAACCCATTTATACGTTTAAACCTTTTCGGTTATTGGGGCTGGAAGTCCTCACGCGGTCCACTACGATCACGATCCTCGCGGATCCTAATCTGCTTTTTAAGGCCGCCCTCAAATTTGGTTTTTATCATGATCTCGAGATGCTTTCCTGGAGCAAGGCCTTGAGAGTCCTGGCCAAATTCCTGACGAAAGAAAAGATTTTTTTAAACTGTAGTCCTTATCTGGTGGAAGGACCCAAATTCCTGCAGGTTAAGAAGATTTTCGAGGATCACCAGATTTCTCCTAAGAATGTGATTCTTGAAATCACGGAACGCTCGGCCATTAGAGATTATAAAATATTTTACGAACACCTGAACCGCTTTCGTCAATTTGGATTTCAGTTTGCGGTGGATGATGTGGGGGGAGGGTATGCCAGCCTCGAAGCCATCGTGGAAACCCGTCCGGAGGTGGTCAAGATTGATAATCATATTATCCGGGATCTTAAAGGAGATGCCTTCAAGCGCAGTATTGTGAAATTCATCGTCTCCTTCTGCAAGGAGAATAATATTTTGTCCATTGCCGAGGGGATTGAGACTCAAGAGGATCTCCATACTGTCCAAGAGCTCGGGGTAGACGCCGGTCAGGGATATTATTTATACAGACCAACTCCTAAAATAGATCTTCAGCATATCTCTCAGATCAAGATTTAGATCAGTACTGTGTAACCTGAATCTTAATTGAGATGAACACGGTAGGAGACCTTGGTAAATTAGCGGATAACGATCCCCTTCATTATCTGATCCAGCGAACAACCCGGGGTAAGCCTTTTGATGGAATTCATTAATCATTTCACCCAGACTTATCTTGCCTATATCAAAAATCTATGGTTTTCACTTTTTTTGGGATTTCTCCTGAGCGGTTTATTTTATGTCTTTATTCCCACCCCGTTTGTTGAGCGTTTTTTAGGAACCCAGGGTTCCCGCCCCATCTGGCTTATCACTTTAGTGGGAGTTGTCTTGCCCGTCTGCTGTTTTGGATCCCTTCCTATTGCCATCACCTTAAGACGTAAAGGAGCAAGACTGGGTCCGGTCCTGGCCTTTTTAGTCGCGACTCCAGCGACCTCGATTCCGGCATTGATTATCTGCTGGAGATTGTTAGGATGGCTTTTTACGGTTTATATCTTTGGGGCCGTCATCCTGATGGGATTAATCGTGGGATGGATGGGGAATAAACTCCCTCTTCCAGGGTCTTTAGCAAAGGGGACTACGGATTCATGCTGCGATCCCAGAGAAGCTTCCCAGACACAAGGTTTCTTTCATTCTCTGCAAAGATCTTTTGTCTATGCCTTTGTGACCCTCCCTAAAGAGATTGGTCTGGAATTATTGTTAGGCATTGGCCTGGCGAGCTTGATTATTGTTTATGAACCATTGCAGGGATTCATCCAGCAATATTTAACCGGGGCCAGGGGATATCTCTTGGTTATATTGGGAGGGTTAGCGACCTATGTTTGTTCCACCGCGAGTGTGCCTATGGCGGATGCCTTACTCAAAAGTGGGATGAGTTCCGGGCAGGTGATGACCTATCTTTTGGTGGGTCCCATAACGAGCTATGGGACAATCTTCGCTATGAAGAAGGAGTTTGGAGGGAAGATTCTCTTATTTTATTTATTCTCGGTGAGCGTTCTGTCTCTTATTTTAGGCATTCTTTTTGATGCCATCATTTATTGATTTTGAAGCCGGTCAATGAACGATTCGGGCTGATGATTGAGAAAAATTATCTTCTTTATCAATCTATGACTAAGAGATTAAAGCGAGTATGTGTTTTCTTGTCGCTCGTTTTATTGATCGGCCCGGGGTGTGGATGGTTTCATCGCTCCGTTCAGGCGGATCATTTATCATCATCGCCAGACAGTTCCAGCAGTATCCAGGTCATCTCAGAAGATAGATTGCAAAGGGGCGGTCGTTTATTCATAGTTCCTTTTAAGGCCGGAGAAGGGGTCGAGGCCTCGGAAGAATTGGAAAAAATTTCTTTGATGATTGTTAAAGGTATAGGGGAGACCCTTAAGCTTCGTTCGGATCGATGGGAGATCCTGTCCTCCGAGAGGTCGGCCGAAGCGGAGATTATCCTTCGTGGTCACCTGACCCAATTTAAAAAACCCAGCCGCTTGAAGAAATGGATCTTCCGCGAGAAAAATATTGTGTTAGGGATTGAAGGCCGTCTCACGGATCCCATCGATGGACAAATCATTTTACGTTTTACTTACCAAAAGACAGCTCCCCAACAAAACGAAGATATTCTTTCCCTGGATCTTAAGATCGGAGAAGAGATTGGCGAGTTGATTTTATTAAAAGGAAAAGATTAGATTTATGATGATCCTTACGGGCGGGGCCGGATTTATCGGGAGTTGTGTTTTAACCAGGCTGAATCAAAAAGGTTTTAAGGATATTTGGGTTGTGGATCACCTGGAACCTTCGGATCAGTTTAAGAAAAGAAATCTGGAAAATAAAAGCTACAGCCAATATTTAGATAAGGATGAATTTCTAAAACTTGTTCGATCTGACCAGCTCGTTGATCCGGTCGAAGCCCTCATCCATATGGGGGCCTGCAGTTCTACCACCCTGCCCGATGAACGTTACTTTCATATCAATAACTTTGAATACTCCCGGACTTTAGCCCAATGGGCCGTGAATCATCAGGTGCCTTTTATTTATGCCAGTTCTGCGGCCACTTACGGGAATGGCGCGCACGGTTATAGTGATGACCATGATTTGATCCATCGTCTGCGGCCATTAAATTATTACGGAGAATCGAAACAGAAGATGGATGAGTGGGTTTTGGAACACGACCTCATCCATCGCATCGTGGGATTGAAGTTTTTTAATGTTTTTGGACCCAATGAATATCACAAGGGTGAGATGCGCAGTGTTGTGGCCAAGGCCTTTGATCGGGTTGAAAAGGAAGGGAAGCTGGATCTTTTTAAGTCTTATAAAAGGGAATATCAGAATGGCGAACAAAAGAGAGACTTTATTTATATTCAAGATGCCGTTGATATTGTACTGTATTTTCTTGATCATCCTCAGATTCATGGTATTTTTAATGTGGGCACCGGCCTGGCGAGAACCTGGAATGATTTGGCCCGGGCTTTATTCAGTGCGGTGGATAAGAAACCTTTTATTGAATATATCGATATGCCCGAAATCCTTAAAACCCAGTATCAATATTTCACCCAGGCCGACATCACTAAGTTAAAGGATAGCGGATATCAGAAACCTTTCTTGACCCTGGAAGAAGCCGTCAAAGATTACGCGGGATATCTGAGAACTCAGCGCCATTGGTAATTTGAGGAGAGGAAATGACTTTTAATGTTTTAATGGGAAGCGGCATTGGTCTTTTGATCCTGGGGCTGATCCTGCTTTATCTGGCTTTAAGAAAATCTGTCCCGGCCGAAAAGATTGAGCCCATCATTGATCCGGGGGAATTTCTGAACCCCAACTCCGAATTAGAAAATAATCCTCTCCTCGAGAGCTCAACGAGTGCAGTACCTCACCCAGGGGGTGGGGTACTGCCCGTCGAAAAAGCATCTCTAATTCGGAGTTGGGGTCTGAATGATCATTCTTCGAGATCCCCGTCTCCTGCCTATCATCAAAGCCTTGCCAATGAGTTTCATCCTCCCCTTTCTACTGAAGAACCGCAAAGCGATCCGAAAGAGAAAGATCTGACCGGCAGTCCTGCGGATGCCTCTTCACCGACATCGATTCAACCTCAAGTCCCGTTACCAGAGGAGTCAAATATAGAGGAGACTAAATGGCCGGCCAACTCAGATCAATCCCTTCAGCAACCCCAGGATCAAATGAAGGAATCTGAGGAACTGACTCCGCGACAGTCTGAGGGGGCGATGATGGTCATTCAATCTCTTCAGGCGGAAAATGATCGGTTACAATCGATCTTAGAATCCTTAGAGAGAATGACCCCTCAGCAACGGACCAAGGAAGATTTGGAGATTAACCAAGCCCCCCGGGAGCAGACCCTCTCTCTTCAAAATCAGATGAATCGGTTAGAGAAGGAAAATCAGACATTAAAATTGCTTTTGGAGGATAGATCAGCGGATCGTGAACGATTACAAATAGAATTAACTGCTTTTCAAGAAAAATATCTTGCCGTTCAAAACGATTGCCAACAGTTTAAAAATCAACTCGAAGAATCAACCGCTCTTATGAGTCAGCTGGACAAGCGGCTGGCCTTTGCCAAAAATCTTAAAGAGGATTTGGAAAGATCCGTTATCGCCGCGCAAGAGTATAAGACTGACAATCAAAGTCTGCAGCTACAAGTCGAAGAAAAAGTCAGCCGCATCAAAGAATTAGAAAACCGCCGGGCCGGCTTAGAAAAGGATCTGGAGACGTTACGGGTCAAAACGTTAATCTTTGAACAATCCCAAGAGGAGAACCGCCGTCTGACGGAAGAGGTCAAGAATCTTAAGGAACAATTCAGTCATCTTAAGAACGCGGAAATGAACAGTCAGGACATTTTAACCCCAAAGGAATTCCTTAAAG
>CAYJUK010000106.1:0-7789 GCA_964373335.1 uncultured Planctomycetales bacterium | reverse complement strand
CACCCTGCACGAGAGCCTGCCGCCTCTGCCGCCGACTCTTTTGACCACTTTTGATGGCGCGGTCTTCAAGCACAGAAAGGGCCAATGAAATTTCAGTATCATCCTTTAAAGTACGGTCTAGGTCGGACTCGGGCACCTCATCTTGGGAATGGGAAGGAATGTGATGACCAAGATTGAGCTCCGCATTCCTATTCCTCCTTTCCAAAGCCTTCGCCACCTCCCGATTCCCCAGCCGGCAGCAGGGCTGGGACTCGTGGAGGTCAATAAAAGTTTGGATATCTTCGGGAAGGAGATGGCGGTCGATATTCCACCGCGGCTGGCCGTCAATACGTTCGGCGGTTTTGAAGAAGGGCGCGCGGAGGGCGGCTTGGATCGGTCGCAGCGGCGCGCCGCGGATGCCGTTGTGGCGCAAGTGGCGATAATTCGCCAGCGCTACCCAGAATGCAATCCGCAAAAATCCAAATGCCACCCGCGGCTGATGAATACGCCAAAGCGCCGCCCTCACTTGACTAATGGGCCTGAGCGGATGGTCAGTGTCGATACGATCGTCCGCTTGGGTGCGGTGGGCGTCTGAGTCAACAGAGCGACTGTCACCATTTTCTTTAGTTGTTGTCGGCTCATTTCCTAACGGTACTCCATGATCGTGATCATTTACTTGACCCAAAGTCTCATGTGCCATTCCAATGAAACGAGCTCGGTCAACAGCAACAGGCACCAAGTTCCCCTCCTCATTCACCACCCGAGAACCATCACGTGTTAAAATCAGGGATTGTGGTTTTAAAACAAAAGGAAATGGGACTCTTCCTTCTACGACACCTGTCAGATCCGAATACATCGTTTCACTAAAGGCACGTTCGATACGTGCCGGTTCCTGATCGAACATATCTTCCGGTAGAGATCGCGCATAAATATCCATAAAACGATTCATAGGGGTATTAAGTTGGTATACCGTCAAGTTGTAAAGTTGACTTAAGGGAACAACACCTCGATTAGTGACGGCAACGGCTTCCCGTCCCATAATATCTCCTTGACTGTTCCTGATAAGGATAATCCGTTTATTCAGGTCCAACGCATAAGATCTCGTATAGCGTCGGTAACCCCCACTCACACAGTCTAAACAACTACCGAACCCAACACCCATGTTGATGATCTCGACTAAATCTTGGGTGACGCTGATCGTGACCTCTTCCTTTTGGGCAAGACGAGCAAAAGAGCCACTTAACCCTTTCATTTGTTTAAGATTGTCCCATATAACCTGAATATCCATATCCTGGCCATCCACAATGTTTTTGTTAATCATTTCACGCAACCGATCTTCAAATTGTTTCACGCCTTGAGGTGAGTCATCCGTGAGCTCTAACGTGCTTGCTAGAGCATTATGCCGTGCTCTCCAATGCGTCAAATGCATCCGCATATCCTCAATCAAATCCTGCCTCTTTTCTTCAAGGACCTTCTGCATATCTCCTTTTGCCCCGACATCAACAGTCATTGGTTGAGGCCCTTTAAGCCAATCCTCAAATGGGGCATAAAATTCATTTCCCGGCAGAGCCTTAACAAATTTTAGAGCCGATTCTTGGCCACCCAGTAAATAATGTACAAAGGCCTGGCCCAGAGTTTTGTCATTCTGTTCCGCCACATAAACTAAGGCGTTGATCGATCGTTGTGTCCAGTCAAATTTAAGATCCAGCGGTATTTGTTCACCCAGAACAGCGCTTACAATCACATTAAACAGCCGGCCGCTTCCAAAGCTATTTTCAAGTTCTTGAGCCGTTGGTTCTCGATTCGATAAAACCAGTCTTTCCATTTCTGCATCGACTCTACTTAGATTGGCCTTCACCCTCTGAAGGAGACGCATCATATAATGGACCTTCAAAAATCCCTTTAATGCCCGGTAGTGCTGGCCATAGTCGGTGTTACGTTTGGCTGTGCTGCGATAATAGGGTCTCACCAAAAGTACTTTGAAGATATCTTGATAGGCCTTCGGGTAGGAAGAGATAACTTTAAGACTTTGATCGAGTTGATGTATGGCTTCTCGATCCTTGAGACCCATCTTATTTGGATTAATGAGCGAAAGAAGAAGATAAGGATTCTCTCGTAACCCAGGAACATCTCTCCGTCTCAGGATTTCAAAGATCTCGGCCATTCTTGTACGCATGCCTGGATGGGGTGGCGTTGTCTTTGGCCAACGGTGATCCTTAGATTGTTGTAAAACAATGGCCAATTCTTTTGTCCCAATTCGGTTGAGGTTAAACCAATTTTCCCAAAGACGCCAAGCCATCGAATCCAGTTCCACTTGACTCAAGAGGCGTGTACAAAAGACTTGGCTATGGCCCATGATCATCATCAACGATTCAATGAGATGGATCGCTGTTGCATCTTGGGTTCGAGCCGCATCGGTTAATACTTCTCGAATCTTTGCTTCCGGGGAAGGTCCTTTTTGAGCTAAGGCTCTTACAACCTGACTCAAGGCCTCAAGGGCATGGAGTGAATAATAATCATGAACAAAAAGAGCAAAGGACTCTTGCAAGAGTCTCAATCCTTCCGGGAATCTTCCAACTGCCAAGAGGGCTGTGCCGTAAGCGACCTGCACATCATACTGATCCCGCGGATCTTTAGCAGATAAAGATACATTGTTCACATATTCAGCAGTTAATCTTATCTCATCAAGAACCTCAAGCGCATCATCCAGCTTACCCTGTTCCCTATAAACAACTAACAGAGGGACAAGGGCACGGGCACGACAGGAGGCAATCCCTATCTCATCGGCCAAGGCCTCAGCCAGCTCTAGATCTCCCTTCCTTGCAACCTGTTTAACAATAGAAATATAGGCTTCGTTTTTGCAAAAGGTGATACCGCCGTTTAATCGAGGGATATATTGATTAATCTCGTCCACATTCCATACGGAAGCCCCTACCGATAATCTCTCCCAATCGAAATCTTCCGCCTGATCAATGTCTTCGGGTCGGTAAGCGAGTACCAGATCTAAAAGTCTTTTCGCTTCATCGGATCGACCTAATTCGATCAGTAGATGAATAAGTTGGAATATCTCCTTGGCATTCCTATATTCGGTTGGTAAATCCGAGAGTTGTAACAATGGTTGACGGACTAATCGTCTGGCTTTTTCTGCATCTCCCAACGCAATCCAAGCCCTTGCCAAATGAATATGGCTCTTTGCTTCCTGTTGACTTTCAAAACTTTGGACAATGTCTAATCCAATCTCATCCAGCCCCATGGCGTGATAAGCCTCAGCTGCCCATCGATACCCAGCCGATCTGTATCCCGGATCAACGATAGAGAACTGGACTATCTCGAGAAGTGCTAACGTAATAATATCAGTGGCTCGTTGTTGAACCGGTGACTGTCGTTGTTCTTGTGATAAGGCTGCCCTGGTCATTGAGGCCCCTTCTAATTCTTTCGGATACTTCATTTGTAAATTCGCATCAATACCCAGGATATCCGAGAGAAAGTCATCGCGAACATGATCCAGCCTGCGATCCACCTGCCAGTCCATGAGTAATTCATTCCATAATATTGGTTCCGTCACACCCAGTCTTGCGGCTTTTGCAATTTCCAAGGCCCTTTCTCTTAAAATTGCTGATTCTTGGGACCGACCCAAAAGATCTTCCAGGAGGGAGAGTTGAGCCATGATACTGGCTTCATGGAATCCAGGTTTTCGAGCCTTATCAGGGCTCAAATACTTATGCGTCCTTTGAGCAAGGCGACGGGCCTTTCCTATGTGACCTAAAGCCCAGAAAATTCTTCCTTCAATAGGAGCCATCTTAGGATTAAATGTAGGACGAAAATTTTCCTCTCTTACTTGAACTTCAAAGACTTGCATAATCTGATCGGCCCATTCAAAATTTCCTTTAAGCAATGCATGAAATGCCATCATCAGATAAACACGTTCTCTTCGATAAGATCTTAACTGAGCCAGATTAAAGTCAGTTATGACTCTATGGGATAATTTTGAATCTAAAAGAATAGCCCATTCTCTATACGTTTCGAACTCAGGGGTTTTTTTCAGGCTCCAAACTCTTTGCACAGCCTTTTCCGCCATTTCTTCATCGTTCCATTGTAAGAAAGCCGCACCGATCCGAATGATAAGTTCTGCCTTCTTTTCTCTCTTGAATCGATTCGTCTCTTTCTCTAATCCCGTTAATTGATCGAAAGCCTTGTAAAGAAGCAATCGGTCTTCAGAGGTTGGTTCATCTTTATCGAAAAGACTCAATTCATTCACGAGATCTTTTATCTTAAGCATTTGTGTAGATATCGTCTCGATGGGAAGAGTGCTTTCTTTTTCACTTTTTCCCTGCACAACCTTCTGCGCAAAGGCCTCGTTGTCTTCGTCTTGACTTTCGGGATAGGCGATCACCCGGGCCTCGTGGATAAGAGTGAGGAGGAGTTCGCGGCGGTTGGTAGGGTTGAGGAGGGAAATGTCGAGGAAGAGAACCAGTGCGTTGTTAGCACTTGGCTCTTGGCTCTTGTCAGTCTCAGAAGAGCTAACAGCTAAGAGCGAAGAGTGCAATCGGATGACACCCCACAAGTTCGCCATCGGCCCAGCGCGGATCTCCATCTGGGTCATCTCTTCGAGCGAGCGGACGACGTCCTGGTCTTCTTTGGCGAGCTCCACAGCTTGCCGAAGGGCATCGAGCACGTACTGTTTTTGGACGCCCGTTAGTTCTTGAGCTGCCGAGATTTCTTTCTGAATGGCCGATTCCCTTTCAGCTGGGTTCCTGGGCAAATTGTTATTCGCCTTCGCGCGGTGAGGGTCGGTGGGCTGTCCATTGAGATTATTGTTATTTTGCTCAATGTCGGTCCCTGCATCGTCATCCGACTTTTTCCTAATTTTACCTATAAACCATGTTACCTCTTGCATCACAGGAATGCGTCGCCTGATGATATCTGCAACTGCCTCTTCGAAAATTTTTAAACCCTCCATAAAACTTTTATCCGACTTGGCTTGAGCTATTTGGGTAAATAAGCGAACCCAGCTCCAATATTCCTTAATCTTTAATCGGGCGGCAAGGAGGCCGGCTTGTTTTTGAAGTTCTGCCCTTGCCATTGATTGAAAAGCTTTCCTTTTCGCTGAAGCTGGCGTCTTTACTTTTTCGGTCTTGAGTTTACTCTCCTCTGGAGTCGTTTTCTGTTCTCTCTTTTCGATGGGTTCAGGCTTGTTGGTTTTCAATGAGCCTAACGGCCGCCCTCTTTTGGGTGCTAAAATTGTATAATCATCACGAAGCTGCGGATGTTCTCTTAGGTATTCTGCCAACAGTTTCGGACGTTCATCAATAATCAATGCCACTTCTCTTGAATTCAAATTTTTACCGACAATTTCCGCTCGATGAGCAGCCAATCTGCCGGGGATCCTTGACCTGACTTGTGGCTTTGCTTCTGGCGGACTCTCTCCCAATTTCTCCGGTTTTGCCTTCTTGGGTTGAGCCGTTTTTTTCTGGAACCTCACTTTCAATTTTTTATTTTCGTAATGCACCTCCTGTACATTTTTTAATTTTAATCTCTGTGCCACGTCCTTTGGGGTAAAACGGCTTGACTTGCCGGGATAACACTTTGCCATCATCCTCAAATATCTTTTAAGCATTAGTCTGCCTTTACTATGAACTCTCCCCTTGACAACGCCATAGGCTTCGCACACATCATCATGACTCAGGAAGAACATCTTGAGATTACCATATGTCTCACCGATAATTTTGGCTACTTGTCGGATATTAAATCTTTTGCCCCCGATCATATCTTTATGCAGCGCCAATTTCTCCCAAACCTTTGACTTGGGCCCTGGTTGGCCTTTACCTTTCTGTTCTTCCGGCAACGTCGTAATTTCCGGCTGTTCTGTTGGCGAGGAATCTTTTCCTGTCTCTTTAATCCCAAATAAAATCTGTGGAGACTTTAAAGGAGATGCTGGCAGGCTTTCCGATGTTAAAGGCGGTATTTCTGGTTCACTGACCGCTGATACTATTGAGGCTTCCGGTATTATTCCCTTTTCAGTTTCGGCAGGATGAAGCGTTTGCCAGATGCCTTCCGCATTACGCCAAGATTTACCGGTCCAAACAACCACCTTTATTGGGGAATCTTTGCTGTGATCCTTGCCCGGTTCCCATAAACCTAAATAATGTTTCCCCTGATTATCGGTGATGAGATCAACCTCCATGTTTTCCAACGACGCATAGCTGTTGTTTAATGTAATATTTACACTGACTGTTACAAAAACTATTTGTTCTTGCCTGAACTTCTTTGACTTTGTTAATCTCTTGATCATCATGCTGTGTACCTTAACCGCAAACGGAAGCGGTCGCAGGGTACTTCTTCCCTTGATAAACCGCATCAATGCTGTAGCCTTCATTTTAGTCTCACCCCGTAGATTTTTTATGGCATAGCCGCCCTGGGATTCCTTTTGAATCCTCCACTTCTCCCCGCTGTTTATGACCGTCAATTTCATGACCAGATCGCCTATTTTCCGGCTGTGTTCATCATAAGAATATAAAAGAAACTCATAATAACTATTTCCTGCTTTATCGGTTGTTCTTTGAATAAACTGTGGCACCACAAATGATCTAGAATAAACGCTGGGGATAGATAGCTGATGAATTCCTTTTAGTTCATCCGTGTGTGAAAAAAGACGTATATGCCCTCCCGCTCCAGGCCTGCCTTTATGCCAGAAAATTCTTCGGGGTTTTTGAGCCAGAGTTAAATTCACCGGACCAAAGCCGGCCATCCAGCGTTGCAATTCGATACCTGGACCCGCAGTATTCTCATACTGTGGGGCGAGCGGATGATGATCAGGATACGCAGGCAAGATCCTTCCATTAGGCTCAGCGATTAAATAACGAATTTCTTCCGTGGTCTCATGCTCTTTAATGACGACCGCAAACCCCTGCCGTTCATCAAACAACGGTGTAACAGTTCCGCGCTTAAATCCGGATGAACCAAGGCCTAAACTAAAAAATAAATGCCGGCTCTTATTCATCTTCGCTTCATTAAGAAAATCATAAGATGCCGCTTGCGGAAGAGGACAATGAGATTTATCTTTAATCCCATTGAAGAGCCCTTCCAGCCAGTGGAAGGTTTCTAGATCAGAAGGATCAGGAATCGTTTTATTCTTTATGCCTTCGAGAGTTTCAACAATCAATGCCTCTGTGATGTCAAAATGGGCGATCATCCAATCGATTAAATACCTTTTACCGACTATGATCCTCTTACGATGGGTCTCAAGCGACTTTCCAAGAATCGCAGGAAGATCTCCAAAATTTCTATTTTCAAAATAATAAAGCCTTATAGCCTCGCGCACATGCGCTGTTAACTCTGGCGGGCCATCCAATTCCCCGCTTAAAATTTTATTAACAGCGATGATCATTTTAGACCTTTTCATTTCTTCTTCTAAACGGCGGCTGAGTGTTACAGATTTAGCCTTCGCCCCGAGCCAGGTTTGTTGACGATCGCAGAGGGTCCGGATATCGATCAGCCTGGGCCGGTCCTGTGGTGGCAGCCTCTTCCATTCCTCTACTTCCTCTTTGCTGTAGACATGGATGATTCGCCGACCAGATGCGGTACGTTTCCTCCTGTCAACGCCCCACATTTTCGTTGTGATCTTTTTGTCATTAAGGAAATTAACAACGTCATCGGCATTCAACAAGTCCCGCCCTTTGTGCTTCAAAATATCTTTAACCCAGCCCATTAAATTCGGCACATGCGCGCCTAAGGCGTAACTCTCAAGCCATCGCGTCACGCAATTAACAATCTTAATCTGGCTAGTCGGCAAATTCGCCTTCGCGCGGTG
>CAYJUK010000105.1:0-7852 GCA_964373335.1 uncultured Planctomycetales bacterium | reverse complement strand
CTTCACCAGAAATTGCCAGACGGCCTCTTTTTCAAATTGGGGCTCAATTTGCCGGGAAAAGGCCCAAAATTCCTCCGATTGAAATCCCTTCTTCTGAATCACCTCAATGGCACGATTCCATAGGGGCTCATATCGCTGCCGCAGAATCTGTTCGCATTTCGCGACAACTTCGTTCTCCTGACTTAGGATTTGGAGCTGAATTAAAAATTCCTTCAGGCCTTGCTCAAAAATTTCCCGTAAAATGACCCGCATCTGCTCCTGATCGACTACATCCTGAAAATGCTCTTCATAGTCAAACCACTTGATAAACCATCCATCCCATATGCGGACAGAAAAATGATTTTGAGCGGCTTGATTGCCAATTTTTGATTTTCGCTTAAAATCCCGGCCAGGCTGCCGGGAAGGTGTCCATGATGAATCGGCCTGATAAGTAAAAATCTTCTTATTGGCTTTTTCTTGATCCCGCTGAGTCCTTGCCTCAACATTGGTTTTCTGCCATTGTCCACCGGCCGGTAATTCATACCAGGATAAAATCTCCTTTTGATCCGCCTCACTGGACGCGTGAAATTGCGTGGTTCTTTCTATCGTACCATCTTCTTGGACAAGGGATAAACCTTCAAAGGTAATACGGCAGGCGGAAAGGAAGAATATCGCTGCGGTTAAACACCACCGGGAAGCCTTCAAATTCAAGAATAACTCTGGATTGACCCTGCCAACTTCACTGGCGGTTTTCTTTTTACGGGATAAAAATATTTTCATCAACTAAATCAGGCGAGCAAGAAATTTGATAATATCTTGATTGGTTAAAATCCCACAAATGGTATGCTGAGGATCAACGATTGGGATGCAACCCAATTTTTTATTTGCCATGTTTTTGACCGCTTCCCCTACCGAATCTTCCGGACCCATCGTGAAAGGATCCTTCTGCATAATCTGATGCAAGATGTAGCTATTCAAGGTTTCCTTATGGTAAAAGCTATCCCCATCAACGATTTTATCCGGATCTGGATCGATCATCTGTGGTTCTTCAAAAAACTTCCGGGGGGATTGTGTTTTATAAAGGTATTTTTGGCTGATGAGACCTACCAATTTGTCAACGTAATTGACAACCGGCAGATGCGTCAGTCCATGGGTGATAAAACATTCCTCGACATTGCTGAAATCATCATCCATACGAACCTTAATAACCGCTGAGTTCATGATCTCTTGAATCTTTACTTTTTTGAAGAGGTCTCCTAGAGACGACAGTTCATGAGGAGGAATATGCATAGGGCACCACCTTTTCGATTGACAATCAATATGTCCGTATTGTAGTACAAATCATTAAGGCTGTCTTAAAAATTTAAGAAAATTCCCGACAATCTCCTTCGGACTAATAGTATCCCCAAACTTTCTTGTATGGATACGGCAGATACGGTGATCGTGGGGGACAAGACAGGCATACATCAGGTCATTGGACTCGGCATATTCCACAATAGGATTAGCTGTATATCTTCGGATCATATCATCCCCATTGCACTTGGCAGGGATTCTGACCTTATGAACTCCCCGCGGACCTGTTGCATGGTTGTCCCCAAGTAAGGAATGAATTTGATTCCTAATCGATTCTAGGATCAAAAACTTGAAATGGACGATGACTTCAGAGAGGACATGAGACGCTCCGCCATAATACTTCCGTACCGTATATATCTGGGATTGAGCCAGTTCAGTATTTGTCCCCAGGTTACTCCCGATTATAATGATTGTGGATAGACTCGGGATCTCAACACTAAGAGCGATCCCACAGTTTGCGGGGTCGCCGCAGGTGTCAGTCCTATCACAAAAACCCGATAACTCAGTTATAAAACCTGCATCTGATAAATTTCTTTTGTGTTCAAACTGTCATCCGGAAGCACACCCTCCGAACTTTGCAAGATTTTTTTCGCTGAATCTTCCCGGCCTAACTCACGAAGACATAATCCCGCCTGATAGGCGGCCTTTTTGTTTTGAGAATTTTTATCAAGACTTTCCTGAAAATAACGGAGAGCCTCTTCAAAATCCTGCATCTTAAAGGCAGCTAATCCCGCCCAATAAGAAAACTCTCCCCTCTGATCCCAACCAGTACTCAGGGCTTGCTGAGTAAAAAAAAGCATTTCCGAATAATGAGCTAATTGATAATGATTCGCAATAATCATCTGCACCGCCTGAATATAACCGGACTTCAATTGACCAATGAGATCCGGGGCTCCCCCCTGCCATTCGCTCAAAATCTGCTGATAGATTTTTGAACGATAAAGGGCTTTGATAGTTTCTTCCGGCCGCAGAGCGACAGCCCTTTTTAATAATTCATTAGCCAATTGATATCGTCCTGATTGAGAATAAATAACTCCCAAATTGTAATAATGCCAGAAAAATCGAGGATTGAGATCAATCGCCTTTTGAAAATGAAGGATGGCTTGATCAAGATTCCCATTGTGGTAATAACAAAAACCTAATAACCCTTCGGCCTCGGCGATTTGAGGGAAAAAATTGGTCACCTTTTCATAATATTGGATATAGCGTTCATCCAGAAAGGATCCTTGATCTCTTTTTATAAACTTCACGAGATCTTGAAAAGATGGGAGAGTTTGATTGAGCGTAATTGATTTAGCCTTAACGATGGCCTTGTCCCGTTCAAAAATCATATGTCTTTTAAGCGGTTGGAAAAACAAACTCGCACAAGCAATCCCGATAATGATTAAAATCCAAGCACGAAATTGTTGCAGTTCCATAAAAAGAGACTCCATTTTCTATTTCTTACAAAGATGATATAATCCATTTTAAATGAAACCGTCATATATTAAAACTTTTTTTTCTAAAGCGACCCCTCTTTGGATTGCTTCCCTGCTGTCAATCTTTTATTGGATCTATGTGGGTTTTATCTCTCAGATGGTGATCGTATATGATTCAATCGGTTATGAATATTGCGGAAAAATCATTTATGAAAAAGGATGGATTGAGTATTTGAAAACAGGGCCTAATCGGGAACCTCTTTATCCTTTTTTGATCTCCTTGAGCATGCAACTGGCAGATCATCTTTCGATCTCTTATCAATCGGTCCAAAAATTTCTTCAGTTGTCATTCCTCTTCCTGTCTCAAATCATCTCCTTTTTCATATTAAAAAAACTTAACATCCGCCCCTGGCTGATCACATTGACCTTATTATATCTGGGCTTTTCTCCGTCCTTAGTGAATTCATCCCTCCGGCTCTTTTCGGAAATCGCGGCTTATCCTTTCATGCTGGGGATCGCCCTCATGGGAGGGATTTCCTGGCAGTATCTTTTAACCCAATCCACTCATCAAAACCCCAACTCCGAATTAGAAAATAATCCTCTCCTCAAGAGCTCAACGAGTGAAGTTTTTCACCCAGGGGGTGAGGCACTGCCCGTTGAAAAAGCATTTCTGATTCGGAGTTGGGGTCAAAACACCCTTAATAAAATGAGTCCTCAAACACTAAATCCGGTGATTATGAACGCCCTCCTTCTGGGGTTCCTGTTTGTGCTGATGACCTTTATCAAAGGTCTATTCGAACTGATCTTTTTCCTTTTTATCTTACCCTTTATGATTTTGCTCGTTAAGGCTTTTATAAATCATGATGTTCAGTCCCGGCGTAAGGCGGCAGTTTTTCTCCTCGTTTTGATCTTATCCTATCAGATTCCCGTCTTTCTCTATAAATCGGCCAATAAAAAATATAATGGTCATTACACCCTGGCAGAATCCCGGGTTTGGGCGCTTTATGGGAACACAGCCCGACGGGTCGAGCCATTGACTCAAAAAAGATTCCTGACCGCCCTGGCCTATGCCGCCGGTTCGGAATTCTGCCAGACCATTTATGATTTTGAATCTTGTCAATACTGGTCTTACACCGTTTCCGATGAACTCGGGGTACAAAAAAGACAGGAACTCGACAGCAAGAAGATGAATATCGAGCAGAGAGATAAGGAACTGCTTAAGCTTTCTTTTCAAAAAGCCTTGGGAAACCCTGTCCAATATATTCTTCTCTTTGGAATAGAGTATTTAAAAATGTTTTTCTGGGAATGCCAGATGATGGGACTCGCGACTTATCCGGATCTGATCGAATGGGCATTGAACTTTCCTCCTATCGTGATCGGAATGGGAGGGCTGCTGGCAATATTGACCCTTCTGGCTACCATTTTCCAATTCAGTTTTCTTTGGCGACAAAGGTTTCGCATCTTTAACCGAGAGGACCGATCGGATGAATCCTTATTATTTATATTCTCTATTTTTGTTCTCATCCACTCTTTTATGATCCTCTACTCCTTCTTTTTTACCGTCCCTCGATATATCTACCCATTAGCGCCCTTATATCTAATCCTCATTGCCTTTTTTATAGAAAAAGTCCTTACCCCAAAGGCATTCCGATAGGCTTGACCTTATCGACTTTACTCTTGTGTTCCTTAAGAAAAAATTTGATCGGGATTAAACAACCATCGACTGATGTTCTTCGGCAGGATAAACTGGAAGACCCCCGGTGGGTAAGGATTTAAATCTTTTGGGCTTGAAGACAACCTGCATCCCCGGCAGGTCACGGAAAAATTTATGTTTCCCCAATGCTTTAATGGCTGCCAATTTAGCAACTCGCATCAGCGTCAAAACTCCGCCAACCAAACCATGCTTCTTTAACATGGGAATCCACCGCCAGGGAGCGGAATAAATACTGACAAATCCCTCATTTTGAAGTTCAATCAGATCTTCCGGAGCTAAATCATTCACAGTTGTTACGGCAGATCCATACCGGCGGTATTCGGAAAAATCCTCCGTCATCAATTTGACTCCGTGTTTTCTCTCTTTGGCTATTTGATGAAATTCTGTCCCCGGATAAGGAATCGCGATGGCAAAATTGGCCTGTTTCACGTTGCGGTCTTTTCTCAAAAACTCCAGGGTCGTCCTAACGGTTTCCCTCGTTTCTCCCGGAAGACCTAACATCACCGAATTCAAGGCCTCGACCTTATACCTTCCCAGAATCTCGTTCGCCTCCGTATAATACTTGAGGGGAACTTTTTTCTTCATGGTCTTGCGCATTTCAGAATCGACGGTTTCGAGCCCAAAGGAAAGCCGGATGAGTCCTGCCTGTTTCATTTTACTGACCAATTCTTCCGTGATCAGATTGGCCCGCGTGCTGCCCTCAAATGTGATCTTAAGCTTTTCCTGAATAATCAAATCACAGATCTTAATGATATGGTCGCGATCTAAGGTCAAGACATCATCAACGATCATGAAATGACGGATACTAAACTTAGAGATCACCTCTTTTATTTCCCGGATCACCGACTCCGGAGATCTTTTCCCAACACTGGTTGTATTTAATGCTTCGGAGGCGCAAAAGATGCACTTCCAGGGACAACCGCGGATCGTCTGGATAGAAGTAAAATTCTTCCGGGCGTTCAATGTCCCCATCTTATATCTATCCATGGGCAATACATGTCTCGCGGGAAAAGGTAGTTTATCCAATTCTCTATTATAGATATGTTTACCGGAAAAGCAGGTCTGACCGTTCTTGCGATAAAGGAGGCCTTCAACATCCGAGGGATCTGCTCCCATTTCCATTCGACGCAGAAATTCAGGCCAGGTATCTTCGCACTCGCCAACGACACCATAATCAAATTCGGGGAAAAAGGCCTGTTCTTTCATGATCGTGATATGCTGTCCGCCAATCACAATCGGAGTCTGACACCCCGCTTGTTTTACTCCCTGCGCGAAGCTTCGCGCCAGATGAAAAAACGGACTCTTACCGGTGAGCGCGATAATATCGGCGTTGCGGTCAATGGTCATTTGGATTAATTGCGGCATCGGGATACCATCGACTTCTGCGTCTATAATACTGACTTGATGACCAGCTTGTTCACTAATCGCGGCTAGGAGGGCAAGATTTAAGGGAGGATAAACACCAGCTCTTTTTGCAAAGTGAGATATGATACCATATTCACCGGTCCAGCTAGGATATACAAAGAGAACTTTCATGCGGTCTTGATATTTGAGAATATTATTAAGGAAGTTAAAAATTTAATTTGATTAGTCCTCATTATATATTTCTATGATTCATTGTCAAACTAAATAACATTTTTTCGTGGGAATGATACCATTGATTGTTACCCCAACTCGGAATTAGAAAATAATCCACTCCTCGAAGCCTCGAGGAGTGAAATTTTTCACTCATTGGGTGAGGCGCTGACCATCGATCAACGATTTCCGAATCGGAGTTAGGGTTGTTACCTCCTGTTGAAAGGAGGAATTAAGAACAAATATAATTGCTAAGTAGGGGTACAAAATTTTGTGCCCGTATTTATAAGCGCACAAAAAAAATAAAAAGCTTCAAAAGAACATTGAGGCATTTTTCAAAGATGTTGGCCCTAGTTCCGCAGGATAGCAGAAGGATTTTGCTATTTTTCAATAGGTTAAAAATTTTTGAAGATCAAATTTTCCACTCCAGCCAATACAATCTCTTATCGAGCATGATTCAAACTGCGGAACCAGGGTTAGCGGTCGAATCGGCCCGGAAAATCTGGAATCCCCAAATTACTCATCCCAGGCAGCGGCTGCTGAAGGCTGGTTTTCGGCAGGGATTTCAGTACCAGTCACCGGCTGTTCCGGCTGCTGCCCGGAAGAATCATCTTTTTTGCCAGGCAAAAAATGGACATTATTGGCCGATATTTTGACACGGCTTTGGGTCTTTCCATCTTTTTCCCAGCGGTCCTGCCGGAGACGGCCTTCAACAATGATCCCGCGTCCTTTGGCTAGATATTTCGAGCAGTTTTCCGCGACCACGCCCCACACCTCAACGTCAAAATAAGACACCTCATTAACCTTCTGACCATTGCTGGTATAGACTCGATTGTTGGCGATCGACAGGTTACAAACCGCCTTTCCTGAAGCCGTGTACTTTAACTCTGGATCTCTAGTCAGGTTGCCCATAATATTGACACTGTTTAAGCTCATAAGTGATCCTTTCTTACATGAAAATTCCTCCCTACGGTGCGTCATATCTTCTTTCCTGTCTAGGGGAGAAATTTTCGGCAGTTAGTGAAATTTTATATACCTTCCTATACTGTTAAAAATTTTAGGACACGCACCTGGACCTGAAAAATTCGGGTGCGGTGTGTGGTTCCAGATATCGGAGAATTTAACCCGCATTCGCGCTCATAAATTCCTGGATAAATTGGGTGTAATCCTTATAACACTTTTGGTAAAAATCCTGGGATTTCAAACCGTTTCGCCATTTAGTGATTTGAGGATACTGCTTAAGGCTGATCTGCGCCAGCTCACACGGGTCCAGAACGGCCAGGAGGTTAATGTCCGCCAAACTCAACTCCTTCCCTGCCAGATAAGTATTTTTAGATAACTGTTTTTCAAGAATAGGATAGTATTTAGCAAGAAACTCCAAGCCAACCTGAATGGAGCCTTCATCAACCTTTTGCCCGGTCATCGGTGCGAATACCCGGTTAAAAAGGACACGGCCCAAGGCATGCGCCACATGGATAGCGACATAGTCCATCCAGGCATCGACAACGGCCCGCTTTTTGGCATCCTGCGGGTAGAGGGGTGAATTGTTTGCCGCCGCCAGATACCTGTTGATGGCGTTACTTTCAAATAATTTGAGTCCGTCCACTTCTATGGCCGGGACTTTGCCTGTGGGGAAGGATTCAAGGTATTGCGCTGCCAAGTTCTCACCCTGGATAGGATTGGTTTGTACCCAATCATATTTTAACCCCAGATAGTTAAGGCAGTAGCGCACCTTGCTGACATTGTAGGAAAGTCCGATTCCATAAAGCTTGATCATTACATCCTCCTTTTTTGGGTTGTGGTTAAATTTTTT
>CAYJUK010000104.1:0-7933 GCA_964373335.1 uncultured Planctomycetales bacterium | reverse complement strand
GATAATACCGCGTTTTTCTGAATAAAATATTGCAGATTTTTTGAAACGCGGTATAGATCTTTTTTAGAAAATGAATAACGAGTTTATCTTTAGAAATAATTAATTAAACGGTCTATATTGAAAAGAATGTGGATTTAGGTCAATGATGCCTGCTGGGTCTTTCGAAATCTTTGAGAATAAAGCGATTATCCGATTTAATAATAGGATTTGTGAGACACCCGATGAACTCCTGACTTGCGAACTCTTTAGGATAGTCCTGCAAAGATGTTCCCATGACCTTTACCGACGGAAATCTCCTCTGTTGAAGATCTTTGGCAAAGAAGATGTTGGGCCAAGTGATCTGGATACCCTGGTTAAGACATTTCAATTTCTTGCCAAAATGTCAGGGGATTTGGTTCCAAACGTTGTCAAGGGGAGTGATGTCTTTCTAAAAGAGCCAACTTTATTAAACGATTTTGTCGAACACTTATATAATTACTGGCGAAGTTTTGAGCGTTTTATCGTTTGCGATTCAACCGGGGATGATCTGGATAAAAGACCTTATCGGACATTTAACAATTCGATCGAGAAACTCACGCATCTCATTCGCGGGGTTTATCGGGATATCCAGGAGAATATCACGCACTATCATCAACGGATTTTCCGCCAGACTATCGCGGGCGCTGAGCTGGCCTGTATTGCTGTTGGGCAGCAGATCCCTTTTGGCCATACGATATATCAAAAATTAAATAACATTTCAGTGATTCGACAGATTCTTCTTTATCCACCGCTTATTCTTGATCAACTGACGAATAAACGATCAGGAAAATTTGAACGTGTTCACAAGAATCCGATTGAGTCTCTTGAGTTTCGTAAAGAGGATTGGTTGTGTTATCCCGCCAAGGTGGGGCCATTATTAATTCTTATCTATTTTTACAAAAGATTTTTTGAGTTGGGACATTCCTTGTGTAATTTATTTCAATTAGCCGAAGACGAAGAACTGCACCGTAAGCCGGATGCAGTCTACACCTTTGGAGTTCCCGGAGGGGCACTGAAGTCCTTTGGAGATTTTCCCACAGTCTTCTATGATGATGAGGAAAATCAAATCCTTTCCGCGGCAGTCCCCAGTGATGATGTCTTCGGATATTTTGGGTATTTGAAGAAGATGGTCCTTACTCTTCATAATATCATCATGATGAAAAGGGGCAAATTTCCTTTTCACGGTGCTTTAGTCAAGATGACTTTAAAGGGAAATCATCACGCAACAATATTGTTCATCGGAGATACAGGAGCTGGAAAATCAGAGACATTAGAGGCCCTGCGTCTGGTAGGAGAGGATTCCATCCAAGATTTTAATATTATCGCGGATGACATGGGGTCACTGGATTTGGATCCCCAGGGCCACATCATAGGATATGGCACTGAGATTGGTGCTTTTTTAAGATTGGATGATCTTCAACCGGGGTATGCCCTGGGACAAATTGACCGGGCAATCATTTTAAGCCCGAATAAGATTAATGCCAGGATCATTCTTCCCGTAACGAGCTTTGAAAATTTGATTAAAGGCCACAAGATTGATTACGTTCTTTATGCCAATAATTATGAAAATCTGGATGAAGAGCATCCTATGATAGAACGATTCCAATCTTCAGATCAGGCGATGAAGGTTTTTCGAGAGGGGACCGTAATGAGCAAGGGGACAACCACCACTCAAGGGATCGTGCATTCTTATTTTGCCAATATCTTTGGTCCTCCTCAATATAAGGAGCTTCATGATCCTTTGGCTGAGAAATTTCTTAAGGCTTTCTTTGCCGACGGAATTTTTGTGGGACAAATTAGAACTCGGTTAGGACTCCCCGGTTGGGAAAGGCAAGGCCCTGAAGAGGCCGCTCGAGAACTTTTTAAAATTATTGCTCAAGGATAAGGTTTACCCCATGCAATGGGGTTTACCCCATGCAATGGGGTTTACCCCACGCAATGGCGCTGTCCTAAATTATTGCAGACTCAATGTTCGTGTCCGATCAACTGGGAACCATTTATAATAATTCGCAATTTAGTTTATGGAAAAAAAGAGATTTTTATTTGTTTCTTTAGATGCCCTGATCAATGACACGGCCTGGCAGGTGGCTAAGGAAGGCCACGAGGTCAAATATTATATCCATAACAAAGGCGCCAAGGATATTGCCGACGGCTTTGTGCCGAAGGTGGATAATTGGGAAGAGGAAATCGATTGGGCCGATGTCATTATCTTTGATGATGTGCTGGGCCAGGGGAAAAAGGCCCAGCAGTTACGCGTCAAGGGAAAGCGGGTGATCGGAGGGACAGAATATTCAGACCGTTTAGAGGATGACCGAACCTTTGGCCAGGAAGAGTTGAAAAAATCCGGGGTGAATATCATTCCTTACGAAGAATTTAACTCCTTCGATGGCGCTATTGATTTTGTGCAGGCGAATCCCAACCGTTATGTCATCAAACCCAGCGGGATCGCGCAAAACATCAAACGACTCCTCTTTGTGGGTGAAGAGGAAGACGGCCGAGATGTCATTCAAGTTTTAGAGGCTTATAAGAAAGCAATGACGAAAAAGATCAAGGTCTTTCAGCTGCAGCGGCGGGTCGCGGGGGTCGAGATTGCCGTCGGGGCCTTTTTTAACGGGAGGCAGTTTGTGCATCCGATCAATGTTAATTTTGAACACAAGAAACTTTTTCCGGGAAACATCGGTCCTTCCACCGGAGAGATGGGAACGTCCATGTATTGGAGCAGCCCTAATAAGATTTTTAATGCGACCCTGGGGAAAATGGAAGCCAAACTGATCGAAGAGGGGTATGTCGGCTATATAGATATCAATTGCATTGTCAATGCGAACGGTATTTTCCCTTTAGAATTCACCGCCCGCTTTGGATACCCTACGATCAATATCCAGCAGGAGGGTATCCAGATGCCGATGGGGGAATTTCTCTATGAATTGGCCGTAGGGCGATTAACCGAATTCAGGGCCAAAAAGGGATTCCAGATCGGGGTCAGGATCGTGGTCCCTCCTTATCCCTTTAATGATGAACAGACCTTTGAAACCTATTCGAGAGACGCGGTGATCCTTTTCCAAAAGCCGAACCGGGATGGAATTCATATCGTTGATGTCAAGATGGTCAATGAGGAATGGTTGATTACCGGTGACGCCGGGGTTGTCTTGGTCGTCGTGGGAACCGGCCAAACCTTAAAACAAGCTCAGAGTCAGGTTTATGGCCGTATCAGCAATATCATGATTCCCAATATGTATTATCGGACGGATATTGGAGACCGTTGGTATGAGGATAGTGATAAGCTCCATACGTGGGGCTATCTCCGAGAGGCTTAGAACTGTGTTCATCTCAATAGGAATTCAGGTAAAAGGGTATTAGT
This sequence comes from uncultured Planctomycetales bacterium, assembly GCA_964373335.1. GTDB lineage: Bacteria > Omnitrophota > Gorgyraeia > Zapsychrales > CAYJUK01 > CAYJUK01. Next base: position 4,557 of record CAYJUK010000104.1, on the reverse strand, counting down.
GGAAAGATTAAAACTCAGAGAAATATTGATCATAGCCCTGGGGATGTTATTCATTATTATACTGTTTCAAAATTCCCAACCGGTCATTGTGCCGGTTTTGTTTTGGAGGATCAGCATGTCCCGTTTCATCCTTATTTTATCATTGTTGCTTATCGGATTTGTGTGGGGATATGTCATTGGACGAAAGACCAGGTTTTAAAAGGGCACCCTTACGGGGACACACCCCGTTTAATGGGATGGTAATCCCCGGAAGGTTAAAGGTGAAGCATGTCTAAATTAATCAAAAGAAATTCAAAAAAAGCCGGTCTTCCCCCGGGGACCGTCGTACATATTGGAGACAAATCACGGGAAACGACAAAAATTACATTTATTGATTACGACGCTTTAAATTGTGTGGAGAAGGAAATCAAGACAATCCCAGAATTGCCCTCCTTTAAAGAGAAAACCACCGTGACTTGGATCAGTATTGAAGGATTACAGCAAGTGGATCTCATTCAAAGCATGGAATCCTACCTGGGCGTTCATCCCCTGGTCCTGGAAGATATTGTCAATACGTCTCAACGTCCCAAGATGGAAGATTACGGCGATTACATCTTCATTGTCTTAAAAATGTTTTTTATTGATGAAAAGTTGAATGAACTGGTCACAGAGCAAGTCAGTTTAATCCTGGGGCCGACCTATTGTTTTTCTTTCCAGGAAAAAGAAAGCCCCTTGTTTAGTCCCATCCGAGAACGCATCAGACAAGGGAAAGGAAGGATTAGAAAAATGGGGCCGGATTATCTGGCCTATTCCCTTCTGGATGCCATTATCGATCATTATTTTGTTGTCCTGGAGAAAATGGGAGAGAAGATTGAGATCTTGGAGGAGAAGATGATTTTTGATGTTTATTACGAATTATCCAAAGAGGTCCATCTCCTGAAACGGGATATGATATTTTTGCGCCGGCAGATTTTACCGTTAAGGGAAGTCATCAGTGAACTGCAAAGAACGGATTCCAGATTGATCAACAAGGACACCAGCGTCTATTTTCGTGATCTCTTCGATCATGCCATGCGCGTGATGGATATTATCGAATCATTCCGGGATATCCTTTCCGGTATTCTGGAAATCTTTCTTTCCAGCCTCACCAACAAGATGAATGAAATCATGAAGGTCTTGACAATCTTCTCCACTCTTTTCATCCCTTTGACATTTCTCGCGAGTATCTATGGCATGAATTTCAAATACATGCCGGAGCTGGAATGGCCTTGGGGATATTTTGTCATGCTCGGTGTCATGGCCGCGGTTGGCATTACTATGCTGATCTATTTTAGAAGAAAAAGGTGGATTTAAACCAAGACGCCAAGACGCTGTCGCTAAAATATTGTATACCACATATTAGTCAAAATTTCGTACTAAGAAAATGCTTGTTTACCCCAATTCAGCACCCGGGGGCTGAATTGGGGTGTAATGAAAACTTCGCTGTTTTAGGCGAAGTTTTCATTAAGAACAAGTATAGCTCAAGTCAATAGAGAAAAAATACATCTGTAGTATTTTATTCATTACTATTTGAGAAAGAATGAGTTGCCGATAACGTCTTCAAAACAGAATCAGAATTATTTGACGCTGGCCTATGGACAAAAATTAGTCAGATTTTTGGCCCATCATAAGAATGCCATCTCGCCATTACTGATATTAACGCATGATTATCCGGATCCTGACGCCCTGGCGGGGGCTTGTGCCCTGCAGTTCTTGACGGAGAAGGTGTTTGGAATTAATTCGCGGGTTGTTTATAGAGGCATTATCGGCCGTATGGAAAATCGGAGCATGGTTCATATCTTAAGATTACCGGTCCACAAATTGAGATCGAATGATCTTAAAAAATATGACCATATTGCCCTCATCGATACCCAGCCGGAATTCGAAAATAATCCTTTCCCCGATAAAAAACGGGCAACGATTGTGATTGATCAGCATCCTTCATTGAACCGCCCTCTGGCGGATTTGATTATTGTCGATACGGAATGCGGAGCCACTTGTGTGATCTTGGCCCAGGCCATTCTGTCCTTAAAGATAAAAATTCCGGAAGAGATTGCGACTTCGTTAGCCTACGGAATACTGACAGACACTTTGAATTTTTATCGGGCCCACAGGCCAGATATCGTGAATGCCTATTTAGGTATTCTTCCTTTCTGCAATATGCGGTCGTTAGCGAGAATCCAAACCCCGTTTCAGTCCCGAAAATTTTTCACGACCCTAGGACAGGGAATCCAGCAGGCGATGATCCGCCGAGGGTTGATCATGGCTCATCTGGGGGAGGTCGATAGCCCCGATTTGGTTTCTCAAATCGCCGACTTCTTGTTGACTTATAAACAAGCCCAGTGGTCTTTAGCTACGGGGCGGTTTAAAGACCGACTTCATGTGTCCCTGCGGACGGTGAAAGAGGATGTCCCGGCTGCAAAGATATTAAGGGATGTCTTTCCCAATCCCGAAGATGCCGGTGGTCATGATGTGATCGCTGGTGGAAGTTTAAAAATTCCAAGAGGCGCGGAGGAAAGTGTGTGGGAGCAAACCGAACAAAGCCTTATTGCCCGCTTAGTCAAACGTTTGCGGATTCCCAAGAAAAGTGAATTTTATTGTCCTTTCCGGACGAATGGATCATTAAGGAATAAAGAGGAATCGAAATGAAGGTGTTTCTCTTTTGGGTGCAGGAAATCGGACTGCTCGGATTTTTAGATATCGGTATTACGGCCTTTATGATTTATGCTGTTTTGATTTGGTTCAAGAAAACGAGGGCGGCCTTTGTTTTAACCGGGATCCTCATCGTTGCCGGAATCTCCATTGTGACCCGCCAATTTAATCTGGTGATGACAGCCAAGGTCTTTGAACAATTTTTTACCGTCATATTGATCGTTCTCGTTGTCATTTTTCAAGAGGAACTGAGACATTTTTTTGAAGAAATCGCAGTATTCAGTTTTCACCGGCGCCTGCTTAAGAAAAGGGCGCTCTTTTTAACCCGAGAAGAAGTGGATATCCTGGTCAGAACCTTGCTTGATTTGGGGAGAGAACGGGTTGGGGCCTTAATTGTCATTCGGGGGAAAGGGTTGATCCTGCGTCATCTGGAAGGAGGGATTGACCTTAATGGGAAACTGAGTGAGCAGCTTTTGAAGAGTATCTTTGATCCTCATTCCATGGGCCATGATGGGGCACTGATCATCGAGGGAAATCGAATCGCGAGATTCGGTTGTTACCTGCCGTTGTCGAAAAATCTAAAAAAGATCAAGGACCGAGGGACTCGTCATGCCGCGGCGCTGGGGTTGAGCGAAGTTACCGATGCCTTTTGTATTGTCGTCTCGGAGGAACGAGGAACCATCTCCGTGGCCCAAAATGGAGAGATGGAGGATGTCAACGACCCGGAGAAGCTGACCCTGCTTTTAGAGAGATTCTTTCAGGATGTTTATCCACATCGGGAGGCACGATCCCTTTTCGATTTTTTCCGGAAAAACACTCGGGAGAAGATTTATGCCGTCGTTTTGACAATGGCTTTCTGGTTTTTATTTGTTTATGGATCCCAATTAATGTACAAAAGTTATGTGCTCCCGGTGACCTATGCGGAGCTTCCCCTGGGATGGGAGGTGGAGATCAAGCCCTCGGATGTCGAAGTCAATCTCCAGGCTCCGAAACGGTCCTTTTTCTTTAAGGTCCAAAATCGCGTGCGGGTTTTCTTAGATTTGAAATTGATTGAAGGCGAGCAGCGTATTCGATTAACCTCCCGTAACTTTATCCTGCCTAATAAACACGTCGTTTTAGAAAACTTTGAACCGAAGAGGGTCCTGGTGCGGCTGAAGAAGAAACCGCAATCAGCCAATGAGCCGGGAGACTCCTAATAACGTGTTCCCTAAACTTGCGTTATTCCCCGAGGTCTTCGCCACAGGGTTACTACTATTGAGGGAAAGTTTTAAAACCGTAGGTTTTCAAGGTGTGGTGAATTCATACCCTGCGCTCTTGGCGCCGGGGGACCCTTATGACCCGAGGCACACACCCGCAACGTAAATAGCTTCTTTGGTTTTGATGGCACCGCCAGCTCACCCAGGACCCTCATAGTGGATTTAGTGATCACTCAATTGGCAGCCATCCTCATTACTGTTTTATTTTCCCTTTCCGCTTATCAATTATACGCCTTAGAATTCTCGGGAGTGTTTGTTCCTATCTTTCTTTTGACCATTGTTATCATTGGGGGATTTATCATCTTGCTCCCTTTATTGGTGTCTCATCTTGTTTTTTTTACACGGCCCGCCGTTCGAATCCAATTTAAAGATCATCAAAAGTGGTGTTATTTTAAATCCTAAGACTGTGATGTCCTAGTTAGAAATTTTTCGACTAGCCGCGATTCACCCGCAGGATGAAAAACTTCATTCGTTGTGCTGGTTAAGGAGAGGATTAATTTCTCATGAGGAGTTGGGGCGTTGCCTCCCTCATTAATATGAATTGACAGAAAAAATTGGAAGGAATATCATTTTGATGCTATTTTTCGTCCTGAGTTGAACCCGCGTTCCGAATTAGATAATCATCTCCTCC
>CAYJUK010000103.1:333-7957 GCA_964373335.1 uncultured Planctomycetales bacterium | reverse complement strand
TCAAAATTTCATATTAAGAAAATGCTTGTTGACCCCAACTTTTGGGTTTTAATGAAAACTTCTCTGTTTTGTGTGAAGGTCTCATTAAGAACAAGTATTATCGGAAGGAGGAATGACAAAATGTCTCTTAAGAATACGTCTCTCAATTGGATTTTTCTTATCTTTTGGATCTTGCTGCCCAAGCTCTCAGCAGATGCTAATAATGAGAACCCCCGCGAGACTCCGGTTGTCAAGATCGTGCGCGAGAACGCGGCTTCGGTTGTGAATATCAGTACCGAGAGGATTGTTTTATTAAGGAATAATCCTTTTTGGGGCACTTACGGCAGTGATTTTGACAGCCTCTTTGATCAGTTTTTCGGATATTATCGTCCGACGAGGGCGCTAAAATTAAAGAGTGTCGGCTCCGGGGTGATGATCGACAAGGGAGGATTGATTGTAACCAACGCTCATGTGGTGCATATGGCGAGCAATATCTATGTGATCTTTAACGATAGCCGCTCGGTCCCGGGAGAGGTGGTCTATGAAAATCCCAGAGAAGATCTCGCTTTAATCAAGATTGATTCTTCAACCCCTCTGCCGGAAGTCAGGCTGGGGAAAACGGATGATATTATGATCGGAGAAACTGTTGTCGCTATTGGAAATCCCCTGGGACTGGAAAATTCCGTGACCGTGGGGGTCATCAGCGGAAAAGACCGCAGTCTGTATTCTCAGGGAGGGGAGACGATCACCGACGGGCTGCTGCAGACCGATGCGCCCATTAATCCGGGGAACAGCGGCGGGGCCTTGCTGAATCTGAATGGGGAGCTGGTGGGTGTTAATGTGGCCGTGGTGCAGAATTCGCAGAGTATCGGTTTTGCGACCCCGGTTGAAAAGGTCAAAGAGGCCTTAGAGGGTTATCAGCAAAATCAGCCTTTCACGATCAAGCATCGCCGCCGGCCATCGATCTTACAAAGGCCGTTGACCACTCCTCCCGGCCCGGTTCAGGATCCATCGGATCCTTTTGAGGAGATGGATCAAATGCGCCGGGAAATGGATCGTCTTTTTCAGGATACCTTAAATCGCATGGCAGGGCAGCATGGCGGCGGTGTGTTTAACAGCGATCTTTTTTACGAGCCGAATTTTGATTTTAAGGAGACTCAGGAAGGATATACGATTCAGCTTGATATCACGGGATTGAATCAAAAGCAGATCGATATCGAGATTAATGAGCAAACCCTGACTATTTCCGGGGAACGGTCGGAAGAGATTGATGAGACGCACGCTCAAGGGAAGATCAGCACCCGGCGTTTTGGGTCTTTTTCAAAAACAATTCTGCTTCCTGATGATGTCGATACAAAGAAGATTCACTCTAAGATGGAGGGGAATCAGTTGATCATTACCTTGCCAAAAAGGAAAGGTAAATCCCTATAAACTCTTTTTGAAGTGGTCAAGACGTTCACTTTGTTCACTTTCTAATGAGGCGAATATTGTTACAAAACCATTGATAGGTCTTCCTCAGGCCCTCGGGAAGTGTGTGTCTTGGTCTCCAATTGAGTTGAAAAAGTTTGCTGACATCTAACAGCTTTCTTTTGGGACCGTCTGGTTTGGTCTTATTGAAAATCAATTCCCCTGAGTAACCCACCACATCCTTGATCAGGTAAGCTAATGCTTTAATGGTGATGTCTTCACCTGTCCCTACATTTAAAGGGGCAAGACCCCGGTAAGATTTCAGCACAAACAGAATGGCATCGGCCAAATCCTCCGCATAGAGAAATTCCCGTTTGATCTTGCCGGTTCCCCAGATTTCCACCCGCGGGGAATTCCTCTGTTTGGCGAGGTGCATCTTGTGGATCATGGCCGGGATCACGTGGGCATGATCGAGATGAAAATTATCCCCCGGTCCATAGAGATTCGACGGCGTCAGGCAAATGAAATGGGTATGATGCTGTTGATTGTAATATTCGCACTGTTTTATTCCGGCAGCCTTGGCTAAGGCATACGCCTCGTTGGTCTTTTCAAAGAGATCAGTGAATAAATATTCTTCTTTCATAGGCTGAGGGCAGTTGGGGGGATACATGCAGGCCGATCCGAGAAACAAAACCTTCTTAACGCCAGCCAGATAACTTCCGTGCAGGACATTGGTTTGAATCATGATGTTTTGATAATAAAAATCCGCCGGATAGGTCAGGTTGGCTTTGATGCCTCCGACTTTAGCCGCCGCAAGAATCACGATATCGGGTTTGGTCCTTTTGATAAAACGATAGGTAGGAGTCTGCTGGGTCAGATCAAGATTCCGGGAAGAGATGAGGATTAAATTTCGATAATTCAGATCCTTTAATCTCATCGTCAGGGATCTTCCCACCAGACCAGAGTGTCCAGCTATGAAGATTTTAGAATTTCGGATCATGGAAGTGATTTGAGGTCATGATTATACCATAGGATATGGGATAAAAAGGTTTAAAAATCACCAACATTATCTTATAATACGCTCAAAAGAAAAAATCTGGGAGGGGCAATGGAATATCAATGCAGTGTTTGTGGACAAATGGTCGGACGAGAGATATTGGTCTATATGGATCATACCGAAAAGCATATTATTGATCTGATTCAGCATGATCACCCGGATTGGAAAGAAGATGACGGCGTTTGCAGGAAATGCAAAGAATATTATGAGGCGGAACTTAAAGGAGCGCCTTTCGGGGATGCCCCTTGTGCTTTAAGGCGGAGGAAGGTGAAGAAGTTTTGGGATACCATGAAGAAGATTTTTCACAGGATAGGAAAGTATATAAAATTTCACTGACTGCCAGACTGCCGAAAATTTTCTCTTTAAAATGTCCTGAATAATCTGTATAATTCACGTCATGATGTTGATTCGTATAATGAGTCCTGAGGCCTTGGGTGTGGGAGTGTACCCCCATCTTATGGGACTTACGAAAACAAGGAAAATCTTTATCCAGTAAGAGTGAATGACGAGAAGGAGGTTCCCATGGGAACATTTATGATGCTGGGGAAATATAATCAATCAGCCTTGAAATCCGTGAGCGCGACGCGGACAAGAAAAGCCGAACATTTGATTGCTCGATATCAGGGAAGTATTAAGGCGATGTATGCCTTGCTCGGGGAATATGATCTTGTTATTATTGTGGACCTCCCGGGAATAGAGGAAGCGATTCGCGTTTCAATCAGTTTGACCAATCTTACCGGTATCTCTTTCGTGACATCACCCGCAGTTTCCGTCACCGATTTTGATGCGTATCTGCAGTCAGAAGGTTAGGGATCAGGAAGGATTTTTTTATCAATAAAAGAAATTTTTAAGATCGGGGTTGAAGGAATGAAAAGAAAAATCCTAAATTTGTTTGTCAGCTTATGTTTGCTGATTGTTATGGCTGCGATCGTTGAGGCAAAGATTCAAAAGATTGAGAAGGGAAGCAAGGTGACATTCAACTATGTGCTGAAATGGCAGGGGAAGGTGGTTGAGAGTTCAGCTGATAAGGGCCCTATCCAGTATGTCTATGGACAGGGGGTTCTCCTGCCAGGACTCGAAAAGAAATTGGCAGGGCTTAAAGAAGGGGATAAGAAGAGCTTTACCTTGAAACCCAAAGAAGCCTATGGAGAATTTGACCCCAAGGCCTACAAAGAATATTCAAAAACTGAGTTTCCCGCGGATATCAGCCCCAGTGTAGGAAATATTATCCAAATCAACATTCCGGGACGTCGCCCGCGTTCTGCCGTAATTCATGAGGTTAAAGAAGATTCCATTATTGTCAATTTGAACCATCCTCTGGCAGGGAAGACGGTTGAGGTAGAGGTCGATATCCTGGAAGTAGATAATGGGTAAATGGTTCCAGTCTCAAATCTCCCACCACTACCACTCTCCCTGGGAAGATGACAATAAGAATAACTGTCACCAATCTATCGATAAACTTCTCACCGATGTTTGATGCTGTAGAGATAGAGGGTTTTATCTTGATCATCGATTCGGTAGAGATTAAACCTGAATATCCAAGGTCCAATCAAGACCACCCCCTTGCCCCTTATAAATAAATATGTTACACTTTGAAAGCGCTTTCCTGAAAGGCGCTGATTTTTTGTTTCGATCTTAACTTATTTATTGCCATATGGTTCCTGCCAGCGTCACTATTGGTGCCGTGTTTTCAAAATCTTTAATAGAAAGACGGTACCAGCCACGGAATAGCCGTTGGGTGGATCTCGTTACAGTAGTTTGTTAAAAAACGGCTAAATTAATAAAAACAAACTATTGTCCGTTATATTTGTTCAATAAACCTCACCACGGGATAGATTTGCCAGTTAGTGTCTCATGATTTTTTCACCGTCCCTTTAACAGTAAAACAGGAGGTGTTGAAATGAGATCCCAATTTTTTATTCCCAATTGGCGAAATTTTAATCGGATTTTTTCAATTTTCCTCATTAATGTCTTCATTACCAATCTTATCCTGCCTCCCCAAATACTTTATGCCACAAGCCTCTCCCAGTCTCTCCTCAATCTTCCTACTCCGGGGCAGATGGTTTCGGTCAGTCCTGAGTATGTCCCTGCCTTATTAAAAGGGATGACCCTTTATCCCGAGAATCCCCTTCAGTTTGACTTTTTTGTCGACACCGGGGATGCCTCTTTTCAGGGGGAAGACTTAAAGCAGGAATCCCAAAAACTGGTGAAATATTTTCTGGCGGCCCTGACGGTTCCCGAAGAGGAGTTATGGGTTAATCTCTCCCCTTATGAAGGAGATCGAATCCTTCCGGAAGGATTTGGCATCACCGAGATGGGCAGGGATCTTCTGGCGCAGGATTATCTTTTAAAGCAGGTGTCGGCTTCCTTAATTTATCCGGAAGGGGAGTTAGGGCAGAAATTTTGGGAAAAAGTTTACGCGAGGGCGCAAGAGACATTTTCTACCAGCGAAATCCCTTTGAACACTTTTAACAAGGTATGGATTATCCCGGAGAAGGCCGTTATTTATGAAGATGGGCGAAATGCCTTTGTGGTTGACAGCCACCTTAAGGTGATGCTGGAAGAGGATTATTTAGCCCTGGGTAGGAACAGAGAGAACACTTCGTTAGGCACAGATGAGGTCGCAGCCGCGGAAGTCAATGCTATTAATGCTGAGATCTCCCGAGTCGCGCGGGACATCCTTATCCCCGAGATTGAACGGGAGGTTAATGAGGGAAAGAATTTTTCTAATTTAAGACAGATCTACCATGCCGTCATTTTGGCCTCCTGGTATAAACAAAATCTGCGGGAAGGTTTATTAGGTCAAGTCTATATCGATAAAAATAAAGTGAGTGGTGTCGATGTTGAAGATAAAACCATCAAAGAGAAGATCTATGAACAATATCTGCGGGCCTTTGAGAAAGGTGTTTATAACTTTATTAGAGAAGAATATGATCCCGCCACTCAAGAATTAATCCCCAGAAAGTACTTCTCCGGCGGGACGCGTCTGGCTTCTTCTCAAGTGCGGCAGGTTATTCATGGGGAACAATGGCTGCCTTCGGGAGAACTGTCTATTGTGCGAGAAGGTCTTCGACCGGAAGGCACGATTCATCAGGTGCGTGTCAATTTAGCCGAGATGACGGCCCGGGAGGCCTGGGTTTATCAAGAAGAGGTCGATCGCATCTGGGCGATGGCGCATAATAGTGAAGTCACCTGGATTAAGGCTCACACGATCACGAAAGATGTCCTTAAGGGGAATGAACAGGGGAGTCTTGCGGTAGCCCAGGTCGATCAATTCTTGCGGGCCATGATCGATCAAGGGTTTGCCGGAGGAAAAGAACTCCAGATCCTTTTAACCGGACTGATTGATCAAAGTCTGCCGGTCCATCCGGACTATGGCATTCCCCCTCAACTCCATTTTGTTGAGATCAAGGATAAGGACATGTTAAGCGCGGTCCTGGCGGGCGGTCAACTGCCTTTAGGACACGCCAGTGACCGCGGGATCCATCTCGTGGGTTGGGATGCCCTTCTTCATGAATTAGCCGCCTTTGCCGGAGCAGAACATCCGGAGGGTGTGGCCTTTGAGATGATTCAAAAGGCATGGAGAGACAATCCCCGATTGTCATTGAACGATCTTATTCGGGATGCTTCCTTGGAGCAAAAATTCCAAGATCGATTGCAGGATGAGAGATTCCGGGACTGGAACCGATCTCTATTAGAGACATTCTTAACCGCTAGTCAATCGCTCAAAGAAAAATCAGCTCAGAGTCGCCCCCATAATCTTTTGACCTCTTTAAGCCAGTCCGAAGGTTTAAATCGCCGTGATGTGTTCGCACTTCATTCCACTGAAGAAGAAGTGGCCCTTCATGAAATCACGCAGATTATCGAAAATAATCATAGAGAACGACGCCGCATCGCGGAAGATCAAGTTCTAGTCAATGACATTGATGCCATCATTAACCAAACCTTCAATCTCATCCCCGTGACCCGTTCTCCGGATACTTCTTCCAGCGATCCTGAATTAGAAAAGATTGTCAATCAATTATCCCTGTCAACACAATGGCGGTTAGTGATTGATGTAATCAAGCAGATTAAAGATTTAGCATATTCCTTAGAAAAAGCCCGACACCTTATTCTTGAGGCCCATCCCGGGGAAGACGCGGGGATGCGGTTGGCCAAGGATCCTACTTTCCATGGAGCGATGATTATCCTTTTGGATAAAGTCCTGGTGCACGAACTTCAATTGCTGACCAAAATCACGCGACGAGAGAAAAAGACAGGGTTGGAGTTTGATTCAGAGCTTGTTGAAGAGGGGCTGGCTCAGAAATGGCTTGATCGCACCCGAATCCGCGGGACTGTCCGCGGTGAGATTGTCAGGGAGTTTCAGAATCTTGCGGAAGAAGTCGTGGATCTCGATACCGCGAAAGAATCCATGAGGATGACTATAAAGAAATATTTGGATCAATTCCATGGCCAGATGGAAAGGAATATTTATCAAAATTATTTGATCGAAGCGGCCTATCAAGGGAAAAGGGAAGAAGTGACTCAATGGCTTTTGGATTTATCCAGAAAGGACGAGTCACTTTATAAAACAATCGTGACGAATATTCTGAATGATGACGCGTTGTGGAACAGCCGCGAGGAAGAACTGATCGCTGATACAGCCGACTTTATCGATCTCTTGAATTTATCATCTATTCCTGCGACCTTAGAGAGTGGCGAAAGAAAACCCCTGAATTTACTTTATGATGAACTGGCGGACTGGATTTTAAAAAACGGTCAGGTCAATCAAGCTTTAGGATCCCATGAATATCTTCTCGTTTCTGATGTGCATTCATCAGCTTTTGGGATCAATTCTCTTCGGCTGCACGCCCCTTTTGCTAAACCGATTATTGTTGGAGACCTGGTGGATCGCGGTCATGAGCTCGATGAAATTGTTAAGACAACAAATCGTTTCACCCTGGCTGACCATGATCTCTGGGCGCTCAATGCCGCTTTTGGAGAGCCTCTTTTAACCGCTCTTTGGCTCAGGACTAATTTTCGGGATAATAATGAAGAGATCCTGCTTCAATTAGGCATTGAATTGAAGATGATGGATTCTTTAGTTCAAAAATATCTGGAAAAGAACGCGCCGCAACTTCCTCTGGATGAGATCAACCCGAAGGCTTATAACGCGTGGTTAAAAAAGAGGAGGGCTGAAAA
>CAYJUK010000103.1:0-323 GCA_964373335.1 uncultured Planctomycetales bacterium | reverse complement strand
CAAAAGGAGCTTTAATAATGTTTTAGAAGTGGCCTCGTCCAATCTTTGGCTGAAACAATGGTTCGAGATTGAATGGGAAAAGCAAGATGTCTCCAGTTATGTTGAACCCGTCCGGATCCTCGCTCATGCCGATCCCAAAATGCTGCTTTTAAATGAAGAATATTCCGCGCCAGAGAAAAGTCTGATTGAGAAAATTAAAAAGCTCGATGATAGTGAGCAGATCAAAAGCCTTTTAACCTAGGATAAAAATAAAAAAACTCAATAGGGATTATCCGCTAAATGGTTGATCACGGAATTAGAAATCCAATTCATGGAGGATTTCA
>CAYJUK010000102.1:4812-7988 GCA_964373335.1 uncultured Planctomycetales bacterium | reverse complement strand
CGGATTCACTTCATTGGCTTGCCATTGGTGCGCGCTAATTTGGACTTACATGATCATAAGGCAGGGAAAAAGCAAAAATAAAAAGTGACTGGTACTATTTATTTGTTGGTTATCTCAACCCATCGGCGGGCGACGGCGGCCTGGATAAAATTGCGGGACAGCGCGGTAAGGGGATAAAGAGGCGGGCTACTATCTAATTCTTTTTTAAAATTTCTTTCAGATTCTTAAGGACACCCTCTAAAACAATGATGTATTGTTGCTGAATATGGTTCAATATCTCAATAGATTTTTTTTCCTCATAAATATGCGAAGTCTTATTGCGGTCTTCCAGCATTTGGTTAAAGACATCCTCCTCTTTTAACCACCCCACACGAAAGGCTTCTTTCAAGCAGTCCTTAGGGGTTTTGGCCACAATCCCTTTCTCCAACAAAAACAACCTTAAGGTCTTCCAGAGGATTTCGAATGTGAATTCAAACCGCTGGATGACACCATCTCTCTGAAGATCGTCGCGCACCTTAAGGCTTCCCTCTTTAAGTTTGAGAAATGCCTTATTCAATTGATCCAAAGAATAATCAAGTTCATCTTTCATAAATGACCTTCCCAGTCTTTAAGATAATCTTTTTAAATCTGTCCTCCAGATCATCCCAGAAAACGACATCGACTTTATACAATCCACATACTCCCTCAATTTTATCCATTACTTTTCTTCATATAGATGGATTTTTTTCATCACACTGCAGAGCAAAATCGAAGTCCGAAGATACTGCGGAATGACCTTTCGCCCGCGAACCGAAAAGAATAATCCGGGAAGGATGAAGGGTTTCCCGCAAGATCTTAAGGATATTCTGAAGAATTTGGTTCTCACGATCGGTCATAAGCATGACCATAATACCAAAACCAATGAATGAGGTAACCCCCAATTTTTATGGTCCTGGGATGATTTAAGGGTCATCCCCAAAAGTTGGGGTAAACCGCCTCAGTCACGATCGAGCCGCGGCCGCGGATTCGACTTTTGAATCCGATCGGCGGGCGACGGCGGCCTGGATGAAATTGCGGAACAACGGGTGGCAGGGTTCGGGTTTGGATTTGAATTCCGGATGGAACTGACAGGCCACAAACCAGGGATGGTCTTTGTATTCAATGATCTCAACTAAGTCCTGCTGGGCATTGATCCCGGAAAAGATGAGACCGTTTTTCTCGAGGGTTTTCCTCATCTTGTTGTTAAATTCATAGCGATGGCGATGGCGTTCGGTAATGCTTTCCTTTTTGTAGGCTTGATAACTTTTGGAATCCTTAATGAGTCTGCAGGAGTAAGAACCTAACCGCATCGAACCGCCAAGGTCTTTGACATTTTTTTGTTCCTCCAAAAGGCTGATGATCGGAAATTTCGTGTTGGCATCAAATTCCGTCGAATTAGCGTTCTTCAGCCCGCACACATTCCGGGCGAATTCGATCGTGGCCAACTGCATCCCCAGACAGATCCCGAAAAAGGGGATCTTGTTTTCCCGGGCATACTGGACGGTCTTGATCTTCCCTTCGATCCCGCGGCTGCCGAAGCCTCCGGGGATGAGGATCCCATCGGACCGCGAGAGATGCCTCTCGATCGAACCGTTCTCCAGAGGTTCGGAATCGACACGATGAATCGTCACGCGCACATTGTTCGCGATTCCCCCATGCACCAGGGCCTCATTAATCGATTTGTAAGCGTCCGGCAAGGCCATGTATTTCCCAACGACGGAAATCCTGACTTCCCCTTGCGGATTCTTAAGACGACTGACGACAAAATTCTTCCACTCGTTGAGATCGCGGTCCTCGCGCTTCAGATTCAGCTTTTTTAAAATCAAATCGTCCAGCCCTTCCTTCTTGAAGGCCAGAGGGACCTCATAAATATGTTTCACGTCGGCGGCCTCCACCACCGCCTCTTTATCGACATTGCAGAACAGCGCCAGCTTATCCCGCTCCTCTTTAGAGATATGTTTTTCGGTACGGCATAAAAGGATGTCGGGGATAATCCCGATTTCCCGCAGGCGGCCGACGCTGTGCTGGGTCGGTTTCGTCTTTTGTTCACCGGCGGATTTGATGAAGGGAAGAAGCGTGACATGGATATTGATTGCGTAATGTTCGCCCAATTCCCAGCGCAGCTGGCGGATCGCCTCAAGAAAAGGCAGGCTCTCAATATCACCCACCGTCCCTCCGATTTCCACGATCGTGACTTCCACATTCTTATCTTGAGAAACCTTACGAATGCACCTCTTGATTTCATCCGTGATATGGGGAATGATTTGAACCGTTTTCCCTAGATAATCCCCCCGCCGCTCTTTCGTGATGACGGAATAATAAATCTTGCCCGTGGTGATGTTACAATCCTTGCTCACCTGGGCGTTGGTAAAACGCTCGTAATGGCCCAGATCCAAATCAGCCTCCGCGCCGTCTTCGGTTACATAGACCTCTCCGTGCTGAAAAGGGTTCATCGTCCCGGGATCGACGTTCAGATAAGGATCACACTTGATGATGATGGTGGACAGCCCCCGCGCCTCCAGCAGTTTCCCGATAGAAGCGGCGGCGATCCCCTTTCCTAAACTGGAAACCACCCCGCCGGTGATAAAGATGAATTTGCCCATTGTTTAAGTTACAGAATTAATGAACAGGGTCACAAAAACACATGTCACAAGACACCCGGACACAAGAGCACAAGACACAAATTTTTTACTGTAAAGTTCGCTCTTCTAAGTTAATAGGCTTATTTCTGTCTTGGTTTTGTCCCATTTGGTATTGTTTGTTATTTGTCTATTGTAATTTGTATATTCCCACACCCGCTATCTTGTGTCTTGTGACTGCTTGTGCTCTTGTGACCTGTGTCCTGGTGCTCCTGTGTCTTGCGAGCTAAATCCTTCGTTTCCTTAATCTCAACTTCTCAATTATTCCTTCCCTCCAGAATATCCTTGCTCGCATTCCTGGGGATCGCGGTCGGATACTGACCGGAAAAACAAGCGGTACAGAAATTCTTCGATTCTTTCATGACCGAAAGCATCCCCTCCAGGCTCAAATAGGCCAAGGAATCGACCTTAATAAAGTCGGCGATCTCTTTGACGGATTTGTTGGCGGCGATCAATTCCCCTTTGCTGGGAAAATCAATCCCGTAATAACTCGGAGTCTTGATCGGCGGACAGCTCACC
>CAYJUK010000102.1:0-4802 GCA_964373335.1 uncultured Planctomycetales bacterium | reverse complement strand
GCAGGTGAATCTCCCTGGCTCCGGCCTGCCGCAATTCGGCAATCCGGCTCCGGGACGTTGTCCCGCGGACAATCGAATCTTCCACAACCACAACTTTCTTGTCTTTAAGGACGCTGCGGATCGGATTGAGCTTGACTCTCACGCGGAAATCCCGGATAAACTGAGTCGGCTGGATAAACGTCCGGCCGATGTAATGGTTACGGATCATCCCCACCTCATAAGGGATCCCCATCTGCTCAGCGAATCCTAAAGCGGCGTATTTCCCGGAATCAGGGATCGGCATGACAAAGTCAGCCTTGACCGGATGTTCTTTCGCCAACTGTACCCCTAAGCGCTTCCTCACCTGATAAACATTATCTCCAAAGATATCACTGTCCGGACGGGCGAAATAGATATTTTCAAAAATACAATGAGCCTTTTTAGTGCTGCCTTTGTCTGAATACAGAAAAGATTCCAAACGGTCCCCATTGATGATCACAATCTCACCGGGTTCGATCTCACGGACAAATTCGGCCTTGATCAAATCCAAGGCACAGCTTTCACTGGCTAAGATGTAACTATTATCCAGTTTTCCCAGACACAAAGGACGAAATCCAAAAGGATCCCGCACTCCAACCAAGGTCTCCTCCACCAAAAAAACTAATGAAAAGGCGCCCTCCAGCTTTCGAAGTACATTGACAAGCCATTCCCTCTTATCTCCATTGCGAGTCTTTGCTAAAAGATGCACGATAATTTCCGAATCCATCGAGGTTTGGAATATCGATCCTTCCTCTTCTAATTTATTGTACAAGGCTTCCGTGTTGGTGAGATTCCCGTTGTGAGCGACAGCGATGGGTTTGTTGCGGTGCGTGACAATAAAAGGCTGGATATTTTTGTAATTACTGGATCCTGTCGTCGAATACCGGCAGTGCCCGATGGCGGTCTTCCCCTTCAATTCATTGATCGCCCGCTCATCGAAGGCGTCGGCGACCAGGCCGGTATTTTTCACAAAATGGATCGATTTATTATCATAGCTGGCGATCCCGGCCGCTTCTTCCCCTCGATGCTGCAGGGCATAAAGCCCTAAAAACGCGATCTTGGCCGCCTCTTCATGATTGGAAACACCAATAATGCCGCACATGTCGTACCTATCTCCTGAATAAGGTTAAATTCAAGGTTAAGGTTAGGAAGCCTGTATGGTATAGGGGTTAGGTGAGGTAGGAGTGGAAAATTCCAATGTTCAATTTACAAATCACAAACAATATCCAATCACAAATGACCAAAATGACAAAACTTGTTTTGAATTATATTATTGGGGATTGATTATTGTTTATTGGAGATTGTAATTTCTCAACTTAACCCTAACCTCTTCACTATACTGGCTTCTTAACCGTAACCATAACCTTAAAGTCCAAGACGTCCCCCCTTAGGAAACAGCTTCCGCCTTTAACGTTTGTCCGTTGTAATAGTCTTGCAGGGAACGTACAGAGAAGACACTTTGTAAGCTGGACTCGATTCCGTTGACTGCCGCCCAGGCCCCTTGCAGGGTGGTGATGCATGGAATATTGTAGAGGCATGCTGTTGAACGAATGACCCGCATATCCGATTGACTTCGCTTGCCTGATGGCGTGTTGATCACCAAATTTATCTCATTTTTCTGAATCAATGTCAACAGATTGTTTTTCCCCTCCCCGTGCTTATCCACCACTTCTGCCGGAACGCCGTTGCTGCTTAAAACCTTGGCTGTCCCTCGGGTCGCTACCAGTTTGAATTTGAGATCAATAAGTTTTTTCGCCAGAAAAACAATGTTCCGCTTATCGTGATCATTGACGCTCACGAAAACCGTCCCTTGTTTAGGCAAAGCGGAATTGGCGCTGATCTGGGATTTGGCAAAGGCCGCCCCAAAGGTTGAGGCAATCCCCATGACCTCGCCAGTCGACTTCATCTCCGGCCCTAAGACAATGTCGACTCCGGAAAACCGGTTAAAGGGAAGCACCGACTCCTTGACGGAAACATGCTGAAAACGGTTTTTATCCGGGAGTTCGAATTGATTCAGTTTTTTCCCGGCCATGATCTGGGCGGCAATCTTGGCCAGAGGCACGCCCGTGGCCTTGCTGACAAAAGGGACCGTGCGCGAGGCGCGCGGGTTGACCTCCAGGACATAAATCGTCCGGCCCTTAACCGCGAATTGGATGTTAATCAGTCCGATGACATTCAACGCTTGAGCGATTCGACCGGTGTAAGATTCCAGGGAAACGATGATCTCTTCGCTGATAGTATGCGGCGGCAGGACACACGCGGAATCTCCTGAATGGATGCCGGCATTTTCGATGTGTTCCATAATCCCACCGATATAAACCTGTGTCCCGTCGCAAACCGCATCCACATCCACTTCAATGGCATCTTCGATGAATTTATCAATGAGGATCGGATGACCCTCAGAGACCTGCCTGGCCTCCTCGGCAAAAGACAGCAGAGATTCCCGGTCATAAACAATCCGCATGGCGCGGCCGCCCAGGACATAGGAAGGCCGCGCCAGAACCGGATACCCAATCCGACTGGCAATCGTCAAGGCCTCTTCCACGGATTTGGCCGATCCATTAGCGGGCTGCGTTAATCCCAGCTGATCGATCAAGGCCGCGAATTTCTTGCGGTCTTCGGCGCGGTCGATGGATTTGACACTGGTCCCGATAATCGGCACACCGGCCGCGTGCAGCCGACGGGCCAGATTGAGCGGCGTCTGGCCGCCAAACTGCACAATCACCCCGCCCGGCTTTTCCACATCCACAATGTTAAGCACATCCTCAAAGGTCAAAGGCTCAAAGTACAACCGGTCCGAGGTGTCATAATCGGTCGACACCGTCTCCGGGTTCGAATTGACCATGATCGTTTCATACCCCATCTCTTTTAAGGCAAAGGCCGCGTGGCAGCAGCAATAATCGAATTCGATCCCCTGCCCGATCCGGTTCGGCCCGCCGCCTAAGATCATAATCTTTTTTCTCCTGGACTTCGCCTGCGCGTCCAGCTTCTGATTCTGCAGCCAGGCTTCGTCCTCGGACTCATAAGTCGAATAGTAGTAAGGCGTGTACGCCTCGAATTCCGCGGCGCAGGTATCAACGAGCTTGTAGGTGACCGTGATGCCTCTGCTTTTCCTCAGCTTGCGTACCTCGAGTTCGCTGATCTTCATGATCTCGGCTAATTGAACGTCGCTAAAACCATACTCCTTGGCCTTACGCAATCGCGCTTCATCTAGCGTCTTTTCCTTTTCGAAAGTCAGCGTCAGCTCATTTTCAAACCTTACGATCTCTTCCAGGTGAGCCAGGAACCAGACATCGATCTTGCTCAATCGCGAAATCTCTTCAATCGTCATTCCCTTTTGCAGAGCGTATTTGATGTAGAAGATCCGGGAGGCATTGGGTTCGCTCAACCGCTGACGGATTTTATCATCCGGGATGTCTTGGTAATTGAGTTTGTTGTCCAAGCCAGAATGACCAATCTCCAAACCTCTCAATCCCTTCTGCAGGGCCTCTTTAAAGGTGCGGCCGATGGCCATGGTCTCTCCGACGGATTTCATCTGCACCCCTAAGATATCCTTGGCTTCCGGGAATTTCTCGAAGGTAAAGCGCGGGATCTTGACCACACAATAATCGATGGCGGGCTCGAAAGAAGCAGGCGTTTCCCGGGTGATGTCATTCTGGATCTCATCCAGGGAATAGCCGACGGCCAGTTTCGCGGCAAATTTGGCAATGGGAAATCCGGTCGCCTTACTGGCTAACGCCGAGGAGCGCGACACGCGCGGATTCATCTCGATCACCACCATGCGTCCGGTGCCGGGATGTACGGCAAATTGGATATTGGAGCCGCCGGTTTCCACTCCGATTTCCCGGATCAGGGCGAGGGACGCGTCGCGCATGTTTTGGTATTCTCGATCCGTAAGCGTCTGCACCGGGGCGACCGTGATACTGTCCCCGGTATGAATCCCCATGGGATCCAGGTTTTCAATCGAGCAGACAATAACGACATTGTCTTTATAATCCCGCATCACCTCCAGTTCAAACTCTTTCCAGCCCTCGATCGATTCCTCGATCAAGATCTCATGGATACGGCTGCACTCTAAACCCAGATGGGCCGTCTTTTCAAATTCTTCTTCGTCGCGCGCGATCCCGCCACCAGTGCCTCCAAGGGTATAACTGGGACGGATGACCAGGGGAAAGCCGATCTCCTTCGCCGCATTTTTGGCTTCCGCCAGGGAACGGGCAAAGGTGCTGCGCGGCAGATCCAGACCGATCTTCAAGGCCGCGGTCTTGAAGCATTCCCGATCCTCCGCCTTTTTGATCACCTCATATCCGGCGCCGATCATCTTAACATTATATTTCTTGAGGATCCCCATCTCATGAAGCTGGACCGCGATATTGAGGGCGGTCTGGCCTCCCAAAGTCGGCAGGATCGCGTCCGGTCGTTCCTTCAGGATGATGTATTCCACGAATTCTGCGGTAAGGGGTTCGATGTAGGTGTGGTCAGCGATCTCGGGATCCGTCATGATCGTGGCGGGATTGGAATTGATGAGGACAATTTCATAACCCTCTTCTTTCAGGGCCTTGCAGGCCTGGGTCCCGGAATAATCGAATTCACAGGCCTGGCCGATCACGATCGGGCCGGAGCCGAGGAGGAGGATCTTTTTGATGTCAGTGCGTCGAGGCATAAGTTGAGAATTTCGAAATCCGAATATCGAAATTCGAAACAATATCGAAATTCAAAAATAAAAAAACTAAATAAACCCCAAATCTACTCAGATTTTCGAACAATTGAACCAAATATATTCA
>CAYJUK010000101.1:0-8050 GCA_964373335.1 uncultured Planctomycetales bacterium | reverse complement strand
GGATTCACTTCATTGGCTTGCCATTGGTGCGCGCTAATTTGGACTTACATGATCTCAATTGTAACAAAAGGATTTCATTGGGGCAAGGAGAGGGATGGATTTCAAGCTACTCTTGATTGACCGCTTCCAAATCTAATACCCACACCTTATCGTAATACCCAGCGGTGCCATTGTAGAGTGTACTGGGGAGGATAATGTTCATGAAGCCGTCTTGATTAAGATCGGCTATCGCTGGAACTCCGCTTCTGCCCAAGGGTAATCTGATCGGAAAACCATGGGCCAGCGTCCCATCGGCCTGATACACTCTCACCTCCGGCATCGTGGCTCCATACTTGAGGAGAGTCACCACGATCTCCGGACTCCCATCCCCATTCACATCGCCGATCACCGGGGCGGAGTTCCCCATGTCCGCGTATCCCCATTCCCGCGGAAATCTCAAAAAAGAATTGCCATAACCGTCAATAACGTTTAACGCGGAATCACTCTGAACAATAATCTCAGGAGTCCCGTCGCCATTGAGATCACCTAACGCGGGAATACTGGTATGAGTGATTGTTCCGTTGATCCCGGCCTCATCCTTAACAACCCCTTGCCGATTCAAGATTGAGATAACCCCCTTACCGGAATTCTTATTTAACAGGATAATATCTTTCTCTCCATCTCCATCCACATCAGCGGCCGCCGGATAATTGCCGGTATATCCTTCAAATGAAAAGGAAAAGATCTCTTGTCCATCCGCCTGATAAGCAAAAATATAGCTTCCTTGCGGGGATTGCTCTGAACTGAAAATAAGTTCAAGATCACCATTGTTGTTAAGGTCAGTAACAACCGGTGTGTGGGGACTCGTCACCCCATAGGAACTCACATCCACCGGCCAGCCGGTCAGAAAACCTCCCTCGGCATTTAATCCATAAAGTTTTCCATCCGTCCCTCCCACAAAGATCTCCGATCTCCCATCCCTATTGACGTCTGCCAGGACCGGAGCCGATTGAACTTCTGTCGGAAGCAGCACCGGCCATCCCGGAAGCAGATTCCCGGCCCGATCGTAAACCGCAAGTCTGCCGTCACTGGAGGCGATAAAAACCTCACGCCCCAGGGATTCTCTTTGCAACTCTCCCAGGGCAGGATAATTCACCAGATCATTTTTATCCTCGGTTAATACCGGCCACCCCGCCACCGGAGTTCCGTCAGGTTTAAACGCGTGCACATACCCTGTCCCCTGGCCGGTCACAATGATCTCCAGTTGAGGATCTTCATCGAGGTTTCCTACAACCGTATAGACTTGTCCGGCACTTGTCGGAGCTGAACCGGATTGAAAAACCTTAATAGGAAAACCGGCTTCTAAATAATTTGTCTGGGAATGGTTTGGGGTGGTCAATTCTTCCAACGGAATTTCCGGGTAAGAAGTATCAAGGGAGGATAAGCGGGCGGTCTGCGTGCTCCCGAATCCCTGTGAGAAGGGGCTGCGGTAATAAGCCAACGTGATGACCTCATCGTGAGGATTATTGAGATGACTCCCCTCCCCGGCTGCCAGCTCCGCCAGGAAGATCAACAAGAAAAAAGGGACTGTCCCTTTTTTTAAAAGGGGACTGTCCCTTTTTTCGCTTCTTACGCTTTGAAATCTGTATTGTCTCATCTTAGATTCGGCAGTTCAGCCGCCCTCTTCCGAGGGCCTGGAACTTTGTGCCCCTGCCTTACGACAGGTTTACCTTCCGCCATTGGCGGAACCCAGCTCTATCTGGGTTTTCGTCTAAAATTCGAATGATCAATTCATAACGATAATTCCTTACTAAGTATTTACTATAGACTTACCAATTGCAAGCCTTCCGGTCTTATTGCCTTCCGGTCTTATGATTCGGGTTTAGGATTCCGTGGTTACGATGAAAATAGTAATATCATGAAAGTATTCTGAAAAATAATTGAGCAGGGGATGGGATTTTTTCTTTGGGTGTGCACTTACAACCATTAGAAAAAAAACAGGATGGGTGATTGATATTCAAAAAAAGAAAACGTTTTCACAAAATGGTCTTAGCCCTCTTGTAATCATGAAATCGTGTTGTATACTTTGCATCAACTAATTCAAATCATTTTTTATTAAGCAAAAATCAAAAAAACTTTGGCAAAAAAACTAATCTTTTAAAGGAGACAAAAAAATGAAAACTATTTCTTTGGGAAAATGTTCGTTGTTGGCTTACTTCTTATTAATGACTTTTGCGGTCTTAGGGTTTACCGATCGTGCTGAAGCAGGCGGAAAATCTAATAATAAAGAGAAACCTGCACAAGTTATTATTAATTATTACCCCAATGGCAATGGGGGAGGTGGTGGAAATCTTTCCAATCATCCGCCCGTCTTTGATCCGTTAAGCTCGGTGCACATGGCACCAAATCCGAATCCTCCTATCCCTGGACCGGGACCTGTTCAAGAATATAGAGTCATCTCTGTCGGCGCCACGGATCCTGACGGTGATACCATCTCCTCTTTCACAGTCAGCGGTACCCATCTTGCCGAATTTAAGATAACTAATAAGGAAGGCAGCCGGGTTACGGCTGAGGTGTACCTGTATGTCAATAACCAAAATGGCAATATTACCTACTCGGTTACGGATGATCACGGCAATGTGACTGTTGCCGAAGTCCCGGTCATTGCTAACGGCAATCTTCCTTCCCTGCATATAGGTGATCTTCCAGTTGTCACTACCGCTCGCGTTGGTCAGATAATCAGTTTCCCAGTCACGATCACTGATCCCGCATTATCCCCGATGACGACCCTGAATGCTCAGATCCCGCTTAATGGAAGATTAGAGATCACCAGTCAAGAACCAGGGATTGTCTCCGGCCGGATCTATTATCAGCCTCAACCTGAACAACTCAATACTACCCAAATCATCAGACTGACGGCCAGGGCTGAAGGCAACCGTGTGATATCAGCCTCTGTTGCTGTTCATGTTAATGCACAGTTTAGTAATCATCCGCCCGTCTTTGATCCGTTAAGCTCGGTGCACATGGCACCAAATCCGAATCCTCCTATCCCTGGACCGGGACCTGTTCAAGAATATAGAGTCATCTCTGTCGGCGCCACGGATCCTGACGGTGATACCATCTCCTCTTTCACAGTCAGCGGTACCCATCTTGCCGAATTTAAGATAACTAATAAGGAAGGCAGCCGGGTTACGGCTGAGGTGTACCTGTATGTCAATAACCAAAATGGCAATATTACCTACTCGGTTACGGATGATCACGGCAATGTGACTGTTGCCGAAGTCCCGGTCATTGCTAACGGCAATCTTCCTTCCCTGCATATAGGTGATCTTCCAGTTGTCACTACCGCTCGCGTTGGTCAGATAATCAGTTTCCCAGTCACGATCACTGATCCCGCATTATCCCCGATGACGACCCTGAATGCTCAGATCCCGCTTAATGGAAGATTAGAGATCACCAGTCAAGAACCAGGGATTGTCTCCGGCCGGATCTATTATCAGCCTCAACCTGAACAACTCAATACTACCCAAATCATCAGACTGACGGCCAGGGCTGAAGGCAACCGTGTGATATCAGCCTCTGTTGCTGTTCATGTGGTTGACACTAATCCATGCGGCGATGGGGCCTGCAACCCTGTCTATGGTGAAAATTACTCCAGCTGTCCGTTTGATTGTCCCTTACCAGAGCCCCAATTCCTCCGGGGCGATGCGAACAACGATGGGAGAGTCAATATTGGCGATACCCAATATATTTTAGATTGGTTATTCCGGGGTTCGGTCCCCACACCAGTTTGCTTGGATGCGACAGATACTAATGATGATGGGAGAATTACGATTACCGATGCTATCAGAATCCTTAATTTCCTGTTCGGGGGAACAGAAAACATTCCACCTCCCTATCCTGGTCGTGGTACAGATCCAACACCTGATGGACTTGGCTGTGGTCCAAACGATCCTGCGGGTGGAGGAGGAGCGATTATCAGAAATATAACTCCTCAGAACTGTAAAGATCTGAAAGCCCTTGGTATCAAGCTTCCCCCCGGGTGTGCAGATTTAAATTCAAAAAAGGGAGATTCTAAGCAGAAATAGGGACAGCACATTCACAGCAACAGACTTTGAAGACGTTATCGGCAACTTTTTCTTTCTCAAATAGTAATGAAATACGACTACAGATGTATTTTTTCTCCATTGACTTGATCTACAATATGTTAGCGACAGCGTCTCGGATTTCTACCCCGCGGACGGTTTCTTCAAAGACAGCCCGGTTGGTCTCAAATTCTTCACGAGGGGCACCGGTAGAGAGCCAATAGATCTTTTTATCGCGATACAGATAGTAATTGACCTGCCGGAAATTCTGCTGGGGCAGGAGGATCTCCTGTTTTGTCCATTGCTCACCATTGATTTCCTCTTCCATCGTTGGAGCGATGATCTTCACCTCGATGCCGCTTTTTTGATAAATATCGATCCTTTGATTGGCATAATCCAAAACGGATTGAATTTTATTCGGGTGTTTATCGATCACAAGAGAAACAAATGGATCCATAACGCCCATCATCCGCGTCTGCTCAATGGGATTCTTATGAAAATAAACCAACTGGCCTTCTACCCATTTAAGAGCTTCTTTATAAAAACCCTCCGGGGTCACCATGACCCAATCGCGCGGACCGGGGAGAATGACGCCTAACTTCTCATTCCTATAGGTATTCGTCAAGAGATCCGGGACTTTGGTTTCAATGGTCTTGACCGGATCAACCCCATTAATCAAGACACTCCCTTCGACTCCTTTCACCAATTCTAAATAAATGTCCCCTTGGACCCGTCTGGTGATTTTGACCTCCGAACTTTTTCCCGACTGGAAATGGATGATACTGTTAAATTTTTTGTTCTTTAAAAATTTATTATCGTCATGGGGGATCAGTTGAAATTTCTCGGGACTCGCCTTTTCGGCCGGAGTTTGCGGCTCATTATTTTCAAGAATATTGGGGGAGGGATCTTCCGGCTTCAGTTCCTGAACGGGGACAGCTGAGACCATCACCTTCTCCGGCAGGTTCTGTAATTCTAAGGCGGATTCCTGAACCATATCTTTAAAAGGAATTTTGTAGACCTTTTGTCCGGAATTGATCTGGATGTGCTCGGGAGTCTTCTCGATGATTTCGCCCTCTAAATGCCTTCCCGATTTCAATTGAACCGTTTCGGCGTCAAGACCCGGCACAAGACACAACAGGAAGGTCAAAAGAGAGAAGTATTTCTTCATCCGGGGTCCCGGGGTTCCTGTAAGTAATCCTTGATCACTTGAAAATGATCAAAGGCATATTCGAGTTTAAGAAGATCTTGATAAGGGACGATCTTTAATCCTTGAGCATCGTCTCCGAATTGAGGGTTTCCTCTGCCCTGGGCAATGAAGACGGTACTGATCGTATGGAACCGGGGATCGCGGCCGGGGTCGGAGTAAGTATGGAACTGCCTCAAGCCCGCCAACTCCATATGGGTCTCTTCCTTTGCTTCCCGGACAGCCGCCTGTTCGAGACTTTCTTCAGAGTCCACAAATCCTCCGGGCAGAGCCCAGCCGTAAGGAGGGTTGGAACGCTCAATCAAGATAATCCCCTTTTCTAACTCAATGATAATATCCACTGTGGCATAGGGTCCAAGTCCGAGATTTTCCTGAATGTGATGAATATAACCTTCCGCATGCTGCTTAAATGTCTGGTAAGTCTTTTCGTCAGACAAACACCAGACGATGCGGTTGATGGTGGACTGTCGTCTCGCAAACTTGAGGACCTCCTGCGCCATGATCTTAGCCGCTCCTTTGACGGGAAATCCCCCGGCGCCGCATCCTAAGGCAGGGATGGCTAGGGATTGGACATTAAGCTGTCCGGCATTCTCAAGGGCATTGGCCGTGGCTCGACGGATATTATGCTCATCCGTTTTCGCGTCCAGACCCATCGTGACGGCATGAATAATATATTGAGCCTTCAATTTTCCCGCCCCGGTTGAAACCGCCTGGCCGATGGATATCGGCCCTTTCTCTATAGCCTCCCGTTCAATTTCCGGCCCACCCTTCTTCTTAATAATTCCCGCCAATCCGTTTTCCATTTTCAACTGACTGTTGGCAGGATTCATTATGGCATCAACGTTGCATTCGGTGATGTCCCCCTGGATAAATTCTAATTCAATCTGTTTGATCTTCATAGGAACAATTTCCCGGGACAGACCCTAGTGCATTGTAAAATAAATTTCTGTATTTCCTCCCCCTTGGGGGAGGATAGGTAGGGGTGTTGATCGTCGATTATCACCCTCCCCGTTCCCCTCCCATCAAAAGGGAGGGGAAGACGATCAAAAATTTATACCGCGTTTCAAAAAATCTGTAAAATTTTATTTTAGAAAGACGCGGTATTATCCCTCGTTTTCCTAAAATAGAAGATACTTTATGAAACGAGGGATATCTGACAGTCTACTAGTACACTGTCAGACAAATTTGTGGTATCATTTCCACCCCGCATTTTGTTATCCCCGAAATCTTTTATCGGGGATCCAATTGCGGGGTAAACTTGATCTGGAATCTAAAGTTGTGGATGCCCGATTAAAACCCTGATTCCTATTGAGAATATCCTCTTTGGGTCTTAAATAAAAAAAAATTTATCCAACTGGTGAAGCCAATTTTGATGCTGACCATCAAGAAAAGACAAGTTCCCTGTTTCTAAGCAAGAATCGGGGTTAAAACATTCGGGCATGACATAAAATAAGCATAAAAATTAATTTAACGGTGTAGTACAGAGTTAACCTTTCATCGCTGATACGATGCTCTTCGCCAAATCCAAGGCCTCTTTTTTTGTCTTGATCTTCCCCAGGGCCTGATGTTCTTCGACTCCTTTAAGAATCCTGGCAAACACCGGAGACGGTTTGAGTCTTAGTGATCGAATCAAATCATGTCCATTGATGAGACGGACAAACGGCTTTTCTTTCTTCTTCTCAAAGAATCGGCGCGTAAGACCTAAACAGATCTTTTCATGATGCCGCTGATCCTCCTCGGTGGTCATAGGGCCGCGGGCCGCTCTTTGATCGGCTAAAGAGATCAATAACGTGCTGGCGGCTTCTTCCTTGGTGTCGCGAAAATAACGGAAGATCATCCGCTCGGAGGGCTGTTGGAAATTGGAAAGATAACCCGGCCGCAGGTGCCATAAGACCATATCCTCAACCGCGTAACGCTCTCGGGTGGAAAGCTTCAACATCTTACAGATCTCCCGGACAATCATCCGGCCGACATGTTCATGCCCGTGAAAAGACATCTTCCCTTTCTCGATCCTCTTGGTCTCGGCCTTCCCGATGTCATGTAAAAGCGCCGCCAATTTCATTAAGGCATACCGCTGCCGCGCCCCGGCGAAAGGCTCGCGGATATAAGCACTCACATCCGAATCACTCCCCATATCCTTAAAGATCTTTTCCAACTGAACAACCGTTTCCAGAGAGTGCGGCCAGACGTCCAGATGATGAAAGGTCCCTTGCTGGACGTTTTCCATCACCGCAATCTGCGGCATTACCCTTTCTAACAGCCCGATGCGGTCCATCTGCTGCAAGATAGAGGCCGCGTTATCCGTCAACAGTATCTTAAAAAGCTCCTCCCGAATTCGCTCCGGGGAGACATGGGGCAGGAGACCTTTATCCTTCTTCATCTGCGTTAACGTTTTCGGGTCAATACGGAAACCTAAAATGGCCTTTAAACTGAATGCCCGTAAAAGTCTTAAAGGATCCTCGCGAAATGCCTCTGGAGAAGTCATGCGGATACGTTGAGCCTTTAAATCCTTTAACCCTTGATGATAATCCTCAATCGCCTCATCCAGGGCATTGATTTTGGGAGACAAGGAATCTCCCGGGGAGGGGATGGTGGTCTTACGGATATCCACGACAAGCGTATTGATCGTAAAATCCCGATGCAGCAAATCGTCTTCGAGGGTCGAGGCCCGAAAATCGGCAAAATCGAAGGTCAGCAGATCCCCGTTCGATTTCTTAACGACGCGGGCACATCCATGATCCTGATCCAATAAAACAAATGCCCCTTTGATTTTACCGGCAAA
>CAYJUK010000100.1:0-8094 GCA_964373335.1 uncultured Planctomycetales bacterium | reverse complement strand
ATACCTCATGCCCTTTTTTATGGAAACGAATTTACAGGTATTTTAAGACATAACCAGGTCCAGGTTGTAAATACTCTTTCACAACAATTTATCCTTTATTTTGAAGCGTTGGTATTTGGAGCTATGTTATATTTCGTTACTCATTTGTCTGTTTACGAAGACAAGGTATAATGATCTTCCCCCGAAAAAGTGGACACAACGAAAACTTGTTGGCAGTATTCCTCAAATGAAATAATTTATGAGCAAAAAAACAGTTTTTCCGGAACATCCGCCTGCTGAAGAATCCTCCTTAAGACCGATTCCCACCCGGCTCATCATTCAGATAGCCTTCATCTATTTTTTTACGCTTTTTGTCTTGGTTTTTCTGATCGTTCAATTTCAATTACCTCTTAACCTACGCGATCCTTCTGTAGATACTCCCAATTTGATGCTGCTGTTGGTGTTGGCTTATTATTACTTGATCCCTTTCGCAATCGCCATTGCCGTTGGTTTCGTTTTTCGTCCCTTTTGGTGGAATTTCTGCACGGTGATAGTGGCCATCTTCACGGTCCATTTTTTTTATAGTCTCATCTGGGAAGGGGTGCGATATGTCTCTGTCATTGATCTTGTTGAGAAAATAGAAATAAGCCGGAAAGGTAAGGTCGTTGTCAATTCCTTTCAATACTCAGTAGACGGCCAAGGTCATTTAACCCAAAGGCTTCATGGGGAGATGAAGATCTTATTTTCCGAATTTTCTCCGGGAGATTATTCTTTATCGATCTTTTTAGAAAATGTCGATTTCCCCTTGATCCAAGATGTGATCTCAACTCAAGAGATGAAATTGGGAAAAGAAGAGAGCGTCTTTGTCTCTTTTGATTATGATCTTAAGAAATGGGACAGGCTGTGTCAACCGGAGACCTGTCGTCTTTATGCCCGGCTGCGGCATAAGGGACTTTTGAGTTCTGCTCACAATGGATTAAGAGTGTTTGGCCCTTGGGCGGCATTTTTTCAATCAACCTCCTGGGAAGGGACCGATGCCTTAACCTTGCCTAAGGAAATCAACATTGGGCACGAAAGGATTTTATTAAATGATCCACTGGTTGTTTTAGAAACCGCTGAGGAAACACAATTCCTCTTTTTCGGTTACATATCCGATGAGGGGCGAGATGGGGATGGAGACGAGCTTTTTGAGGCCTTGGCCGTCCGTATGCTGGTGAAGTCTCCATTGGAAGGACTAATTCATTTCCAATATCAGATTCGAGGCATTCCCACCCAGA
The DNA here is from genome assembly GCA_964373335.1 of uncultured Planctomycetales bacterium. Classification (GTDB taxonomy): domain Bacteria; phylum Omnitrophota; class Gorgyraeia; order Zapsychrales; family CAYJUK01; genus CAYJUK01. The sequence continues at coordinate 6,838 of CAYJUK010000100.1, read as the reverse complement.
CTTTTCAATATCAAACCTATATCTTAAAAGGATTCAACAGTGTGGAAATAATGATTGACGGCAACATCCTGAAATCGACCGGACTCAATGGCCCTTATGAACTGACCTCGATGATCTTGTCCCCGCGGGGGCTGGACTGTTCTCCGGGGAAATGTCCAGCGCCGGATCTTCAAGGGAATCTTTTGTTAGGGAATTATGTAACCCGTTCCTATACACCCGATATGTTTGAGCCCTGAAATTGTATTACAAATTTCGGGTTAAATTTTAAATAAGGAAGGAAACATGGGGGAAGTCCGAAAGATCGGTGAGGAATATTATATTGAATTTCTCGCCCGGGGACTCAAATATCAGCAGAAGGCCGGCCGCGATCTCGCCTTAGCTCAAAAACTATTGAAAGATATTGAAGGGAAGATTGCTCAAGGAGAGATGAGCATCTTAGTGCGGGATGTCGATTGGGATATCTTTACTCGGGATGTTTTAATGTCGGTTCGGAAGGAGCACACGGCCAAGACGTACCGGCGTTATGTTCAGGCATTGAAACATTTCTCGCAATTTCTTTATACGCGATATCCGCGATTCACGAAAGTATCCCAAATAACACCCTCTTTACTGGAAGATTATAAGGCATCTCTGTTGAAATCCCCATCCCGATCTTTACCCAATAAAGAGAAAATGACCCAACGGGGTTTAGGGGGTGTTCGGTTAAAACCAATGGTTATCAATTTCACCTTTGTTCTGCTGAATGATATTTTTAAATATGCCATCCGCTGGACCTATCTGAATGATAACCCCACCCTGCATATCCGTCTGTTTTCTAATCCCCAAGCCAGTAAACTTTCTATCCTGACTGAGCAGCAGTTGAATTCCTTGCAGGAAAAGAAAGATGAACCCATAGCCCCGATCCTGAGCTTTTTATCTTACACGGGATTACGGTTTATGGAGTTAACAAACCTGCGGTGGGAAGATGTGGATTGGGGGAAAAATTATTTTGTTGTGAAAAAGATCCGGGCAAGAATATCCCGTAAAATCCCCATTCATCCCAAGGTTCAGGTGATTTTTAAAAGGCTACACCGGGAGGATCTCACCCTGAAAGATCATATATTCTGTGATCAAAACAGAAGACCATTAGAAATAGCCGTCTTGAAGCGGGATATCTCCTACATTTTAAAAGATATGAAAATCTCTTGTCGATCAATTGAATCTTTACTGAACGACACCTTTGCCGTGAATGCCTTACAAAGCGGGGTGTCATTGATTGGACTTTATCAACTTCTGGGGATGACCGATGTGGCAGGAGCCCTGCGGTACTTTGACAGCTATTGGGGAATCTGTAAAAGAATGATTATTGGTAAGCTTGACGTTCAAAGGGGAAGCCAATATAATTGAACACATTATTTTTTCTAAGTATTGCAAAATAAAATATTATACGTTTAATCTTCGGACTTTTTCCTATCAAATGAAATGGAGAGATGCGAGAGCGGTTGAATCGGACGGTCTCGAAAACCGTTGTCCCGTTTACGGGACCCTGGGTTCGAATCCCAGTCTCTCCGTTGTCTTTACTATATAATTGTTTAATGCTGGAATCGCGGTTTGAGTTTATGAAAGGAGTTTTTCATGAAGGCAGCCATTACCCTTCGCAGCTTTTTTCTCTGCTGTATTGTTTTCTCGCTGTGTTTGTATCCCAAGATAGTTTCTGCTGGTGTTAAAAATTCTATCCAGCAAAAGTTAAATGCGCCCAACAATATTCAATACGAACCTTACTATCTGGATTCCGAATCCCCGGCCGTTGCTGAGGGCCAATCCTCTCAGACCTTTGAAGTCCTGGCAGATTTTAAAGATAAACGGGATCAAGCTAATGAATCTTTAGGCCGTTCTCGGGAGAAATCTGAATCATCGACCTTTTCCCGTTACGCGGTTTATCAATCCCATTATAAGGCTGAACTGGAAGAGAATGTCGTGACGGTCAAAGGCGAAGTCAGTTTTCAGGTTTTTCAAAAAGGCTTAACCCAGCTCCCCTTGGTCAACAGCCAGGTGGGGTTAATTGATGTGAGTGTCAACCGGGGAGCCGCCTATGTCATTATGCAAGGGGGGATCTATTATCTCATCATTGATAAACCGGGAAAATATTCTTTGACCTTAGAGTTTCTGATTAAAGCCTCTCGAGAGCGGGAACACGGTCCTGGCAGTTTTAATTTTGAAGTCGTTCCGGCCCCGATCTCGCAATTTGAATTAACCATGCCGGAAACGGGAATTGAGATCTTTGTTGACCCTGCTATTAAAGTGGAAATCAAAAAAGAACCGGATAAAACCCTGGCCTGGGCGATTATGCCGAACACCCGCAGTATTACTGCCCGCTGGACTAAAGAACTTCATCGAGAAGAGATCACCCCCATCATCCTAGAACCCAAGGTTTATGCCGATACCTCAAACTACGTCACCCTGGGCGAAGGGGTGATCCAGTGTCGGACCCAATTCAACTATTCCATTTTACAGTCCGAGGTCTCCAGTTTCCGTTTATCTTTTCCTAATGACATTAGTATCCTGGAAGTCAATGGCAGGGATCTGAGGGATTGGAAAGTTACGCAAAAAGAAGAATCTCAATTCCTCGATGTCTATTTAAACTTTGGAGTCAAAGGGAATTACGCGTTAAACATCAGTTATGAAAAGAATATTGGAGAAGGTTCTGTCATCGCGGAAATCCCCGCGATCAAGGCCGAGGCGGTTGAACGGGAGACCGGTTATCTGGGGATCGCTTCCCGCACCAGCGTTGAATTAGCCATTAACAAATTAGATAAGGTGACCGCGATCGATGTCAAGGAGCTTCCGGCCGCCATCTGGAGCAGCTCCGCCAATCCCATTCTTTTAGCCTTCAAATATCTGAATCATCCTTTTCAGATTATTATTGAGGTGACTAAGCATGAGGAAATCCCTGTTTTGGTGGCAGTGGTGGATTCCGTAGAATATTCTTCGTTGTATACCCTGGAAGGGAAGGTCCTCACGAAAGCGACCTTTCATCTCCGCAATAACGTTAAACAATTTTTGCGTCTAGAACTGCCCCCGGAGGCTGTCTTGTGGAGCAGTTTCGTGGCTTCCAAACCGGTCAAACCGGCCAAAGATAAAAACGGCAGTATCCTTATTCCTCTGGAAAAATCCCAATTGCAAGGAGAGAGTCTCACGCGATTTCCCGTAGAAATAGTATATTTGGATAATAACTCCGAGTTGCAATTTGTAGGAGGCAAGATTAGGATTCCTTTGCCCAAAATCGATATCCCCATCAGTTCTTTGGATTGGAAGATCTTTGCACCGGAGGAATTCACCTACTTCAATTTTAAGGGGAATGTGCAACGGATGATGGCAGGGAGTTTTTTCCCATTTATCGATGTGGCATCGAGTGTTCAGCCAGCCTATCAGAAAGACGCCAAAGAGATGCGCTCGCTATATGAATCTTATCAGGAAGCCAATATCGATAGGAGAGGGTTATTACCAATTAAAATTGAGATTCCTCAGCGCGGGAAACTCCTGGGATTTTCTAAATTATTAGTAACCGAACAGGAAAGCCCTTGGGTGAGCTTCCAGTATACCGGTGTGATTAATAAGATCAGCGGATTGATCAAGTTGCTCATTGTCCTGGGAATTATCTTCCTGTTTTTAAGGATTTTCCTGAAAATATTATCTAAGAAAAAGAAATAGAAAAACGTTAAGCAAAAAAAGAATTTTGCTATACTGCTCCAGTTGATTCAATCATCTCAAAAAATATTTTGGGGTCTGACTGGCTTGGCGATTGCTGTCAAGTTAGCCCTATTCGTTTATGCAGAAATTAAAGTTCCGCAGATGAAATATGAGATCGATTCCGAGGCCTATCTCGAGACCGCTAAGATGTTAACTTCCCATGGGGTCTTTGCCCAGCAAAAAGGGGATAATATTGTTTTTGAAAATTTTCGGACTCCGGGCTACCCGCTTTTCCTGTCCTTAACGCATGGTTTTTTTAAAATACCTCTGCCGGGGATTCTCCTGATCCAAATCCTCTTAACAGTCTTGGCCGCATTCTTCACTTACCAAGCAGCCGTTCTAATTGACGCTACTCCAAGATTTGCGCAGATCAGTGCCTTGATCGTGTTGTGGGATCCCGGGACTACGATTTATTCGTTGATGATTTTATCCGAGCCTCTTTTTTTATTCTTAATGACCATATTCATGTATGTCTTTATTCACTTTCTCAAATCTCGCAATCTCGGTTGGTTGTTTCTATCCGCAGTTCTCCTGGTGATCTGTGCCTATGTCCGGCCGGTCAATTATTACCTGGCCATCCCCGTGGCTATCTTCGCAGGGTACACTGCGAAGAATCAGCTGCCGATCAAAATGATTCTTATTCAAGTCCTGGCTTTTTTAATATTTATTTATATCCTCATCGGCCTTTGGCATCTGAGGAATTACCACCATTTTAAAAAACCTATTTTTTCCAGTATCACCCAGGTGACCGTTTATGGCACCGGCCTTTTATGGAGCTATCAAAAATGTCGCGATTTGGTCGCGAATGGTTTACCTCCCTGGGGCTATTTGTGCTATGTCACGGTCCGCAGGTGGATAGGACTTTTTACCCGGCCAGGCTCTTTTAAATATTTTCAATCCGAAAGGTTAAAAATCATCGGGGCCTCCTTTGGATATCCATTCATGATTTTATGGATGATGGGATTTCTCTGGGGAATCACCCATATGCAAGGCCGGCCTGAGTTCCTTTTTCTTTTTTTGATTCTGCTTTATTATACTTCCGTGCTCATTGTGGGAACTTTATTTGGAGTCAATCCGCGTTTTCGGATCCCGATGATGCCGTCTATCGCTATTTTGTCCAGCTACGGATGGGTCTTGATGGGTTCCCAATGGAGGAATTGGATAAAATCAGGGAAATTTGGTCAGGGATAGAAAAATAAATTTTTATTATTACTTTCCTTTTTATTAAGTATAATAAAAATAAATTGAGAGTTTAAAATTTTTATGATTTAAAAATCTATGTCAGAAAAACGTATCCATCAGCGTGCGCCGGTCAAATTAACTGCCCAATATTGTTTCGCCTCGGATCCGCAATCTTCCCAAAAAGCTACTGTTATTAACATCTCGGCCGGAGGATTTTGTCTGACAACCCTGGGGCGAGTTAATCCCGGGATTGATTTGATCATTGCCATTGAGCTTAATGGCAAGAAATCCGTGAAGATCAATGTCAGGGTCATTTGGTGCCGTCCCAAGGTCAGCTCCGATGAGTTTATGTGCGGAGTGAAGATCAATGATGCGACCGGACCGGACTTCGAACAATTCTTGAGCTACTATTGTAATCAAGTCGCCAAACTCTTTGACGAAGTATAATTTCGTCAACCGATATCTTCCCTAACCTTAAGATAAAATTATGCGGATTATTTCTCTGATTGCCAGCAGTACGGAAATTGTTTGCGCGTTAGGCCTTCAGGAAAAATTAGTCGGCCGATCTCATGAATGCGATTTTCCTCCGGGAGTTAAAAACCTTCCCGTTTGTTCGCGCCCATTAATTGATGTCCAGACCTCAAGCCGTGAAATCGACCAGCAGGTTAAAACCTTGGTGAAAAGTGGGTCATCCGTTTATCAGCTGGATGTGGATCAATTAGAAGCCTTAAATCCGGATGTTATTATTACCCAGGATCAGTGTGAAGTCTGCGCTGTCAGTTTAAACGATGTAAAAAAAGCGGCCTGTCAGCTTGGGGAGAGGCCACCCCGCATCATTACATTAAGAACTAACAGCTTAGATGATCTCTGGCAGGATATTCGGAAGGTCGCTGCTGCCTTGGATGTGCTTGATCGAGGCGAAGATTTAATTCACCGAAGCCTGGAGCGCCTGGAAAGAATCACCGGGAAGGTGAAAATTATCTCTGTTCGTCCTGCCGTTCTTTGTCTGGAATGGCTAGATCCTTTGATGGCGGCGGGAAATTGGATTCCGGAGTTGATTGAACTCCTGCAAGGGAAAAATGTATTGGGATCAGCCGGTCAATTGGCTCCCTTGATGAGCTGGGAGGATCTTAGGATTAAGGATCCCCAGTTTCTGATTACCATGCCCTGCGGATGGGATATTCCCAAAACTCGCCAAGAGATAATTCCTTTAACCCAAATGCCGGGGTGGGAGGATTTGCAAGCCGTCCAAAGGGATCAAGTTTATCTGACCGATGGGAATCAATACTTCAATCGACCCGGCCCGCGGTTAGTCGAATCTTTAGAGATTTTGGCAGAGATTTTACATCCAGAAATCTTTAACTTCGGGCACCAAGGAAAAGGTTGGTGCCGATTATCCATATGATCAATCACACGCTTCAGATGAACCATTGAGAAATACGATCTTCCTCGTTTGTCTGTTTTTCTCATAATGTTATACTTAACTTGAAAGGGAGCAGGATATGAAAGAAGAAGGCTATGTAAATCATATCCATTTGGATAAACGAGTTTATATCCGCCATAAGCAATTAGAAGAATTAATCCTGGCCATTGATCAAGGGACGAACGAAGGCATGGCGGATACGGTCATCGAGACGTTTAATTATTTGCTTCTAGGTTTAAAAGAGGCCTTTAAATTTGATTTGGAATTTTTATCATCGATTTCTCACGTCCATGCATATCCTGTCCCGACTGATATCCTGGATAAGGAACATCTCATTGAAAAGATCCGGGTGGATATCCATTCTTTATTAGGAGCAACCAAGGCCTTTATTGAACTTTATGTTACCAATGGCCCTAAGAAATCAGAAAAACCCCCGATAGATTCCTCGTATAAAAATTAACTTAATGGTGCGCGTGCCAAGCAAAGCTCATCGGAATCTACCCT
>CAYJUK010000099.1:0-8150 GCA_964373335.1 uncultured Planctomycetales bacterium | reverse complement strand
CCGATCTCAGCCATTCCGCGAGTAATGCAATCCCGACAAACAACGGCCCAAAAAAGAAAAATCCATGAAAATTTGACCAGAGGATCTGGACGATCAACAAAAAATAAACCGACCAGCGTTTATCGATATGGAAGGCCAGCACATAAATAAATAAAGTATAAAAGAGAAGACTAAAAAGATCTGGACGGAAAGTAAAGCGGGTGCGAAAAACTAAGAAAACCAAGAGAAGGAAGAAGATGGAAGTCAACTGCTTGTCTCTGTTGTATCCCAGGAACAATAAGAGCAACATGGTCGCAGCCACGACCCCTACCTGCATAGAAATCAACCCCTCCGGTCCCCAATTCTTATAGATCGAATAAACAATCACCTGAAATAACCATTCATGATTAATCCAGGGCTTCCCAACGATCGTGCAAGAAAGGACATCCCCTGCAGGAACAAACCCGTTCTCCAGGATAAACTTCCCCATTCCCAAATGAAGCCAAATATCCAGATCCTTGATTTCCACATTCGCATTCAAGACCACCATTGCAAAAAAAACAAAATAGGCCATGATCCCAATCACATAACTCAACTTTTTCCAGAACCAATCGCTCATAACGCTCCTTGATCAAAAATCATGGGATGGCAGTTGACGCATTCATAAGAAGTCTAACCTTGTCGATACGCTGAAGAATATCAGGATGATCAGGATCCCAAGGCAAGGCCTTCTCTAATATCCTCCGAGCCTGAGGATAATCTCCCCTTTGCGTATAGATATCAGCTAGCAATAAATAGGTCTCACCATAACCTGGTCTTAAAGAAAGAAGCTCCTGGCCATAAAACAGGGCCTGGGCAGTATCTCCTAACAAAAAATAGAGGTGAGCCAATTCGTATCTGACCTCGGCATCATCGGGGATATAAAGTTTTGCCTTACGGAAATATTCAAAGGCCTTCCCATATTGCTTACTGATGAGGAAAACCCTGCCAATGATCTTATAGGCCTCTCCATAACTCGGCCAAATCTTGACCGCCTCAAAGGCTTCTTGTAATGCCGCTTCATAATATTCCAGATGGTAGAGAGTGTACGCACGATTCAGATGCTGAAATGGTATAGCCTTCATGAATCCCAGTCGGAGCAAATCTATTGATGGGGCTTGCCACTGGGACAAATCCAGAGTCTTTTCAGCAATGAACCTTTGCTGTTCTGGAACTCGCCGCAAAAAAATGACTCCATCATAATCAAGATAAACGAGATTCCAGTCCGAAAGTCCATGAAAATAATTCAATATTCCTTTAGGAATTGGCCCGAATAATGAATTTAAAAAAATCCCGGTTATATGATATTGATTTATTATCCTCTCTAGGGTCGCCGGATCTCCATCCCACCACGCCTTAATATATTCGTTATAAAAATCCTTTCCATAAAATTCTGTTCGGCCATCGATAAAAACCTTGATTTGAGGGAATGTCCGTCCCACCAGATAAGATCCCGAGTTAAAATCGTTCAGAAAGTTCCCCGAGATCTTATTGTTAACCAGAAAATCTGCGGCTTTGTAGGGGAAGTTTCTTAAAGAGACTCCTCCAAACTCACTCTTGCGTTCATAGCGCTCAAAATCATAATAGCCATTATAAGAGATCCTTTCCAATTGGGTCACCATAAATGATACTAAAATAACGGTTAATCCAATACTGAACACATACTTGGATCTTTTACTTAATAAGAAGAATAGCGATTGGGGATTTAAATGGATTTGATTAAAATTTTCCAAAGTTACTAAATAGGCCACAAAAGAAAAAAAGACCAGGTTCCTGATCGCGGAGAGTGAAAAAACTAGAAAAACCAACCACGACAGGAGGTTCGAAAAATTTACTTTTTTTATATTCAATAAAAATCCGAAAAATGAGATCACAATGAGAAGTCTATAAGGAAGGTAATTTCCCCAGGAGAAAATCGTTGCCCAGGTGATCGGTTTTTGCAACTCAACAATATCTTGAAAAAATACCCCCTGACCTGACAGCTGAAAGAGCATTTGAAATGGATAAAGAAAACCCTGGATGGGTTGAGGATTAATAAAACTGGCCAAAAGGACCACGATCCCAATAAGTTTTAATCTTCCGAATTCCTCTTCATTTAACCGTCCGATTGTTTTCCATTGATACGGTAAAGGCAGATGTCTTTTCGCCCCTTCCGCCATGATTGCCAAAAAGACAATCAGGGGGCCCAAGATAAAAAATCCATGGATATTGCACCATAAAACCTGTATCAAAAACAAGACATAAACAGACCATCGTTTATTCAGATGGAAAGCTAAGATAGTAAAATATATTAATAAGAAAACAAGGCTGAATAAATCTGGACGGATCGTCAGCCGGTTGCCGAAAACCATTAACACTAATAACAGCAGAAAGACGATCAACAGCAGCCGATCCTTATTGTATCCCATAAAAAGTAGTATTAAAAATGACAAAAAGATCATAGCGACTGTAATCCCTATCAATCCCTCCGCACCCCACCGTTGGAATACACTAGCGACCAAAATCTGAAAAAGCCATTCATGATCAATCCAGGGTTTTCCCGGCATTGTACTGGAAAAAATATCGACTTTAGGAACCGTCTGGTGTTCTAAGACGTGCCGACCGGCAGCCAGATGGAACCAAATATCCATGTCTTTGATCTCAATATGAGAGGCAAAAAATGTTAACCCCAAAAAGACAAAGACGCCAATCAGTCCTAAGGCATAATTCAAATTTTTCCAAAACGATTCGCTCATACGCTAGCTCCTAACCTTGCCTGACCCAATGCCCATCCCCCTGATCAATCAAGGGAGCCTCATCGGAAATTGGGTACTCTTGGCTACGCAAAGAAGATCGGTAATGAATCGCGGCTAAAAATAAATCCTGAGTATAAGGATGAAGCGGATTTTTAAAAATATCTTCTGTTGTGGCTGACTCAACGATCTTGCCTCGATACATCACCGCAGTCTTCTGACAGATTTTTTTAACCACTCGGAGATTATGAGTAATAAACAAGTAAGTCATTTGAAACCGCTGTTGAATCGTTTTGAGAAGCTCCAAGATCTGCTCTTGAATGAGAACGTCAAGAGAAGAAACAGCCTCATCCAGGATTAACAACTTAGGATAATTGACTAAGGCCCGGGCGATGGCGATCCGCTGTCGTTCTCCTCCGCTGAATTCATGAGGGAACCGATTTAAGGCTTCCGCGCCCAGACCCACTATTTTAAGACAATGAACCAGGCGCTGTTCTTTCTCATTTTTATCCAATTGTTCCGGGTTCCAGATTAAGGCTTCTCTGATAATATTTCTTACCGTGTAACGAGGATCCAGACTGCTATAAGGATCCTGAAAAACCATCTGCATTTGTCTTCGGTAGGGGCGCATCTGGAAAGAAGACAAAGAGGTCAAATCCTGTCCGGCAAAGAAAACCCTTCCACTATCCATCGGGTACAATTTCAAAATAATCCTGGCCAAGGTGGTTTTCCCGGATCCCGATTCTCCTACGAGGCCAAGATTTTCCCCTTCACTCAGGGAGAGATCAACACCATTCACAACCCGAAGGAAACCTCTCGATCTTTGAAAAAAGCCCTTCGGGATAGGGAAAAATTTCTTGATATCCTTTAATTCCAGTAACATCTCAGATCCTTATGGCATTCATCAAGAGTTTTGTATATTCGTGCTGCGGACGTTGGACTACAGCAGAGGTTGATCCCTGTTCAATGATCTTTCCTTCTCTGATCACCACAACATAATCGGCTAAATGCTCAACCATCCCGAGATCATGAGTAATCAATAACATGGAAATCCCCATCTTGTCTCGCAGATGACGAAATAAATCTATCATCCGGGCCTGCAGGGTCACATCCAGATTACTGGTCGGTTCATCAGCAATGATCAATCGGGGATTTGCCGCAATCGCCTGGGCAATCATAGCCCTTTGTCGCAACCCTCCCGATAGTTGGTGGGGATAACTTTTTGCGATACGCTGCGGCTCTGGCACACCTGTCTGCTCCAAAAGTTCAATGACCCTGTTGTTACAATCCCTCGCTGATAACTGCAAATGCTCCCTTACAACCTCTGCGATCTGAAACCCTATTCGAAATAGTGGATTAAAGGCATGCAAAGGTTCTTGAAACACCATACTGATCAGATGTCCTCGGATTTTCTGCATTTTACGTTCAGAATATTCCAATAAATTATCTTCTTGAAAAATAATTTGTCCTTCCAGGACTTCCATCGCTTCGGGCAAAAGTCGCAATAGGGAAAATCCGGTTGTGGTTTTGCCGCTGCCGGAGCCTCCCACCAATCCCACAATCGTTCGCTCAGCAATATCTAGGTTTATTCCCTCTAGGATTTTTAGACCGGCACCCGCTGGAGTAAGCCCCACCGTCAAATTTTTTATGGATAATAAATTCTCCAACTAATCTTTCCCTTCTTTTTTGTACATCGGATCTAAACAATCCCTCAGGGCATCTCCAATAACGTTAAAACAGATGACCGTCAAGCAGATGAATATTCCCGGGATTAAAATCCAGGGAGCAAATTTAATACGCACAATACTCATCGCATCCGAAAGCATATTCCCCCAGCTGGCAAACGGGTCCTGAATCCCCAACCCCAACAAACTTAATCCCGATTCTCCCAAAATATAACCGGGGATAGCCAACATAACTGCAATAATAGTGTAAGAAAACGTGTGTGGCAAAATATGTTTGATAATAATAGACCAGTCCGACAGCCCCATTGTCTTGGCCGCTAAAACATAATCTCGTGTCTTTAATGAAAGACACATCCCCCTGATAATGCGAGCTAAGCCGGCCCAGCCGATAAAAGAAAGAATAAGCACTATAGCAAAATAAACCTGAACAGAATTGAAATTATCTGGGACCGCTGCCCTTAAGGCTAGCAGCAGATAAAATCCCGGAACCATCATGATCATTTCACACATACGCATGAGAATATTATCAATCTTCCCTCCATAATATCCAGAAATGCCACCGATAAAAAGTCCTATGGCGTAAGAAATCAGCACCCCCAGAATCCCAATGGACAAAGATATTCTCCCTCCATAAAGAATCCGCGAAAAAAGATCTCTCCCTCTGGCATCCGCTCCCCAAAGATAAATCCTCCCGGGGGAGTCAACACCAAACAAATGAACCTGCAGAGGGAATAATCCCAAAAATCTATAGGGGTCTCCCTTCATCAGGAATTTTAAAGGATATTTTTGAGAAGGATCAACTGTATAAATCCTGCGATGATATTCATTAAAAGAAATTTGCAGCCCATAGATAAACGGCCAGCGGAATTGCCCTTGCTCATCAAAAAATTGAAGAGGCGTTGGGTGGCTATAGGAAAAATTGCGATCTTCATTCTTATAGGAATAGGGAGCCAAGAAATCAGCAAAGAAGGTTCCCAGATAAAGGAGACACAAGACCCAAAAACATATCATCGCCAGCCGGTTTTGACGAAAGGTCATAACCGCAATTTGAAATTGGGTCTTTGGTTTTGCGGGTTTAATCATATCGTATGCGCGGGTCCACAGCCGCTAACAAAAGATCTGCGAGAAGATTCCCTACCAAAAACAAGATTGATCCCATCATCATACTGGCCATAACCAGATAGACATCCTTGGATTGAACCGCAGTCAACAGAAGGGATCCTAATCCCGGCCAGCTGCAAATAATCTCAACGAATGCGGCACCGCTCAAGAGGCTGGAAAATTCATACCCTAATAACGTGGCCAAGGGATTAAAGGCATTTCGCAGGGCATGACGATAAATCACGCGGTGTTCCGGCAGGCCCCGGGCGCGCGCGGCTAAGAGATATTGTTGCCGGAGAACGTCCAGCATGCTTCCCCGCATAATACGCTGCAGGGCCCCCACGGAGGCGATGGATATGGCCAGGGTAGGAATAATCAAATGCCGCAGGAGATCTATCGTCCTTTCCCACCAATTGAGATCATCATAATGCGCACTGTGCATTCCCCCTAAAGGGAGAAGACTCGATTGACTGGCTAAAAATAATAAAATCATCGCCACTAAAAAACTGGGGCTCGATAAAGCCAAATAAGAAAGAAATTGCAGACAGCGGTCTGTTAAGCGGTTATGATGCAAAGCCGCCCAGATTCCTAAGGGAATCGCTATCAGCCAGGTAAAAAGAAAACTGGCAAAAGATAAAATGAAAGTATTCAAAAGCCGGCTGGATAAGATTTCTGAGACAGGGATATTGTAAAAGAAGGAATAACCAAACTCGAATCGGCAAAGATTTTTTAACCAATACCCGTATTGCTTAAAAAGAGGTTCATCCAAATGATATAATCTTTCATACCGTTTTATTGTATCTTCCGATATCTGCGGGTCCATTTTAAGAGAGTCATAAAAATTCCCGGGAGTCATCTGCATCAAGGCAAAGGTGATCAAAGAAATCCCCAACAGCTGAGGGATTGCCATTAATAATCTTTTTATGATGAAGCGAAACAAAACAATAACATCCTATATTATCATGGATATAATAAGGTTACCGATTTTCACCAGGATTTCCTTTATTCTTTATCTTTCATTGATCTGAATTCCTTTTTTAATAGAGATCCGTTCTAAATTATGAAAGGCTCCTCCATAACTGGTAGGCTGAAGATTCTCAAATTTATTGCGAATGGCATAAATCGTACTATTTAATACGGTATAAATCATCGGCAACTGCTGAGACACAATCAATTGAGATTCATCATAGAGTACCTTACGTTTATACTCATCCAATTCCTGGACCCCAAAGGTAAAAATCTCATCGATTCTCTTCTCCCAATCCGTTGCCGGAGCTTTCTGCTGAGGATGCCACATGTGCAATTGACCATCGGAAGACCAGACATTTTTGCCAAAGTGCGGTTCTTCTCCCCCGGTCAGTCCGATAATAATCCCATCCCACTCAAATGTGGAGTTCAATTTACTGACTAAATTATTAAACTCCAAGGCCAAAAAATTGATCTTCATCCCGAGTTGCTGTAAATCATGGCGAATAATAGCGGCGATTTGGATGCGTTCCGGACTGCTGGAATTTGTGTAGAGATTAAATTCCACGGGATTCCCCTGAGAATCCTCAATCTGTCCATCCCCATTGCGGTCGAGGAACCCGGCTTGGGTCAAAACCTGTTGAGCCTTTTGCAGATCATAATCATATTGTACGACATTCGGATTATAAAAAAATCCCGCGCTGGGACTCATAGGGCCATGCTGTGGAAAGCCAAGTCCATTCATTAAAATCTCAATGATCTTTTTCTTATCAATGGAGTGAGCCACTGCCCGATGAAAATCATGATTTGTAAACCAGGCCAATTTTTTGGGCTCCACAAAGGGCGTGTTTGTCTTGGGATTACGATCCCTATTTTGATTGAAGGTAATGAAATTACTCCCAAAGTCAGGGCCGACGTCATAAATGGTAAAATTCCTTTCCTTTTCCAGAGGTTTCAGTAATGGAAAGTCCATACCCCGAACGGAAAGAGAATCCAATTCTCCATCCATAAATTTAAGTAGAGCCGTATCCTGATTCTGGACAATCAATAAAATAATCTTTTCAATATAGGGCAAAGGGTCCCCTTCCTGAGATCTCATCCAATAATGAGGATTTCTTTGGAAAACCAATCGTTCTCCTGGCCGGTATTGAATCAATTGATAGGGACCGGTCCCAATAATCTCATTGGGATCCGTATCAATCCCCCAGGTGAAATTAAATTGTCCATTTTTGACGACGGTTTTTAGCTTATGGGCCGGCAGGATCTCTTGAGTCATTCCTCTTAAGAAAGGGGCGAATCTGACCGGCAGGATAAATTTGACCGTGTAGTCATCGATTTTCTCAACCTTGAAAATCTTGTCTTCGATTGTAAAGATATCACGGGCAGAAGTTGGAATCTCTTCATTGTAAATCAGATCATTAAAGGTAAAAACAACATCTTCCGCGGTAAAGGGATGTCCATCAAACCAAGTGACATCACGTCGCAAATAAAATATCCACTCCAGGCCGTCCTCTCTGATCTCCCATCGTTCTGCCAAATGGGGTTCAACTTGAGCGGTGACACCATTAATCGAGGTGAGGCCTTCAAAGAGCTTGGAGGTAACGGTTGTCGTTGATGATTCTTTGGCAATGAAGGCATTAAAAGATTT
>CAYJUK010000098.1:7581-8378 GCA_964373335.1 uncultured Planctomycetales bacterium | reverse complement strand
GGGCCCAGGGATTTTCAGGATGAACCGGTACGTCCCAAAGGAACAGCAGGTCGTAAGGAACACATAACTTGATGCTATACCATTGGACAAGTTCGGAAAGGGCAGCAAAGAAGGCCCCGGCGGATATAGGCAGATGGAGCAAGGCGTCTATTGGCCTTGAGTTAAGACGCAGACGGACAAATAAATAGAGCGCCAGAATTATTAAATAGGGCGTGACGTGCCATGCTGCTGTCCTAAAGCGCTGGCCTTTAAAATATCGGGCGAACATAACGAGATAAACCGGTAAGATAAAACTCATTTCATGAGAAAGAAGACTGCACAAATAAAAAAAGATGCTTAATGGATAATAGAATTTATTCTTACTATCATAAGACAGGATAAAAAAAATAAAACTGATCTGCATACAAATGACAAAGAAAGCCAATATGCTGGCTGATATATAGTTAACTATCATATTGTTGATGGGATGGACGCAATAAAGACAGGCGGAAAGTAACGCCACCTGCCTGGCTTTGCTTCGGTCAGCCCCGCTATGGGCATGCCATAAGTCGACGAGAAATAAAAAAAACACGCCGATAACACAAAACAAGATCAGATTAACAACGTGATACCAAAATGGATCGGAACCAAAAGCCATATGGGTCAATTTTAAGAAATAGCCTCCGACTGGACGATAAAATCCGTTCACAGTCCTATTAAAAAAAGAAATGACGGCTTGCAGCCCGGGTATTTGCCGGAGAAATATTTCGTATGCAACAAAAAAAAAGTAAGGGTTAAGGTAGTTCAAAAAAGAAAAA
>CAYJUK010000098.1:0-7571 GCA_964373335.1 uncultured Planctomycetales bacterium | reverse complement strand
TTTGCTATTCCGATCTAGGATTCGGGAAACTTCATTTTTTGGGATGTGTCCCGATGCCTCCCGATGCCTCCCGTCCCCGATGCCTCCTGTCCCGATTCCTCAACTTCTACGGCCACGGTCTGACCAGGCGTTCGTTTAATAATTCTTGATTGAGATAAGTCCCTTCTTTAGCAACAACTGCAGGGTCGCTTTCTCCGGCTTTGTAAAACACGTCCGCCAGATACCGATCAAACTTATCGGAGCGGTCTTTGTAGGTTTTCACAATGATAAAATCACAACCCTTCAGACGGGCCTCGACAAACCGTTTGGCCCGCTTCCCTTCCTCGGTTTCGATTTCGGGGCAGTCGATGCCCCGCAGACGAAGCTTCTGGCTGATGGATACCTCCAGATGGAAATCAAAGGCGACTAAAAAGGTATCGCCGTCAATGATCTTCTCGACCCTGGCCAGATAGGTAAACAGTTCCGTCTTCAAACCATCAATCTTCCTGACCCCGGACAAATCACCTTTTTCAAAGACAATCTCGGCATGATCGCCCTCCTTAAACCGCGCGGCTGTTTTAGGAATGAGATACTGCTGGCGAAACCCCAAGTCCAGGACCAGCGGACTTCTTTCAACGAATGTCTTATTGGCGTAAGCGATCGGGTAGGTGCTCAGCCGCCCGCGGGTGAAGGTCAACTGCACGACGGGTCTGTCGTCTTTGCCGGTAGCGGCCAGCTCACGTTTGGTGTTGAGATATTCCTGAACTTTGTGAGTGTCCCAATTTCTTTGAAGTATCTGATCCTCAAGTTTCTTTCTCTGGCTTTTATCTTTAACGGTCATTAGCCGCCTATAATGCCCCCACGTCAATTCCCGTCCCAGGACGGGAATTGGGTAGGCCCGATAAAACTGCACCGAACGCTGCAGCGTGGAGACGTCGCGATCAACATCTTTGGCCAATCGTTCGTAAAAGGTCGTCCCATACTTAGCCCTTTCTTTATTCGCCAGAAGGTGCTCGTGGATGTACTTACCAATCTTCCAGTGCCCCACCGCCGTCCGCTGCTTTAAGAAAAACTCAAGCTGCGAAAGCTCTTGCGAGATTTTGCTCACCAGAGTCCTGTAACTATCGGTTTTGGTTAATTTTTTAGGCATTGGCTTTATGCGGGACAATAGGGACACATCCTATCCCTGCCTTCATTAGTTCTGTAAGATCCAAAACACTTTTGATCCAAGAAATACGAGGGATAATACCGCACTTTCTTTCCTGAAATATATTTTGGAAGAAAGTACTGCACCCCCTTAATCTTGAATTCAGATTGAGAAAGTGCAGTACCAACTACCATAAAGCTTTTTAAAGGAAAGTTGGTGCCGCGTTTTTCTGAGATGAAATATTGCAAAATTTTTGAGACGCGGTATATATCGGGATGTGTCCTGTGTCCTTAATCTTTACCCACAAAGCAAAACACGTTCAGCTTGTTTCCGTCCAAATCGCGGAAGTAGGCGGCGTAGAATCCGCTCTCACCCCTGGGACCAGGCTTGCCTTCGTCTTGAGCGCCTAAGGCAATCGCCTTGGTGTAAAACGAATTGACTTTTTCCGGACTATCGACTTGCAGGGCGACCATGGAACCGTTGCCGACCGTGGCCGGTTTGCCGTCATAGGGAATCGTAATCCCGATCCCGGGCTTATCCGGCGATGCCGAATAAGCCGTGAACTGATCAGTCTCCATAAAACGCCCGGCGCCGATTTCCTTTAAAAGTTCGTCATAAAATTTTTCTGCCCTCTGCTTGTTATTGGTTCCCAGCGTCACATATCCAATCATCATGTATCCTTTATTTTGAACTCATTGAATTCATGGGGACATCCTATTTGGGGATGTGTCCCTTTGCCGTCCTTTGCCGCCCAAGGGGTCTGTCCCCTTCGCTAAATCATGACTTCAAATTTTTCATGATCTTCTTCAAATCGGACAAAATCCCAGGATTTTCTAACACTTTAGAAAACTCCTTGACCCATTTTTGAATTCTTTGACGATCCAATTTAGGATAGGTTTGTAAAATAGTTTTGACATCAATCATGTCTTGAGATCTATGCGCCACCATTTTCATGATGATCAGATCTTCGGGTGTGGGTAAGGGAATTCGCAAAGGCCCTACTTTGTGAAAAGTCCTTCGCCTGATGCTCTCTTCTTCAAAAGGAAGATACCCGAAAGAAATATCAATATTGACGCCGCTTTTCAAATGCCGAAGTAACATGACTCGATTCTTCTCAGCAAAATCCAGGACATCACCCCTCCTGGCTTCAAATCCAAATCGTTGGCCTATTTTGAGAAACTCCCCCCACTGGGATTCATTAAGCAAACTTAACACATCAACATCTTGAGTCGTCCGAGGGCGCGTCAAGAGAGATACGGCAATTCCCCCAATGATTAGAAATTCCCCTGGAGAATTTCTAAACCACAAGAGCAAATCTTTTAAAACATCCTCGAAAAAGACAATATTCTTTTTATCGACGGTCATTTTTCTTAAGTATGATCCAGCGTCTTCGGATGACACTGACTTCTTTTTCTCTTTCTCTATTGAGTTGCCGGGAATAAAAAAAATTCATAAGCAAACAAAGCTGCTTAAATTTTAAGGACATGGGTGTTGATCGAAGTTCTTGAGTTTGTATTGACTCTATTTGCTGCCATCTCTGTTTATATAGCTCTGCTTGTTTTTTTGTTAGTTTAATCATTCTTTATCCCTCTGCAAGAGCACCGACCCGGGGTCTGACCCTCTTCCTTCATTTAATCTTTAAAAGCCGGTCAACATGTTTCCGGACAATGGAATGAATCTCAGTCCGGCTTCGATCAGCAGGGATCACCCGAATCCTGCGCGGCTCTTGCTGGGCCAGTGTCAGATAGCCCTGCCGAACCCGATTATGATATTGAAGGGAACGTTCTTCAATCCGGTCTTTCTTCCGCCCTAAGCGAGAGAGTCCTTCTCGGACATCGAGGTCAAACAGAAAAGTCAAATCCGGCTGGCGCTGATGTGTCACCAGGGCCCCGATCTTCTTGATCAGCGCCAGGTCTATTCCGCAGCCATACCCTTGATAAACAATGGTCGAGTCTAAAAACCGGTCGCCGAGCACGACCTTGCCTTTTTTAAAAGCGGGAAGAATCACTTCGCTGACCAGTTGGGCCCGGGCCGCCATATACAGCAGCATCTCGCATTCTTTTGACATCTGTTGGTTCTGCACATCGAGAAGAATACGGCGGATCGCCTCACTGATCTTGACCCCTCCCGGCTCACGCAAAAACACGGCAGGGATCTTTTTCTTCCGGAGATATTGAAAGATCAATTGAGCCTGGGTACTTTTCCCCGATCCTTCCGAACCTTCAAAGGTGATGAATTTGCCAGTCATTTTTATCCATCGGTCAGGGCCATCCCCCCGTCCGTATCCACACAATTTAATCTAAATTTGTCCCGGATTTCTATCCGCAGACGATCGGCTAAAGCAAAATCTCTATTGACCCGCGCCAGCCCTCTCTGCTGGATTAACCTTTCCGCCGCTGCAGATAAATTTAATCCTGGTTTCACCTGAAGACCGAGCCGTTGAAAACATTGAGACACATGTTCATAGACCTTACGGAAACCCTCTTCTTTATTGGCGGAAATCAGACGGGCACCCAGGTCGATCAACTCGAATAAACTCGCCAAGGCCTCTGGGGTATTAAAATCATCATCCATGGCCTCGGCAAAACGGGCGGTCAAGGCGTTGATCTTCTCCATTTCATTCTTAAGACAGGGATTCGGCTGATGGCCGTCCCATAAACGCCAGGTATGGACTTTATCAAAAAATTCATAAAAACTAGCCTTTTGCTTGCCGGCCTCGATCAAGCGTTCCGGGGAAAAATCGATGGGGCTGGCGTAATGAGAGCCGAGGAAAAAAAATTTCAGATTATCGGCTCCATAATTTTTTATGGCCTCCAGGAGGCTGATGAAATTCCCGGAGGACTTAGACATCTTCTGTCCCTTAATCGTCAGCAGCCCGTGGTGAATCCAGTATTTGGCAAAAGGCTTATCACTGACCGCTTCGACCTGGGCGATCTCGTTTTCATGATGGGGAAAGATCAAATCCCGGCCTCCGGCGTGGATATCGAGTGTCTCACAGGCTAAGTGTTTTAAACTCATACAAGAACACTCCATATGCCAGCCCGGCCGGCCCGGGCCCCAGGGACTGTCCCAGCTGGGCTCCCCCTCCTTCGATCTCTTCCATAAAGCAAAATCCAAAGGGTCTTCCTTCTTCTCATCGGGCTCGATGCGCACCGCCTCCCGCATTTTATCAATGCCCTGGCCGGAAAGCCTTCCATAGGCGGGGAATTGACGGACGGCAAAGTAAACATCCCCATTCTTCACATAGGCCGCGCCTTTTTTAAGCAGCCTTTCAATCAGCCTGATCATCTCAGCGATATTTTCGGTGGCCCGCGGTTCGATATCAGCCCGCTCAATCCCTAAATCTTGCATATCCTGATAATAGGAGGCTATGTTTTCCGCAACAACTTCAGCCCAATCCTTCTTTAATTCTTTGGCCCGGTTGATGATCTTATCATCCACATCCGTGATGTTGCGCACGAATCGGACTTGAAAGCCCCGGGACTTAAGATACCTTCTCATCAGATCAAAAACATAAAGACTGCGGGCATGACCGATGTGGCACTGATCATAAACAGTCACCCCGCAGGAATACATCTTCACGGTCTTCCCTTCCCAGGGAACGAATTCCTCTTTTTTCTTTGTTAAGGTATTAAAGACATGGATCGTCATCGAGGGTTTAGTCCTTTTTCATCAGCTGGTCTTCCAGGGCCTTAATCCTTTTCAGCAAATCATTCATGCTGTGCATCACCGGATCAATAACATGAACATGGTCCATCAGGGTATCCATCTTTTTGCCGTCTTGCTTCGTGACGCGCCCGGGGACGCCGACCACAGTCGTATTCGGGGGAACACTCTTGATCACAACCGCATTGGAACCGATGTAAGAATTAGAGCCGATTTCAATGTTGCCCAGGACCTTGGCGCCGGCACCCACAACGATATTGTCCCCCAGGGTGGGATGCCGTTTGCCCTTTTCTTTTCCCGTGCCCCCTAATGTGACCCCCTGAAAAAGGGTCACATTCTCACCGATGATCGTGGTCTCGCCAATCACGACCCCCATGCCGTGATCAATAAAAAGTCCTTTCCCTATAGCCGCTCCCGGATGGATCTCAATGCCGGTAAAAAAGCGGACCCATTGAGAAATAATCCGGGGGATAAAAAAAATATGTCTCTTCCACAAAAAATGAGCCGTACGATAAGCAATAATGGCATGAAGTCCGGGATAAAGCAGAAGGACCTCAAGGTTATTTCTGGCCGCGGGATCTCGTTCCCTGGTCGCCTTAATCTCATCGGCGAACACAACAGAAATCACCAGGAGAAAGACTATGATATTCAGGAGAATTAATATCCAAATCATAAACCTGCCCTCACTTTTTTATTACATCATGAATTCTTCTATTGTTCCGCGATCAATAAGGCCGTGGCATAAGCGGCCATGGCTTCTTGCCGTCCAATAAAGCCGCATCCTTCCTGAGTGGTGGCCTTGATATTCACACAACTGATATCAATCCCTAAGACCCGGGCAATCCCCCGGCGCATCCGGATTTTCACCGGATTAATCTGAGGCCTCTCGGCTAGGAGGACACTATCGATCTGACCCACCCGGTATCCCTGAACTTTCACCCGGGTCATGACCTTGCGCAGGAGGACTAAACTGCTGCTGTTCTTGAACCTTGGATCACCGGGAGGAAAGTGCTCACCAATGTCTCCCTGTCCTAAGGCTCCCAACAAGGCGTCACAGATCGCGTGCAAAAGCACATCGGCATCGGAATGTCCCAGCAATCCTTTCTCGAAAGGGATAGAAATTCCCCCTATGATCAGGGCTCGGCCCTTCACTAGCCTATGGACATCGTACCCAATCCCAAACCTAAAAGGAAGAGCCCCACCGGGCGGGCCGTCCTGGCCCGGACGAAAGACTGGCCAGAGAACCCCAGCAGAAACGCCTTCCCTCCTCCTTCTCAAGAAAGGGGCGTCGCGGCGTCGGGGTAATAATTTCTTCTTTGATCTTATCGTCAAGCGTTTAATGCGATCCCCCTCTTAAGAAATGTCTCGGCTAAAATCAAATCTTCTTCTGTTGTGATCTTGATATTGGTGTATTCCCCCGGGAGAATCGTCACCGGAACTCCTAACTGCTCAACCAAACTCGCGTCATCGGTGACCGGAACCGCTTTCATTTTCTTATAGGCCTCGACAATCAGATCCTTTTGAAAAACCTGGGGGGTTTGGATTTCCCAAAGGGATTTTCTTTCCAATGTTTCCTTCACGATGAAATGATGGGGATCAACCCTTTTGATCGTTGACTTCACCGGGACCCCAACGACCACCGCCCGGCATGTCTGACATTGGCTGATCGCCTGTTGGATCATCACCGGGCTGGCCAAAGGACGAGCCCCGTCATGAATCACAACGATCTCGGTCTTTTCATCCAGAGATTGAAGCCCCCGGGCTACGGACTCTGCCCGCGTCGATCCCCCGATCACGATACTTTTTATTTTCTTCAAAGAGGATGCGCTGATGATCCTCCGGTACTCCGATAAATAATCAGAACAAACCGCCACTATCACGCTGTCGACGAAAGGACAATTCTCAAAGATCTCTAAGGTGTGAATCAAGATCGGCTTCCCCAGCAGTTCAACCAATAATTTCGGCCGCTCCCCTCCCAATCGCTTTCCGGCTCCTGCCGCGGGAATCACCGCCTGTGTTTTCATGAGGGCCTTTCTCTCCGGTGATTTTCTTCTTCCGGGGCTATTCTCGCAAAGATCATCCTCCCCGCTTGGGTCTGCAAGACCGAGGTGACCTTGACCTTGATCTTCTGTCCGATCAACTTACGGGCGTCCCCCACGACCACCATTGTCCCGTCATCCAGATATGCGACGGCTTGATGGGGCTCTTTGCCTTCCCGCAAGGGTCGGACCTCTAACTCCTCGCCGGCGATAACCATGGCCTTCACCGCGTGGACAAGGTCATTGATATTTAATACTCCCACACCTTGAAGAGAAGCCACTCGATTGAGGTTATAATCCGTTGTACAGATATCGGCCTCCATCAGCTTGGCTAATTTGATTAATTTGGTATCGGTATCCTCGTTGCCCGGCAGTTCATCCTCTTGAATCCGGAAACCTAATTGGCTGTCGGACTGCATCACTTTCAGGATATCAAGCCCCCGACGGCCTTTCTGCCGTTTTAAAGGATCATGAGAATCAGCGATCTTCTGCAATTCCAGCAGGATACTGCGGGGGACAACGATGCTTCCCTGCATAAAGTTTGTCTTATAAATATCGGCGATTCTTCCGTCGATAATGGCGCTTGTATCCAGGAGGATCACCCCCTCATTCATTTCTTGGCGCTTAAATCGGACATAAGGAATAATCACATTAAATTCAT
The DNA here is from genome assembly GCA_964373335.1 of uncultured Planctomycetales bacterium. Taxonomy (GTDB): domain Bacteria; phylum Omnitrophota; class Gorgyraeia; order Zapsychrales; family CAYJUK01; genus CAYJUK01. The sequence goes on along the minus strand of CAYJUK010000098.1, from coordinate 79 downwards.
CTTTCCCGCGCATGGCCATGACCGCACCCAGATAGGAGAAGACAAGTGTTAGAATCACCCGGGTGATTGATAAAGAAAA
>CAYJUK010000097.1:0-8383 GCA_964373335.1 uncultured Planctomycetales bacterium | reverse complement strand
TATACCTTTTTGATTATATTGTTAGATAATCACAACTAGAAGATAAAATGTTTATTATAGGAGAATATGTTTTTTTCTTAAATAAAGATTCAGTATAATTGTGTAGATACTAACCATTTTTAAAGTTTCAAGAATTTTTATGAACACCAGGCAAAAATACAAAAGATTTGACATCGGTGGATAACCTCTATCCGCTAAGGGATTACGTCAACATATCCGGTCGAACCTGGCATGTTCTTAAGTCTCTTTGACTTTGACGCCACCGCGAGATTTCCTGATGATGGCCTGACAACAAAACCCCGGGAACCTTCATCCCGCGGAAATTGGCTGGACGGGTATAATGAGGGAAATCCAAAAGATTCTGTTCAAAAGATTCTTCCTGAAGGGACTCAGATCTTCCTAACACCCCGGGGATAAGGCGAACAATACTATCAATCACAACTAGGGCCGGCAGCTCTCCGCCGGTTAAGACATAATCTCCGATAGAAATCGTTTCATCAACAAGTTTGTGTCGAACACGCTCATCAACCCCTTCATAATGACCGCAAATGATCAAAAGATTCTTTTCTCGGGATAATCTTTGGGCCATTTTTTGCCGATAAGGCCGGCCGCCAGGATCCATCAGCAGAACCTTGCCCCTCCTTTGACCCTTGATTTTCTTAACGGCATCAAAGATTGGCCCCGGCATCAGGACCATCCCCGGCCCGCCACCGAAGGGGCGGTCATCGACCTTCCGATGGCGATCTTTAGTAAAATCCCTCAAATCATACACCCGGACTTTGACCTTCTTTTTTTCTTGAGCCCGTTTCAAGATGGAATCCTGCAAAAAGGCTGATAAACCTTTAAGAAAAATGGTCAGGACATCAATCCTTAACATTCGCTTTTTATCGCTTCCTGGGGTTCCGCCATATAAGTTGATAAAAATTTGTTTTTAAATTCTGCAAACCGATTCTCCCGCAAGGCTTCCCTTATCATCCTCATGAGCCTATGATAAAAATAAACGTTATGGTAAGAAATAAGCCTTAAGCCTAAGGTTTCTTTCATATTGACCAAATGCCGCAGATAACTGCGAGAATACCTTTGACAGACAAAACAATCACAATTTTTATCAATGGGACCTGGATCCAGGGAGAATTCTGCATTTCTTAAAACAATCTTCCCTTCCGATGTAAAGGCGGACCCGTGACGTCCGTAACGAGTGGGCACACAGGTATCAAACATATCAATTCCCTCGGCGACAGCGCATACCATTTGATCTGGCAGGCCCACTCCCATCAAATAACGAGGCTTATGCTCTGGCAAGAATGGCATGACCCAAAGGAGGGTTTCAAACATAACATCAACCGGCTCTCCCACACTGATTCCCCCGATAGCGAATCCTGCAAAATCCAAGGCCAAGATTTCTTCCGCAGATTTTTCCCGCAAATCCCGAAAAGTTGCACCCTGAATAATTCCAAAGAGAGATTGATGGTTTTGAGATTTTCTAAGCTCGTCAAAATAATGCCTTGATCGTTTAGCCCATTGAGTGGTTCTCTCAACCGACCTCTGGGCTTGTTTTCTTTCACAAGGGTAGGGAGCGCATTCATCCAAGGGCATGATAATATCTGAACCGAGCATTTTCTCAAATTGAATGACGATCTCCGGAGTAAAAAAATGCGTGCTTCCATCTAAATGCGATCTGAATTTCACCCCTTCATCCGTAATCTCTCTGAATTTGGTTAAACTAAAAACCTGATATCCGCCGCTATCCGTGAGAATAGACTTCTCCCAGCTCATAAAAGGATGTAACCCCTGAGCCTTCTGAATAACCTGTTCTCCTGGCCGGAGATACAAATGATAAGCATTCGAAAGGATAATTTGGGCTCCCAGGGATAGAAGATCTTCTGCGGACAATCCTTTCACGGTCGCGTTGGTTCCCACTGGCATAAAAAACGGCGATTCAATCATCCCATGAGCTGTTTCAAGCCGTCCCAGCCGAGCCTTTGTCTTTTCATCTTTTTTTAATAAAGTAAACATGAACTCCTTTTCCAAAACCTTAAATCCCAATTTTGCAATAGAAACTGATTCTCGTCTAAGTCGCGGGAAAATTTTGTGCAAAAGTTTGCCCGGTGATGCCTCCTCGGAAGAAATTTTTTCTCTTGGCGCACCGAAATTGGGGTTAAATTATAATCATCGCATCTCCATAACTATAAAATCGATACTTCTCTTCCCTGGCTATTTGATAGGCTTCCCGCATTAAATCCGGAGATCCAAAGGCATAGACTAACATCAAAAGGGTGCTGTAAGGAAGATGAAAATTTGTGATAAGAATATCCGCCATCTTAAAGGCATACCCCGGGTAAATAAACAAATCCGTGCTTGCCTTTAAAGGATGATTGTCAAAGACAGTCTCCAGGACTCGTAAACTCGTTGTCCCCACAGCAACAATCTTGCGTCCTTCTTCCTTAGCCTGTTTGAGGGTTTGATGACTTTGCCGTGTCATGTGGTAATCTTCCGCCTGCATCCTGTGATTGCGAATATCCTCGGCTCGGACCGTTTGAAAGGTTCCGTAATTCACGTGCAAAGTGACCTTGATCAATTGATGACCATCTCCAGATAAGCTCTTCAATAAAGGGATAGTAAAATGGAGTCCCGCTGTTGGTGAGGCGACAGAACCCGGTTTCTTCGCGTAGACCGTCTGATAATCATTGCGGTCGGAGGGCTCATCTTCTCTTTTAATATAAGGAGGTAACGGCATATGTCCGATTTGATCCAGATATTTCGAAATGCGGTGTTGGTTAAATTGGACTATCCGATTCTTAAAGTCAACGACCTGAGCAGCGAGCCCATTATTGTTAAAAATAATCTTTTCTCCGTCCTTCAATCTTTTTAAAGGACGCAATAAGGCCACGAATCGATTATCTTTTAGCTTTCTTAAGAGAAAGATCTCCACTTTTTTTTGGGTCGAGTCTGTCAAACCAAACAATCTGACGGGCATAACCTTACTATCATTAAGAACTATCGTACTGCGGGGAGGAAGATATTTCCCCACGTTCGCAAAAAGATCATGGCGGATAGTTCTTTTGGTCCGATCGACGATCATCAAACGGGCTTGATCTCTTTGTTTCAGAGGATAAAAGGCGATCAGCTCCTTGGGTAAGGAGTAACCAAATTCTTTGAGCTGCATATTTTAATTTCTTTCAGACTCCCGAATGACGATTTCAATTCCAGGATAATAATACTTTAATATCTCATCATAGTGATAACGTTTGCGGGCCATAGCAAAGGCCCCCCACTGGCACAAACCTATACCGTGTCCCCACCCCTGCCCACCCAAGTCAAAATAATAACCCCGCATGTTCACCTGATAATTATTACTTTTCACTTCGTTGGGTCCCAGAATCTGACGAAAATCCTTGCCGGAAATTGGAGTGACTTTTCCATCTCGAGTTTTAATCTCTAATTTTCTTATGCGGCCGCTTAAGTTTCTCTCATGGATCCTGATCTCTTCTATGAGCCCGAGATGATACCCGTGCTCATTCAATTTGTCCTGAACATTTTTAGAACGGAAATCCTTCTTCCAACGATAATGCGGTGATAAAGCACAATAAGAACAGGTAATCCCCTTTAAAGGAGGCAGGGATTGCTTAAAAAGTTCACTCACATCCTCCGTCATGCCCCCGCAAGTGGCATGGAAATAAGCCGGGATGATATTCCCCTGAAAGGTCATGATCTGCCCTTGAGTCTTATTAACGGCCAAGCGTGTTCGATACCGTTCGGCGGTCTTGCCCCCGTATACCTGAGCATAAATATCACCGGTCACATCAAATTCTTGAGAAACATTTTCACTCATACGGTAGAGGGCATAGGTTCTGGCAGCGACCGCCTGCGCCTTCAGGACCTCCAGGGGCCAACGATGGGACACCTCATGATACAAAACCCCTTTAATATAGTCTTCCAGATCTATGGTATTCACCAAAAGAAATCGACCATTGACCTTTTTGATAATATCTAATTGACCACGAAATTGTCTTTTCCCATTTTGATATTCAATCGTAAAACTTTTAGGGTCAATGATCCGCAACCGATCCAAGGCATATAAATTTTTCCCGATTTGAATACCCTGCGGGTTTGCCTGGACCATAAGCTGCCTCATAGCCCTCCCATATTTCAACAATTTTAATGGAGACGGATCAATAATTTTATAAGGACCTGACACCGATAAACGAAATTCCGAAATATCTTGAAAGATAGCCACCCGGACTTTTTCTCCCGAGTATCCAGCCCCGGCGCCGCTGCCCGTAGAGAAGTTTAAAAAGAAAATGACTATAAATCCCAAAATATACTTGTTCTTAATGAAAACTTCGCACAAAACAGCGAGGTTTTCATTAAACCCCAATTTTGGAATGCAAAATGTGGGGTTAAACAAGCATTTTCTTAATACGAAAACTTGATTAATCAGGGGTATATAACTCATTCGTTTATCTTTCATAAGATTTCAAGGACAAAACTGCGGCTCCACTGGCCGCCATTCGTGTTCATCCCGGGTCATTGCTGATCGTGGGTCATTCAATGCCGGCGGAACACACCCTTGCCAGTGTGAAAAAGTTATTTCAACAAACGACTGATTCACTTTATTTGAGGGTAATTATTTACGATGCGACAGAAGGAAAATAAGACTCATTACCAAACTGATCAAAAGACAGGTCGTGAGGGGGAAATAAAATGTAAAGTTCTCCTTCTTAATCAGGATATCACCAGGAAGTTTACCCATACCCGGTAATCTTTCGAATAAAAGCAAGAGTACCCCCATGATTATCATGAGAAAACCCAACCCTATAATTAATCTGGCCATCTCTCCCATTATTTTTTACAGTATAGAAAAGTATATAAAATTTTACTAACTGCTAAAAATTCCTCCCCTAGACAGAAAAAAAAATGACGACCGTAGGGAGGAATTTTCTTGAAGACATTTTCAAAATCTTTCCGGTCACATCATTAAAATAACTTTTGTTGCGATTGGCCCGATAACAATGATCCTTTATTTAAATAATGCCAGGCCATTTCCGTCAATTCTCTTCCCCGGGCAGTCCTTCTTAAAAAACCAGCTTTTAAAAGATACGGTTCAATGACATCGACAATCGTGTCCACCTCTTCATTGAGAGTGGCGGCCAGGGCCTCAATCCCCACCGGCCCCCCCTGATATTGATCTGCTATGCAATTGAGAAGACGACGATCAATATCGTCCAATCCTCCTTGATCAATCCCTAAGGACTGCATAGCCTTTTCAATGATCATTTTATCAATATCAGTTTGGGATGTCTTGACCTGGGAATAATCCCTGACCCTTCTTAGCAAACGATTCGCAATCCGCGGCGTTCCCCGCGCTCGATGAGCAATCTCTTCAGTGGCCTCTTTCTGAATAATGATATTTAACTTCCGGGAGGAATTTAATACGATCTGGGCCAAGTCATCGGCCACGTAGAAATCCAAATGGTGAAAAATTCCAAATCGATCCCGTAAAGGGGAAGCTAAAAGTCCGCTACGCGTCGTTGCTCCTATCAGGGTAAACGGTTTTAAATTAAAATTGATGCTCTTGGCATAAGGTCCTTTATCCACGATAAAATCAATCTTAAAACTTTCCATGGCCGGATAAAGAAATTCCTCCACCACCTTTGATAAACGATGGATTTCATCAATAAACAGGATATCTCCTTGTCCGAGATTGGTTAAGATCCCAATCAAGTCTCCTGCTCGGTTAATCGCCGGCCCCGATGTCACCGTGATGCGGCTATCCATCTCTTTGGCAATAATATATGCCAGAGAGGTCTTCCCCAGGCCCGGAGGGCCGGAGAAAAGTAGATGTTCCAGGGGTTCCCCCCGTTTCTTGGCCGCTTGAATAGCAATCCGCAGATTTTCTACCAGGTCCTTCTGTCCGATAAATTCACTGAAATGAGAAGGCCGCAAAGACAAGCTGACGATTTGGTCTTCTTCTGTTTCTTGTCCTAAGATGATTTTTCGGGCTTCCTCGGCCATAAATTTAAGATCCCGTCCTTGGTTCAGAGGCGCAGATGTTTTCTTTATTTCTAAGGATGATAATCTCTTCAAAGGCCATCTTCTGAACCACCAGGACTTCTTTCAATCGGATCAACTCCAGGATGGCTAAAAAGGTAACAATCACCTCAATTTTACTCTGAGATTTATTAAAGAGATCCTGCAGATTGACCTGTTCACAATCCAGCAATAAATGAAGTATCTCATGGACTTTTTGCTCAATCGTGTATTCATCTTTAATGATTTCGTGGAAGACATCGGCGGGGACTCGATTGATCGCCTTCATCAAGGCGTTAATAAGTTCAAAGAGACTGGCCTCAAAATAAACCTCCCGGGATTCCTCTTTCAATTGATTTAACCTCTCCGTATCTATCTTTCGGGAGAACAACATCTGCCGTTCGGATTCCTTTGTGCCGAGTTCATCCGCAATCTCCTTGAACTTCTTGTATTCCAACAAACGCTGAACCAGGTCATTGCGCGGGTCTTCTTCCGGGGTCTTCTCTGTCGGGTCAGGAGGTAAAAGCATCCGGGATTTGATTTTAATCAATTCGGCAGCCATCACCAGAAAATCCCCTACAATATCCAAATCCAAGACCTTCAACATTTCAATATATCCCATATACTGGGCGGTAACTTCGGCAATAGGAATATCATAGATATTAATCTCTTCTTTCTTGATCAGATAAAGCAATAAATCTAACGGACCTTCAAATATCTCCAATTTTAATTTATAGCCCATGGGAAAACACCAATTCTTTTATTTTTCGCAGGTTCTCTTGAGAGATAGCGCGCGCCTTTTTCTGTCCATCATTAAGGATCTCTCGAATCCGATTGGGATCTTTTAACAAATGGCGCCTCTTTTCTTGAATGGGTTCTAAACGGTCAACCAGATAATCCGCCAAGATTTGCTTACAGTCCGTACAGCCTTTTTTAGCCCCGGTACACCACTCGTAAACCTCCTTCTCCTTTTGAGAAGCAAAGACTTGATAATAAGTAAAGACATTACATTCCTCAGGGTGCCCGGGATCAGACAATTTGATTCTTTTGGGATCAGTGAACATCCCCATCACCTTTTTCTTGATCCCTTCCTTGGATTCAGAAAGATTAACGGCGTTTTGATAACTCTTACTCATCTTGCGCCCATCCAGTCCTAATAAACGGGGATTTTGGGTAAGAATCGCCTCGCAATCCGGGAAGAAATCCGTATCGTACAAATGATTAAATCGTCGGGCGATCTCCCGGGTCAATTCAATATGAGGCAACTGATCTTCTCCTATGGGGACCGCATTGGCACGGTAAAGGAGGATGTCCGCCGCCTGCAAAACAGGATACCCTAGAAAACCATAGGTTTGAAGATCTCTCGATTCCAATTCTCGCAGTTGTTCTTTATAGGTAGGGTTCCGTTCCAGCCAGCCTAAAGGAGTGATGCACGATAATATCATGTGCAATTCTATATGCTCAGGGACTTGGGACTGAATGAAAAGGATTGATTTTTCCGGATCTATGCCGCAGGCTAGCCAATCGACAGCCATGTCGATGATATTCTGATAAATCTCTTTACTGTTCTGTTCGTATTCTCCCATTAACGCATGCCAATCAACGATACAAAAAAGGCATTGATAGCGATTTTGCAGTTCAACCCAATTTTGGAGCGCACCCACCAGATGACCCAAATGCAGCTTTCCTGTCGGGCGCATCGCACTGAAAACGATCTTCTTCATACCTTACAACTTGCGTTCGATTCGCTCAATTTCAAAGGCTTCAACCAGATCTCCCACTTCATACTGGTCAAAGCCGTCAATCGTTAACCCACACTCCAATCCTTCACTCACCTCTTTGATATCATCTTTAAATCGTTTTAAGGAAGAAAGTTTCCCGGAATGGACAACCTGACCATTACGGATGAGTTCAATGGATGAACTACGAAAGACCTTTCCTTTTTGAACAAAACATCCGGCAACTGTCCCAGCTTTGGAATGTTTAAAAATCTGACGGATTTCAATCCGCCCCAAAAACTTTCTCTTCAGCTTAGGATCCAACATTCCCTCTAAGGCCTTCTTAACATCATTAACCACATCATAAATGATACGGTACAGCCGGACATCCACCGATTGTTTTTCTAATTCCTCCTGAGCCTTTGATTCAATATTGACTTGAAATCCAATGATAATGGCCCGGGAGGCTACCGCTAAAATCACATCCGAGGTGTTGATTTCCCCTACCCCTGAATGAATAAATTTAATTTTAACCTCTTGGCTTGGAATTTTTTCCAAAGAATCTTTCACCGCCCCCAAGGATCCTTGGACATCAGCCTTCAGGATAAGATTTAATTCTTTAATGATTCCTTCTT
>CAYJUK010000096.1:1746-8463 GCA_964373335.1 uncultured Planctomycetales bacterium | reverse complement strand
TCGGCATGGTTGACGGTGTTGCTCATCAACATTCTAAGGACACGATCGGGCTTTTTCTATCTTAATTTGACTTAAATGATTTCCAACGTCAATTACAATGCGCATGAGAAAAAATGGAGGTGTTACTGGGAGTGCCAGGTTGAGTCACATCAAAGAAAAAGAATAAACATATACCACGAAAACCGCGATTATTGGTTGATGAAGGACACTGGTCACTAGAGTTTATGGAAAGCCAGGTTTAATCATTGACAGAAACAGCATTTATCGAATTGGCAATGCTGAGTTCTTAATGAAAAATTCGCATCAAACAGCGAGGTTTTTATTAAACACCAACTTCACGCCAGCGGGATATTGACAGTGTCTGCATTATCTCTACGATTTGAAGCTAATTTGTGATGGTAGACAAAATTCAATCCTCTAATCCCACCTTTTAGACAATCTTAGAAATTTATTCTAACATTTTTTGCGTAAAGTTGATTGACCGCTTCACCTACAATTGTTAAAATAACGCCAGTAATTAATACGAAAGGAGCTTTAGCCAAAATGAGTCAAGAAACTCTAAAAAAATTAGAAGCATACAAACGAAGACATAAATTATCAGATCTTTCTTTATCCAAAAGATTGGGGGTATATCACATTTACCCTTATCGTTGGCGAAAGGCAGGACGTATCATCGGGATTTATAGAAAATTTATTGGAGATTTTCTTGAGAAAGAAGCTAAAAGTGGAAGATAGCTGATGCAGAATAAGCGGATTGTCATAACAGGGATTGGAGTAGTTTCACCGATTGGGATCGGTAAAGAATCCTATTGGAAATCACTTCGTGAAGGAAGGTCAGGGATAAGATCTATTACCTTATTTGATGTCTCAAGATATAAAGTTAAGAATGCCGGTGAAATAACCGATTTTGATCCAGCGGTTATTTTGGGGAAACGAGGATTATTGGATTTGGACCGGGCAACGAAGTTGATTTTGTGTTCTGCAAAATTAGCTTTAGATGATGCGAAATTGGTAATCAATGAGGAGAACGCTTCTCAAACAGGAGTTTCGGTGGGAACAACACTCGGGAGCTTAAGCAGTATTTCGAAATTTAATCGTGAATCTTTCCTCGACGGTCCAAAATTTGTCAATCCATCTGTGTTCCCAAGTACCGTGGGCAATTCTCCGGCTAGCCGGGTTGGTATAAAATTTAAAATTACAGGTTTTAATTCCACCATCTCAACCGGGATGTGCTCAGCCCTAGATGCCATAGATTTTGCCTGTGATTTCATTGATTTAAATCGGGTGAATCAAGTTTTGGTTGGCAGTGTGGAAGATTTATCTATCCAATTATTTTTGGGATGTTACAAATTAAAAGTTTTATCTGGTTTGAATGGGAATCATGAACCAATATCAGCGCCATTTGATAAAAGACGAGATGGGATGGTTTTAGGGGAAGGGGCAACAACCTTTGTCGTTGAAGATTGGGTAGCGGCCATGAAACGGAGGGCGCATATTTATGGAGAGATTTATGGTATGGCTTCATGTTTTGATCCGGGACGATTCTATAAATATACCCCTAGCGGGCGAGGAATGGTTCGAGCAATGAGAATGGCTTTGAAAGCGGCAAAGTTAAATCCTGGAGATATTTATTGTATTTATAGCAATGCCAATTCAAGTCAAGATGCGGATAAGATCGAGGCTAAGGCAATCAAAGAAGTTTTTGGTTTTCGAGTAAAGGTCATTTATGTGACATCCGTTAAGTCAAATTTAGGAGAAAGTTTTAGCGCTTCAGGAGGATTTTCTTTAGCGGCGGCTCTGGGCTCGCTGGAGCAAAATTTTGTTCCGCAACTTATCAATTATAAAGTAGCAGATCCTGAATGTGACTTAAATTTTGTTTTGGAGAAGAGAAAATCATCCAGTAATATTATGAATATAATGATTAATGCTTTTAGTCCCAATGGAGCCAATTCGGTGATGATCGTAGGGAAATTTCGATGATGAATATTGATCAGATAAGAAAAATACTTCCTCAGCAACCGCCATTTTTGATGATTGATCGTGTTCTCGAATGGGAGCCCGGCAAAAGATTGGTAGCCTTGAAAAATATAACAATTAACGATGGGATTTTAAATGCGCATTTTCCCGATAAGCCAATGATGCCAGGGTCATTACTTATTGAAACAATGGCTCAAGGAGCGATGTTGCTTTTTTATAGTACAAAAAATCTTCAGGTAGACCATAGGGTCAATTATGTTTTAGGTTCAGTGAAGGCAAATTTTTTTAGGCCTGCTGTGCCGGGAGATCAACTAAGAATCGAGACGGTGATGGTTAAGTTGTTGCCCAACGGCATTTATATGGAAGTTAAGGTCTTTGTGGGGGAAGAAAAAGTTTGCGAATCAGAACTGGTCGGCATTATACAAAAATGAAAAAACGAATCGTTGTCACGGGAATAGGCGTTGCTAGCTCAATCGGGATAGGATGGAAAGAATTCTGGAAAAACTTGATCGCCGGGAAGTCAGGGATATCAAAAGTAGAGTCATTTGATACCACAAAACAGATAACGCATTATGGAGGCGAGATAAAAAACTTCAAGCCGACGGATTATTTCAGTAGAAGAAAAAGCGAATTAATGGGGCGAGCTTCCCAGTTAGCGGTGGCAGCAACACGATTAGCGCTAAGAGATGCCCGTTTAGATGTAAAAGAAATCAGTGAGTCATATACAGGGGTGAGCATAGGAACAACCGGCGGCGAGGCTCAGGAAATTGAGACTATTGATGAGGTTTGGGCATTAAAAGGGGAAGACGATGTTGATATCAAATTAATTCGACATTATCCCGTCAATAATATTCCTTCCAATTTAGCTGGTGTTTTTATGTTTAAAGGGCCGGTGAGGATATTTACGACGGCCTGCGCCGCCGGCAACTATGGCATTGGCTATGGTTTTGATATGATGCAGGCAGGGAAAGTCCAGAAGATGATTGTGGGGGGAAGTGACGCCTTTTCGTATTTATCTTTTACCGGTTTTAATCAGCTGGGAGCGATTGCTCCGGAGAGATGCCAGCCGTTTGATAAAAACAGAAAAGGGATGATGGTGGGAGAGGGGGCCGGGATTATGGTTTTAGAAGCGTTGGAGGATGCTTTAAAGCGAAAGGCGGAAATTTATGCCGAGATATTAGGGTATGGGCTAAGTTGTGACGCTCATCATATGACCAATCCTCAAGTGAAAGGTATAGCACAGTGTATCACTAAGGCACTTTTAGAAAGCGATGTTTCAAGAGAGGATGTTGATTATATATGCGCGCATGGGACTGGGACACAGCATAATGATTCAGCGGAATGCAAGGCGATACATGAGGTTTTTGGCCGAAGGGCAAAAAAAATTTCTGTCAGCTCCATTAAATCGATGCTGGGGCATACGATGGGCGCGGCATCCGCTATTGAGGCGATTGCTTGTTGTTTGGTTGTTTATTCCGATATTATTCCACCAACGATCAATTATGAAACACCGGACCCTGAGTGCGACATTGATTGTGTTCCTAACAAAGCGAAGGAACAGATGGTAAATATTGTCTTAAACAATGGATTTGCATTTGGGGGGAACAATTCTTGTTTGGTTATTAAAAAATTTCAAAGGAGCTAATGTATGGGAATGAACCGATCACAAATAGAGGCAGAACTAAAAAGCGTGCTTTTGAAAATTATTGATGTTGAGCCTGAAGATATGAAACCGCAAGCGCATTTTTTTAAGGATTTGAATGTGGATTCGGTGTAGGCGATTGAGATTATTGTTGCCATTGAAAGGTATTTTAAGATTTCAATAAGGGATGAACAGGTCGCGCAAATAATTACATTACAGCAGGCTGTTGATACCGTTGAAGAGGCACTGGCAAAAAAAGATGAATAAACGACGAATTGTCATTACGGGGATCGGGCCGATAACTCCCATAGGTTTTGGAAAAGATGCTTTGTGGAATAATCTTATTCAACAGAAAAAAAATATTTCTAAGCAAAAAGTTTATGTTGAGGATGAATTATGGGCTGAATATTATGTTCATAAAGTTGAAGGTTTTAATATTCTTGATTTTGGAATTGATAAAGAAAGTATTGATCAAATTAAGGATTGGAAGAGGGGTGAGGAGAATATAGACTTATATTACTTATTGGCGGCAATAAAAATGGCTTTTAATGACAGTAAATTGGAAAAGTATAATAAGCAGAAAATTTCATTAGTTCTGGCACATGAAAATTTAGGGCTTATGCCCTGTGGTATCAAAATGAGCGAAATCGCCTATGAGATGTTAACCAATAAGAAAAGTGAAATTTCAAAGAAAGAATTTTTTGATAAATTTTATAGTAGTTTTATGAAGATGGGATATGATGCACAGACTTTTCCTAATTTATTTCATGTTACGAAGACTTTTAATATCAATAATTTTTCATTATTTATAAACAACGCATGTGCCTCAGGTTTGTACGCTGTTGAGTGCGCCGCGCAGATTATTAAAAATGGACTTAGTGATATAGTGGCAATTGCTGCTTCCGATCGGGCGGATATCTATAAGTACTTATGGTTTAGAGACCTTGGCATATACTCAGAGGATGGTTTTATTCGTCCTTTCTCACAAAATAGCAATGGTCTTGTTTTTGGTGATGGTGGAGTTAGTTTAATCATTGAAGATTTTGAATATGCTAAAGCCCGCGGAGCAGAAATATATGCTGAGTATATGGGAGGAGGTTTCCATTTAGAAAATTGGAAAATAACTATGCCTCAAATTGGAGGCCATTCATATCAAGATGCGATGTATCGAGCTTTTGAAGCCAGTGGAATAAGTAAGGGAGATATTGATTTTCTCTGCCCGCACGGAGTGGGCTCCTCCCCAATTGATTATTATGAGGCTAAAGCGATTCATGAAGTTTTTGGTCCCAAGGAAAATCAAATGTTTATATCAGCTTTTAAGCCGTATATCGGCCATAATTTAGGAGGAAGCGCTTTAATAGAAACAGCCATTCTGTTGCTTTGTCTTAAGCATAATATAGTATTGCCTACTTTTAATTATACCGGCAAGGATTCGAGGTGCGGGTTGAATCTTGTAAGGGAGAAACAATACGTAAAATTAACTACGGTCATGAAAATTTGTTGTGCATTTGCAGGATTTAATGCGGCGGCAATTTTTAAAAAAATAGATTAATATGACCAACAATTATGATTATGATGTGATCATTATTGGTGCCGGGATGGGAGGATTGGTGTGCGGGTGTTATTTAGCACAGGCTGGATTAAAGACATTAATTATCGAAAAAAATTCAAAACCCGGGGGTTATTGTATTTCGTTTAAAAGAAATGGATTTCATTTTGATAATTATGTTCATTCATTAGGGAGCTTAAGGGATGGAGGAAATATTTCAAAAGTACTAGACGATTTGAAGTTAAAAGACCGGATTAAATTTCATCAATGCAACCCTTCCGACACCATAATCACTCCCGATTTTAGAATTTCGTTTAGTGCTGATCTAAAAAAGACGATTCAAGATTTTAAAAAAAATTTTAAAAAAGAATCAGGTAATATAGAAAAATTTTTTGCAAAAATCGTCAATGCCAATGCATCCTTTTTGATGGGTTTGCGTAATAAAACCTTTAAAGATTATTTAGATTATTATTTTACTGATGATAGATTGAAAGCTGTTTTATCTTTTCCGGTGCTGGGAAATGCGGGGTTACCGGCGTCCTTAATTTCGGCATTTTATGGAATAAAACTTTACAATGAGTTTATGCTTGATGGAGGGTATTATCCCGAAGGTGGAATACAATCATTTCCCGATATTTTAGCGATACGCTTCAAAGAATCAGGTTGAGATTTGCTTCTCTCTAAACAAGTAATCAAGATGGAAATGGAAGACAACAAGGTTAGAGGGGTCTTGTTAAATGATGAGCGGACAATCTCTGCCAAATATTTTATCTCGAATATTGATGCTCAGCAGACATTTTGTCGATTGTTAAAAATCGAAAGTCTTAACTCAAATTTTATCAAGCGATTAAATCAGATGCAGGCTTCCTTATCAATGTTTATTGTTTATTTAGGCATAAAAGAGATCAGTCATCTGCCACAAATTGGATCAAATAATTGGTATTTGCCTTTTTATGATGTGGATAAGATGTATTATGGCGCCCAAAAAAGATCTCTGAAGCATTTAGCAGAATTTATGATACACATTTACTCAAAAAACAGCGCTTCTGTTTTTATTAATGCTAACTTTGGGACAAAGCAATATTGGAATAGTTTGCGAGAAAAAGTGTCAGAGGAGTTAATCAATCAGGCTGAAAAAATTATACCAGGTTTATCAAAAAATATTGTTTTCAAGCAATCAGTGACTCCGTATGGTCTATATACGATGACTTTAAACCAGCGAGGGGCATCTTATGGGTGGGAGGGGACCCCTTCGCAAATGGCAACAGAAGGATTATCTCTTAAAACATTTATAAAGAATTTGTTTTTAACAGGACACTGGACAACATTAGCGCAAGGTGTGGGTGGGGTTGTTTATCTGGGCAGAGAGACTGCAAAATTGATTCTGCGCAAACAAAAAGTGGATATATGTTGAATATTTTTTCGATAGCTGGATTATTTCTCACAATCACCTGCTTGATAGTGGCGGTAATACTTTTGATTTATGGAAAGAGTAGATTGCACCGAATTTGGTCTGTGTGTAATTTGTCAATATGTATTTGGGGAGTGG
>CAYJUK010000096.1:0-1736 GCA_964373335.1 uncultured Planctomycetales bacterium | reverse complement strand
AGTAGGTATTGCAGAAACATCAGAGTTTGCTTTGAATAGCTGGAAGATCGCACATCTTGGAGGGATGTTTATTGCAGTATGTTTTTATCACATGGTTTGTGTTTTTTGTGAAATTTATCGAAAAAAAATTATACTATTTGCTTATATGCAAGCAATATTCTTTGAAATTTTAAGTCTTTCATCAGCTTTATTTTATGTCCACCACGATACTATGATTAATCTTTTCTACGCTAAACCATCAAATTATTTTTATTCAGTCGGTTTTATTATCTGGTTTTTATTTGTTGGTTTGGGTCATTATGAGTTATTAAAATATTTTAAAAAAAGTCGCGGAATTAAACGCACTCAAATTAAATATTTGTTTGCTGGTTTTTTAATTGGCTTTACCGGTGGGACATCAACACTTATGCCCATTTTTGGTTTTAACGTATATCCTTTCGGCAACTTTACAATTCCTCTTTATTCAATAATTGTTACCTACGCAATTCTAAGATATCACCTTATGGATATTCGGATTGTATTTACGCGATTAGGAGTTTTCGTTATTGTTTATTCTTTAGTCCTTGGCATTCCGTTTGGATTAGTTACTTTGGGAAAATCGTGGCTTGCCGGTCTTGTAGGTGAAAACTGGTTCTGGGTGCCGATGTTGACTCTTTTGGCCTTGGCCACCGCCGGTCCTTTCGTTTTTATTTATCTCCAACGCCGGGCGGAAGATGTGCTTCTGCAGTATGAAAAGAGGATTCAAGATTTGTTGAAGAAGGCTTCTGTTGGTATGACAACTATCCGGGAGCAGTCAAAGCTGTTGAAATTGATCTGTGATATTTTAGAAAAAAGTCTCCAGGTAGATCATGTATCCATTTGTCTATTAGATTCAAGTAATAATTCCTATGTCTTAAAATCGCCAGAATCTCAAAATATATATCAATTATCTGTGCAGGATGACTCTCCTCTCATTAATCGTTTGATGAATAAAAAATATCCCGTTATTTCTGAGGAATTAAGGCTTTTATTAGATAATGAAAAAGGAGAGGATGGGGATATCAAAGAAACCCTTTCACAAATGCAAAATTTAACGGCCAGTATGGTTATTCCGGCCATCATCGGGAATAGGTTGGTGGGTTTCATCATATTAGGAGAAAGAAAAGAAAAAGGGGCGTATTCGTCCGATCTGATTGACGTGTTGTCCGTGGTGGGAAACCAAATGGCTTTAGCGATAGAGAACATCATGTTTATGGCGGAAAGAGAAAAATGGCTTAGCGAAGATTTTGAGAGGCGGCGTTTCGAAAGCTTGGGCACGCTTTCGACATCGATATCGCATCAAGTCAACAACCGTTTTCATGCCATCATGCAGAGGTGTTCGGTTCCCTGGACTATTTATAGCGAGGGAAAATACAAAGACTTCTCAAAAGATGAGCTTATTAATTTAGTCGATATTTTCGGGAAGAGTACCCAGAGGATTCTTGCTATATCGGACGAAGGCGGGAAAATCACCCAGACGATATTAGACTACTCTAAGGGCAGGATGAATTTTGGGGTTGTTAATTTTGATGAAACCGTTAATAAAAGCCTCAGCCTGATAGCACTGCGGCGTCCTGATTTTCAGTTTAATGTCACAAGAGAATATCCAAAGGATATATTGCTTTGGGCGGCAGAGGTGCCCCTGCAAGACGTTATTGTCAATGCGGTTGATAATTCCTGTTTTGCGATGAATATGAAGAAGGAAAAAGAAAAGCTTC
>CAYJUK010000095.1:4845-8490 GCA_964373335.1 uncultured Planctomycetales bacterium | reverse complement strand
TATTTGCAACATTATTGTTCCAAAATTACGGCGCTTTACGCCTTTTTCAGGTTGAATTAAACACTTCAATGATGGGAGAGGATAACATGGAATCGTTGAAAAGAATTTTGATAAGTATATGTGTTATGAGTTCACTTTTTTATTCTTCATTGCTTTACGCAAGTGTTTATGAGATTAACGGTCAGATAATGTGGAAAGATAAGCCATGCCGTGAGGTGACAGTTTTTTTAGTGAGAGATAAAGGGGATGGGGCGAATTCTTTTATGGATGAATTTCGTGAGCTCGAGCAAAGAAGCTTAGAGGTTAAGAAATTGACTGATCACGAGGCCTCTCTAAAAGAAAAAAGTAATTTAATGCAGAATTTTATACGATTAATTAAAAAATACATGGCCAGAGAGAAAACAGTGAATAAGCGCGGGCAGTTTTATTTAAATGTAAGTGGCGCTACCACTTATTATCTAATCGCTTTAAAGGATACTAAACAAAAAAAGAATAGCGCAGAAATAGTTTTCTGGATTGAAAAGGTATATTTTGATCCGGGAGCGGATTTGTCATCGCAAGAGTTTGTTTTTAATGAAACAAATAGTACTGTTTGGTAAGATCAGGCAGGCATTATTTAGGATACATATGAATATTATAATTCTGAGAAGTGGCTTGTATTGTGTAGAAAATTTTGGTGATTTTTAGGGAGGGGATGTGACCGAACATTTACTGATTGGTGTAGCCAGTATTATTATCGCTGGTATCAGCGCGCAATGGCTGGCCTGGCGGTTGAAATTGCCTTCCATTGTTCTTTTGCTAGGATTGGGCTTTTTCGCTGGTCCTGTGACCCATATTATCAAACCCGATGAGGTTTTAGGGCCTTTATTGCTTCCGTTAGTTTCAATTTCTGTTGCAGTTATTTTGTTTGAAGGAGGTTTGGGACTAAGAATTTACGAATTGAAAAAGATTGGGAAAGTGGTTTTTAATTTAGTAAGCATTGGTGTTTTTGTTAACTGGATTTTGATAACACTTTCAGCGCGTTACATTTTGGGTTTAAATTTTACGATCTCTATTCTTTTGGGAGCAATTCTAGTTGTTACAGGCCCCACCGTTATCATTCCTTTACTAAGACATGTCCGTCCATCAGGGAAGGCAGGGAGTATTGTTAAATGGGAAGGGATAGTGACTGACCCCATTGGCGCCGCTCTAGCGGTTTTGGTTTATGAATATATTATTATCGGTCAAAATTTAAACGCCAGTGCGTTGATATTTTTCTTTAAGAGTATCTTGGTCGGATCGGCAGTTGGCGCTATCGGCGCATGGTTGCTTTTGCTATTACTAAGAAAATATTGGATTCCGGATTATTTGCACGGCACGGCGACTCTCACGCTTGTCGTTACCGTTTTTATTCTCTCGAACTTTTTTCATCATGAAAGTGGGTTATTCTCTGCCATTGCCATGGGAATAGTTTTAGGCAATCAGCGCAAAGTAGAAGTTCAGCATATTGTTAGCTTTAAAGAAAATTTGGGAATATTAATTATTTCGACCCTGTTTATTATTTTGGCAGCGAGATTGAATCTCAAAGATTTAAGCATTTTAGATTGGAGATTTACTGGTTTTCTTGCCGTTTTGATTTTGATCGCCCGCCCATTATCGGTTTTTCTATCAACGGTTAGAAGCGGTCTTAGCATTCAGGAAAAATTGTTCATTTCCTGGATGGCCCCACGTGGAATTGTTGCGGCCGCCATTGTTTCTATTTTTGCCTTTGAATTATCTGAAAGAGAAGTGGCGCAGGCAGAATACTTAGTGCCGGTGACATTTCTTGTTATTATTGGGACCGTTGTAATCTATGGGCTGTCTTCGTCATGGGTGGCGCAAAGATTAGGTTTAGCAAGAAGTAACCCTCAAGGAGTTTTGATTCTGGGGGCGCATAAATGGGCTCGCCTCATTACTAAGAAATTGCAAGAAGAAGGGATAAAAGTTATTTTGATTGATTCTAACGCCATGAACATCACTTCAGCTCAAGAGGAAGGCTTGGAAGCTTATGAGGAAAATATACTAAATCAAGATATTGAAGAAAATATAGATTTAGATGGGATCGGGCGGTTAATAACTCTTACAGCTAATGATGAAGCAAATTCGTTGGCCGTCCTACATTTCCGGGATATTTTTGGTCGATCCGAAGTCTATCAGCTTTATCCCGGGCGAAAGAATCAAAGTCAGGAATTAATTATCCCGCCTTCTTTTCGGGGGAGATATCTTTTTAGCCAAGACTCTAATTATGACTTTTTGATGGAAAAATTTAATCGGCAAGATGTTTTTAGAACTATAACTGTATCTGAAGACTTAAGCGAGGAATCCTTTTATCAAAAGCACGGGAAGGACATGCTGGCCCTTTTTTCTATTAACGAAAAGAATGAGCTTAAGATTTTTACGGCGGATGAAAAATTCCGTGTTAATAAAGGACACAAGTTAATTTATTTTGTTTTTTAATATCCCACCATCTTGCCCTTGGCAATCTCCAATTGAAAATAATGCTTTCAGTCATCAAAGCAATGTTGACAAATTTATTTTCAAGAGTATATTAGTAAGTAAGCACTTGCTTACTTAATCTTGTGGAATTGGAGGACAGCCATGGTGAATAAAACAACATTGCGGCAGCAAGAAATCATTGATAGTGTCCGCCGGATTATTATTGCAAAGGGTATGGAGAATTTGACGGTTCGGGAGATTGCGAAGGACATTAAGATGACAGATGGGGCTTTATATCGGCACTTTAAAAGCAAGAAAGAGATTTTGAGTTTGTTGATCAATGATATTGAAACAACATTGTTATCCACCATTAACGAAGCTGCTTCCCAATCAATGGAACCATTACAAAAACTCGAAAATATCTTTATGTCCCATCTTTCTTATGCGGAACAGCGTAAAGGTATTTCATTTATTGTTATCAATAAGACGTTGAGCTTAAAGGATAAGAGTCTACAAAAAAAGATGTTTGGGGTCATCAGTAAGTATTTAAAAACAATCAAATTAATTTTAAGTGAAGGGATAGCTTCGGGAAGATTCCGAAGGGGGATGAACCTTGATTCATCGAGCATTGTTTTCTTTGGAATGGTGCAGTCTATGGTGACTCTTTGGGGATTAAGTGGATATCGTTATACATTACGGAAAGACCGCTTGGAGGAAATGTTTAACCTTTATAAGGTAGGAATTATTACCAAATAAGTTAATACAATTTAACGAAAAGAGGTCTGAGGGTTTTGGAATCTCCGGAGGATGTGTGATGGTCGGGCCGCCATCTGAAATTATATTCAGGTGGAGGCAAAATGAAATCAGAAGATCCAGCAAACGTTTTGGTGTTATGCATAGTAATAGCTTTTGTTTCTTTTGTTGTTTATGTGGCGGTTAAAAGTCAAATAGAAGAGAAGAAGGATAAAGAACATAGCAAAAGTGGAGGTGCCAAATTAAAAACAACAGAAACGGAGTTCTTCCTTTGAAAAAAACAGAGTGGATGAAGACAGGAGTAAAACAGGAGGGAGCATCATTAATGACACCGCTTGGATTGATCGAAGGTGATGTTCTTGATTTTGTTGAGTTAAAAGGGCAAAGACCTTGTCCAAGAATTAGGGTGGCCGGAAGTGATGGTTGTGATAAGCGCTG
>CAYJUK010000095.1:0-4745 GCA_964373335.1 uncultured Planctomycetales bacterium | reverse complement strand
AAAGACCTTGTCCAAGAATTAGGGTGGCCGGAAGTGATGGTTGTGATAAGCGCTGGGGCGTTCATTAGAGATGGGTTGGTTCAGACAAAGCGGCATAATAGGTTTATATATTTAGAGAAAACCATAAAGCAACATGTCTCAATTCGGGATACTGAAACAGATTCTATGATGTGCGCATCGGTACAGGAGAACGGAGAATGAAAGTAGCTCTACGTTTGATATTTTCCTTAATTTCTATCGTCGCTCTCGTCGCTTTTTCATTTTCATTCTGGCAAGCGCGACAGGAAGAGCTGCGTCTTAAGAATGAACTTGAGAGACGGGCAAATATCATCGCTGACAGTTTAAAGATGTCAGTCGAACCGTTACTTTTGACGGATGATACAAAATATCTCCAACGGATTGTTGACAGATTTTCTAATCGAGAGAGGTTGGTAGGGATCGCTATCCATGATGTCCAAGAGAATCTTATTTTGGCATCGACTGACCTAAAGCCAAAGTTAGAGGAAAATCCCAAAATCCTCGCGCCTAATATTCAAGAAGTCGAACGGGTGAACACAGAACAAGGAGATAATATTAATTTTGGCAAACAGCAGTTGTATGCCTATTCCATTCCTTTATTAAGCAACGAGAAAGTAAGCCATGTTTTGACACTTTTTCACGATTCGGCTTATATCCAAGAGCGGGTGCACCGGATGTGGATAAACAGTTTTTGGCGGGCTGGAGTTCAAGCTTTTTTGATCGCCCTTGTGACGGCGATTCTAGTTTACCTTAATATTATGACGCCGATTCGCAAAACAACTGAATGGATTAAAAAGGTTCGTCAGGGAGAAGCCCCTGAAAAATTCGATCTTAAGGGACAACAACTTTTAGGGCCTCTGGCGAATGAAATTACGAAGATGGCGAAGAGTCTGGAAATGGCAAGATTAGCCACCGAAGAAGAGGCGCGATTGAGGCATACGACGGAATCTCGATGGACTCCCGAGCGTCTAAAAGAATTTGTCCGTGAAAAATTACACGGTAAACCGCTTTTCGTGATTTCGAACCGTGAGCCGTATATGCATATTCGTAAGGGCAAAGAAATTGAATGCATAGTTCCGGCGAGCGGTCTGGTGACGGCGATTGAACCGGTCTTGAAAGCCTGCGGAGGAACATGGATCGCGCAAGGTAGTGGGAGTGCTGACCGGGAAACGGTGGATAAAGATGATAAATTAAAAGTTCCTCCGGAAGAGCCTCAATACGTTTTGAAGAGGATTTGGGTAGATAAGAAACTTGAAGACGGATTTTACTCTGGATTTTCTAATGAAGGGTTATGGCCCCTTTGTCATATTGCCCACACACGGCCGATTTTTAGGGAAGAGGATTGGGCAGCATATAAGACAGTCAATCAAAAATTCGCAACGGCAGCGTTAAAGGAGTTGGAAGGGATTTCTGAGCCGAACGTTCTTGTTCAAGATTATCATTTTGCCTTGATCCCGGAAATAATTAAGGCCAAACGGCCTGACGCGAGGGTCGCTATTTTTTGGCATATCCCTTGGCCCAATCCAGAATCGTTTGGTATTTGTCCCTGGCAAAAAGAAATTTTACAGGGGATGTTAGGTGCGGACGTCATTGGGTTTCATACGCAATTTCATTGTAATAATTTTATCGAATCGGTGGATCGATTTTTGGAGTCACGTATTGACTATGAACATTTCACCGTTAATAGGGAAGGGCATACCGCCTGGATCAAACCATTTCCCATAAGTATTGATTTTCATTCTTCTGATGGTAGCACTTCGGAGATCAAAGAAATTAAAGAAAGCCTTTTAAAGAAGCATAATCTCCAAGCTGAATACATCGGAGTGGGTATCGATCGGCTGGATTATACAAAGGGAATCATTGAGAGGTTTCGCGCCATAGAACATTTTCTAGAAAAGAATCCAAAATATGTCGGGAAGTTTATCTTTGTGGAATTAGGCGCACCCAGCCGGACCATGATTCCAAAATATAAAGAATTTATTGATGAGGTTGTTCATGTGTCTGAAAAGATCAATGTGCGTTTTAGGACTAAAAACTGGCAACCCATTTTGTTGTTGATGAAGCACCATAGTCACGCCGAAATTCTGCCTTTCTATAAAATCGCTGACGTATGCTTGGTGACATCACTTCATGACGGCATGAATTTGGTCGCAAAAGAATTTATATCGGCCAAAGATAATGAACGGGGGGCTTTGATTTTAAGTCAATTTACAGGCGCATCCCGAGAATTAAATGATGCGCTTATTGTAAATCCATATGACATTGGGCAGACGGCTGAAGCAATAAAGATTGCCTTAGAAATGCCTTTGCCCGAACAAACAGAAAGAATGCAACGGATGAGGCAGACATTGCAAGTCAATAATATTTATCGATGGGCTAGTGAATTAGTTAAGGAAATGGCTCAGGTCAGGTTGGAAAATCAGAAGGGAGTTGCCAGTGGAACATCTTAAAAATATTTTGGAATTAGTCATATACCAAAACACAATTAAGGATTATATCTTAGCCATTGTCATGTTTTTTGGATTACTGCTTGCAGTGTTTTTTCTTAAGAAATTTTTAATCAGGCACTTAAGCCGAATAGCAAGTAAAACCGCTACCGATTTTGACGATTTTATTGTGACACTTTTATCCAGAATCGGATTGCCGGTATTTTGTGTCGTTTCCCTTTATTTTGCCGCATTGCCGCTTAATCTTTCAGAAACAATCCGCGTGTTTATTCGTTACGCGTTGGTGATTGTTGTTACGATTCGTTCGGTCCTGTTTTTTCAGGAGATTGTTAAATATGGCATCGGCAAGGCTTATCGTCAGCGGATGAAGTCCGATGATCCTTCCGTTGAGTTGATGGTAAAAAGTATCACGGGCATTACCCGTTGGATCATTTGGGTGTTAGCGGTTATTTTTATGCTGGATAATCTCGGCGTTAACATTTCAACTTTTGTTGCTGGGATCGGCATCGGCGGGGTTGCGGTGGCTATGGCCTCACAGGCTATATTAGGAGATGCCTTCAGCGCGTTGTCTATTTTTTTAGACAAACCATTTGAGATCGGCGATTTTATCATTCTCGATGGAGACTATTTAGGAAGCGTTGAGCATATCGGCATTAAAACGACACGTATCCGCAGTCTCTCGGGAGAACAATTGGTCTTCTCAAACAGCGATTTGACAAAAAGCCGGATCAAAAATTATAAGCGGATGCAGACAAGGCGTATCGCATTTAAAATCGGGGTTGTTTATCAAACACCTTTTGAAAAGGTAAAAAAAATTCCTCAAATCATCAAAGAAATTTTTAAGCGCATTGAAGGAGTACGGCTTGACCGTGTTCATTTTCTAAGTTTCGGTGATTTTTCGCTGGTATATGAAATAGTTTATTACGTCAATTCATCGGATTACAACATCTATATGGATAAACAGCAGGAAATTAATTTCGCTTTAATGGAGAAATTCGAGCAGGATGAGATCTCGTTTGCTTACCCGACTCAAACGTTATATTTAAGCAAGGAGGTGTCTCATGTCATCTAGAGAACTGAATAATTTTTTTGATCATTGGCCTCGAATTAAAGAATCCTTGAAGGACAAAGATATTCTTTTGTTATTAGACTATGATGGTACCCTTGCGCCCATTGCCCAAACGCCGGATAAAGCTTTTATGACAGATGATATGAGAGAAACAGTAATCGGGTTATCGAAACTTTCCAGATGTCATCTGGCCATCATAAGTGGCAGGAAGTTATCGGATTTAAAGCATATGGTCGATATCCCGAATTTAACTTATGTCGGGAATCATGGTTTTGAAATTGAAGGCCCGACTAATCTTAATTTTGAAAGTTTGGTCCCAACCCAGTATGAAGAAGACCTGGCAGTTATAAAAAATCTTTTGACAGCCAAATTATCTTCTCTTCAAGGTGTCTGGATAGAAGATAAAGGAATTATCCTGACTGTCCATTTTCGTCTGGCTACAGATAAGGCGGGATTATTGGCTAGGAAAATTTTTATGAGAATATGTCAAAATTATTTGGGTACTCAGCGCATCAGTATTATGGAAGGGAAAAAAGTGTTGGAAATTCGGCCCCCGCTCAAATGGGACAAGGGGGAGGCATCTCTATGGCTTCTTTCCAAATGGCAGCAGCAATTAGGCAAAGATCAGATTGTCACAATGTATGTAGGTGATGATTTTACCGATGAGGATGCATTTAGAATGATGGATGGTATTGCTATAACGATTAAGATCGGAGAGTCCAAGAGGTCATATGCTCATTATTATTTAGGCAATCAAGAGGAAATGATTACTTTGTTAAAACAGATTTTGGTTATAGAAAGTCAATATGTCTAATTCAACTGTAGCAAAACAGCCGTTTAGATTCCATACCCGTTTGCATCTTACGGAGTTGACGGGTTTAAAGGCCTCTTCCTTAGA
The DNA here is from genome assembly GCA_964373335.1 of uncultured Planctomycetales bacterium. Lineage (GTDB taxonomy): Bacteria > Omnitrophota > Gorgyraeia > Zapsychrales > CAYJUK01 > CAYJUK01. Next base: position 313 of record CAYJUK010000095.1, on the reverse strand, counting down.
ACAATTGTTGGTACTTATCAAGGAAGTGTCTGGCTCAAGCATTTATCATCACACTCACCGTTTTTTGCAACAGCATCAATTCTTATCCCCGGAACCGCCAAATGATTTCGCTTACTGGGTGACAACTATTTTAGGGGATGAAAAGCTTGGAGAGAGGCTCGCCAGCATTGATACAATTCAATATTCCACCATCCGCAGTTTACGGGAAAAGATTGCGCAGATGATTCAGGATTATTTAAAAAATAAACCGTCAGCCAGACAAAAATTTGCCGATAGCGGAGAAGAATTCCACTTTATGAAATCCGTGAGTTTT
>CAYJUK010000094.1:7005-8559 GCA_964373335.1 uncultured Planctomycetales bacterium | reverse complement strand
AGACCGAATGACAGCAGATGATTCAAAAAATCATATCGAGCCGAAATACGGTTAAACATCAGCCATGATTCAGCTTTTGATAATTCGGAATGCTCGTTTGGCATAACGTACAACATTGAGGAGGTTAAAATATGAGTCATAGTAGCATAATTAAACTTTAAGATCAAACGAGTTTTGAGAGGACAAAAGGGAAGAAAAGAGGAAGAATCAATCCTATGACGGGACGTTGGAGGGACAGGGAAGGATGGAATCCCGGAGATTTGGAATTAACATATTGAGGGAAAACTATGTGTGTTTTTCTTTGTTGGGCACCTTTTGTTTTTCTTGTCTCAGTTTTCGAAAGGTGCCAAATATCGATTCAAGAACGTTACTCCAGAAGACATGATTATTTTGATCAAAATAAACGGAGGCATCTACGGACTGTCCTTCAACAGAAAGGAGCTTAACGCCCGTATCAAAATTGGGGTCTTTTTTTTGGGGGGATAAGCCTTTGCTCGACCAACGAACTTCCCCATCCATGTGGATAGGATTTTTGTATTCTGGCAGATACACTTCCAGATGAAGATTTTGTCCTTTTCTCAGTTTTTGATCTGAGGTAAAACATAGTCCGCTAGCACAGATATTCTTGCTGACGGCAGAGAATTTGTGAGGGGCAGGAGTATCTCTGGAGCTTTCGACAACCTGATACTTCACTTTAGTTTGTGCGTCATAAGCAAATTGGTAAGAGATTTGGGATTCCTTATGATACCTTTCATATACTCTTTTTTCTTTCATGGGGAGTCCTCTTGGGATTGAATGTGGAGAGCAATACATTATATTATTTTTCCTCAGGAAATTAAAGGAAAGAATCTCCGAGAATCTCCGAGAATCGTCATGTGTTTAAGTCAAGGATGATAAGTTAAGCTATTAAGTTAATGACCCAGGGAAGCAAGATAATGCTCAGCCTCTAAGGCTGCCATGCAACCGGTGCCAGCAGCAGTGACGGCTTGGCGGTAGACCTTATCTTGCACATCCCCACAGGCGAAAACGCCGGGGACATTGGTTCCTGTCGTTCCGGGTACAGTTTTAATATAACCCGTTTCATCGAGTTCTATTTGACCATTCAAGAATGAGGTATTAGGGGTATGTCCTATGGCATAAAATAGACCGCTGGCCTCGATGGTTCGTCCTTGTTGTTTTTTTATATCTTTTATTTTAACTCCAGTCAATTTTTGCTCACCCAAGGCTTCCAGAACCAGGGAATCCCAGATGACCTCTATTTTGGAGTTGGTGAAGAGTCGGTCTTGCATCACTGGAGTTGCCTTTAATTTATCTCGACGGTGGATTAGATAAATTTTACTTCCATATTTGGTTAAGAATGTCGATTCCTCCACAGCCGTATCTCCTCCACCTATGACGATAAGTATTTTGTTCCGGAAAATGGGGAGGGCTCCATCACAGACAGCACAGGCTGAAATACCCTTTTGCCATAGCCTTTCTTCTCCGGGGATGTGGAGTCGTTTAGCAGTCGCTCCCCTCGCAATGATGATGGGTTTTGTCAGGAAAAATTCCGAA
>CAYJUK010000094.1:0-6995 GCA_964373335.1 uncultured Planctomycetales bacterium | reverse complement strand
TCCGAATCAGTAAAGACTTTTAAAGGATTGGTTTTAAGATCAACCTTAGCGACAGTTTGTGTTTTTATGTTGGCTCCACATTTCAGAGATTGCCGCCGCATACGTTCCATGAGTTCTGGCCCCAGGATACCTTCTGGAAAACCTGGATAATTTTCTACTTCAGTCGTGGTCGTCAGTTGTCCACCTGCCGCGACCCCAAAAGCCAATAGACCCTCGTATAAAAGGGGATTGAGTTTGGCGCGCCCGGCATAAATGGCGGCTGTATGAGCAGCCGGTCCTGAGCCGATGATAACGACATTTTCGACAGACATAGAGGGTGGAGTTTGGCGTGAGGATTAAATTTTATACTTCTCTAAAATGGTCGAGCGAGGTTTCTGTTTGGTGTTTTTAATCTGATTATGCAAGAGCTCATCATATCGTGGCTTGTTGGAATTGATATAAAACAATCCAAAGTAACGACGCTGATCATAGGCTAGTTTGAAGGCCTCTTCTAGATTGGAAGGATCGTGGATAATGACATCGGTTTTTTGGGCCAGCCGTTTATCAGGCTCAATGCCTTTTTCATGATTCATGAAGGCAAACCAGCTGGAAGATTTGTGATCAAAGTTGTTGGGATCAAAATGAGGACATCGTTGTAAAATGTGAACGAATGAAAACCCTTTGTGATCATAAGCCGCTTTGATGGTATTGAGCAGATGGTCAGGTATCCAATCAGCAGTGCTGGCCACAAATGAGGCTCCCAGCCCCAGGACAAACTGAATCACATTGATAGGTTCAAGATAAGTTCCTTCGGGCTGGGTATTGGTAGGATGACTTTTCCGTGTGGTTGGAGACGTCTGACTTTTCGTTAAGGCATAAAGTTCATTATCATAGAGTAAAAAGATGCAATTAAAATTTTTGTTAATTCCGTGAAGCAAATGGTTGCCCCCAATGCTTAAGGCATCACCATCACCGGAGTGGATAAAAACTTTCAGGTCTGGCCGGGTTAAGGCTAAGCCCAAAGCAACCGTGATGGGACGACCATGAATCGTATGAGCTCCATATGTATTTATATAATTAGGAGCGCGGCCAGAACATCCAATACCGGAGACATTGACTGTGAAGGCTTGGGGAAGTTGTTTCTCAATTATAAATCTTTTTAAGCCCATGACAACCCCGAAGTCACCACAACCGATACACCAACGAGGATTTTCAGTGTGAAGATCCTTTATATTGATCGGTTGGTTCTGTGGGGTTCCGCTGGGAGCATCAACATTCATCGGAAAACTCCTTTATCTGATCTAGGAAACTTCCGTCAGATGTAATTTCTGCAGTTCCTCTTTGATCCTTTCCACAATTATTTTGGGGCGAATGGGACGACCAGTGGCTTGGCAAATCATCGGATGGATATCCATCATGGTCTCCATTCTTAGTAAAGCACAAAATGGAGGAGGTTTCAATGCGTCCCCGTAAGCTAATTCCACCGTAAAGACTTTCTTATACTTTGAATAGACCTCTTTAAGCATCAAAGGTAATGGATAAACGATTTTAATGTGCATGCCAGAAACCGGGATCCCTTGTTCCTGACATCTGTTAATGGCTTCTTCAATGACTCCCCGAGTGCTCCCCCATCCCACAATCAAGATTTCACCCTCTTCAGGACCAAAGATTTCCGGTCGTTTGAGGGCGCGTTTGACAACATGCATTTTTTCATTACGGATAGCGTGAGAACGTTGATTGGCACCGGAAAAATAACTGACAGAACCATTGGCATCGGTGTTAAGTCCGGTGACTCTTCTCATTCCATTGGGAGTGCCGGGCAGGTCTTGTCTAGTTCGAACCATCTCGATATGTTCCGGCAACCGATTAATGAAAAATCGATTAAAGACATAATCTGGGACCTTATCGATATCATCAACTTGATTAGTAATGAAGTTGTCGATTATTTTATAGCTGTTAGCGGTGGCAAAATCCGACAAAATAAAAACCGGCATTCTTAATTTTTCCGCAAGATACCGGGCGAGAGCAGGAGACCGGAAGCAGTCTCTGACATTGGAAACCCCAATGACAATCTTGGCATTATCTCCATGGTTCCCAAAAATAACTGATAATAAGTCTGATTGCTCTGTTTTCGTTGGCATGCCTGTGGATGGGCCTGAACGTTGCACATCAATAATGATGATGGGTATTTCTGCAACCGACGCATATCCTATAAACTCTTGTTTCAGGGATAACCCAGGACCTGAGGTGGCCGTCACCGAAGGAACACCTCCGAAGTAGGCTCCGATGGCTGCTCCAATGGCAGCGATCTCATCTTCAGCTTGATGGACGATTCCCCCGTAGGATGGGAAAACCTTAGCCAGGGTATGCATGATGGAGGAGGCCGGTGTGATGGGATAACCGCTGAAGAATTTGATACCGGCATCGATGATTCCCATGCTCAAGGCTGAATTGCCATCGATCAATAATCTCTCCCCTTGAACTGGTTTCCCGGAAATCTCATAAGAAAAAGGAATGATGTCTTTGGCATTCCGATACCCGCTTTGAAAAATCAAGATGTTTTTATTAAGGATATCCTCGCTTAATTTCTTGGAAAAAGTTCTTTTAATCTCCTCAACTAAAAATTCTTCCGGCATGTTGTATAAATAGCTTAACATGCCAATATAATACATATTTTTCCCTTTACCACCCATGCTTTTAATAACCTGGGCCGCCTCGGGGTCAACCTCAAAGGGGAAAATACTGAGCCCTAATAGAGTAGCTCTTTTGCAGACCTTTTCATAAGACTCTTCATTCCCTTTTTTATCCCCCATATCTAAAATAACCTTGCCATTAGGATTGGTTTCATCATCATCAAGACGTCGATCTAATACAATCTCGTGAGAAGCTAAGATGACATCGGTGTCGTTGCCAATGTTAGTGACGTCAAACTCGGCAATACGAATTATAACTCCGGATAGGGCTGGTCGACTGCGTGGCGGTGGGCTGATCTCAGCCGGGATCATGGGTTCAATGTAGACATATTTGCCCATTTTCGCAAAGGCCCTGATCAGGATATCTCCCGCAGACTGGGCACCGAATCCGGCATCCATCAGTAATTCAAAACGACAAATTTTTACTTTATTGACTGACATTTGTTCCTCAAGTTATAAATTATTTTTTGGGGGTTTAAAAGTCAATATAACACTTTATTCAAGTTATTCAATAATTTAATAAAATTATTCAAGACATGAACCAGCTTATGAGATTAGATTTTTTTGCCAATACGGCCGCAGTTGCTGAATGCTTTTCAAAAGCGGGTTTTCTGCAACTTGAGATGTTGTTGATTCCTGACCGATTTTCAACTCTTGTTCTAAAAGTTGAGATAGTGAGATGTTCGATTGGATGGTAAAACCGGCATCTTGGATCATTTGGAGAGTTTTCAGTCGAGATGATCCGCGGGCATTCAGATAACCATCCATAAAAAGCGAATTAGCGGGATAAAGGCTCATCACCTCAAGGCTTCGCAAATGAAATTCTCTGCCAGCGGCAACTCGAATCTCTGATCTAGGATTCAGGAATCGAAATAAACATAAAACACGTAAACAATATTCTGGAGTCAATCGGGGAGGGATATTCAACTGTGTGCCGGGGATGGGAATGAGAAAATTTACGGGAATCGATGGGGATTTTAAGGCCCGAAGAGTTTTCGCGATCTCAATGATATCGATTGACGTCTCTCCCATTCCCACAATGAGACCCGAACAGATCTCCAGCCCAGCCTTTTGCGCACAGGATAAGGTTTGTAAGCGATCAGCATAGGTATGTGTTGTGCATATGTGTGGATAATGATTCTCAGAGGTGTTTAGGTTATGATTGAGACGGTCCAATCCAGCCTCTTTGAGTAATTGTGCCTTTTGTTCATCCAGGAGCCCCGTTGAGATGCAAATACGCAAGGGATATCTTTTTTTAATTTCCTTGATGAGATGAGCTAAATGTTCTACCCTTTTTGAGGAAGGTCCTCGTCCAGCAAATACCATACAGTAGCGATAAGCCCCGGAGGTATATGCCCTTTCCGCCTCCGCTAGGATTTCTTCATCGGATTTGAGAGGATATGCCTCGATGTCTGCTGATGACGTTTTTGCCTGGGCACAATAGCCGCAGTCCTCTGGACAGTAACCATTTTGCGAATTATTAATGATATGGATCATGACCTCTTTTCCCATGTAAGATTTGCGTATTTCAAAGGCTGCATTGAGTAATGGTAAAAGTTCAACTTCCGGGGAAGTCAGAATGTCCAGGCAAAGTTGTTCGGAGAAATCATCTCCACTCAAACTTTTTTTAACCCAGTTTTGGTATTCTTGAAGATCCATATTTTTTTATATTATGGTTAAGGACGCCCTTTCAAGCGTCCCTCCGGTGATGAAGTTTATTGAGTTTTATGGTTACAAAAAAATTTAACTTGCCGGGGAATAAATCTTTAGTCCTTGGGATTTAAACTCTTTGGCTTTCTCTTCCATCCCCTTCTTTAGGGCTTGTTGTTCATTCACTTGATTTTGTTGAGCATAGGCACGCACATCCTGGGTAATCTTCATAGAGCAAAATTGGGGTCCGCACATCGAACAAAAATGAGCTAATTTGGCACCTTCGGCGGGAAGTGTTTCATCATGATATTGGATGGCAGTTTCAGGATCAAGCCCCAGATGAAACTGATCTTGCCAGCGAAATTCAAATCGTGCCTTGGATAAGGCATGATCCCATTCTTTAGCAAAAGGATGATTCTTAGCCAAATCAGAGGCATGAGCGGCTATTTTATAAGCAATAATGCCTTGTTTGACATCTTCTTTATTGGGAAGTCCCAAATGTTCTTTGGGAGTCACGTAACAAAGCATAGCAGTTCCATACCAGCCGATTAACGCTGCCCCTATGGCCGAGGTAATATGATCATAGCCAGGAGCGATATCGGTTGTTAAGGGACCTAATGTGTAAAAGGGTGCTTCATGACACAAGGTCATTTGTTTATCCATATTCTCTTTAATGAGATGTAAGGGGATATGTCCCGGACCCTCAATCATGGTCTGGACATCATGCCTCCAAGCAATTTTTGTCAATTCTCCCAAGGTCTCTAATTCGGCAAATTGGGCTTTATCGTTAGCGTCATCAATTGATCCTGGACGAAGTCCGTCTCCCAGACTAAAGCTGATATCATATTGTTTCATGATCTCACAAATATCTTCAAAATGACTGTAGAGGAAATTTTCTTGATGGTGCGCCAAGCACCATTTGGCCATGATGGAACCTCCTCGAGAGACAATCCCAGTGGTTCGTGAGGCTGTTAATGGGATATATCGCAGTAAAACACCACAATGAATTGTGAAATAATCAACCCCTTGTTCCGCTTGTTCCAACAGGGTGTCACGAAAGATATCCCAACTGAGTTCTTCCGCCTTTCCGCCTGCTTTCTCGAGAGCTTGATAAATAGGGACTGTTCCAATGGGAACTGGAGAATTCCTCAGGATCCATTCTCTTGTTTCATGGATGTATTTCCCGGTTGATAAATCCATGATTGTGTCAGCTCCCCAACGAGTCGCCCAAATCATTTTTTCCACTTCCTTACCAATGTTTGAGCTAATCAAGGAATTCCCTATATTGGCATTGATCTTTACGAGAAAGTAACGTCCGATGATCATCGGTTCACTTTCAGGATGATTAATATTAGCCGGGATAATGGCCCTGCCTCGCGCCACCTCAGAGCGAACAAATTCAGGATCACATCGTTCTCGAATGGCGATAAATTCCATTTCTGGAGTGATGATCCCTTGACGGGCATAGTGCATTTGAGTGACGTTGCTCCTTGGTTTGGCCTTTAAGGGGTTTCGTTTATTGGGGAACTGTATATTGACTGAGGAAGATTGATAAGGGACTTCCCCGGGCAGGGATTGCACTTTTGAGGAATTTGTCTCTTCTATATCATTTCGACTTAATATCCAAGGCCTTCGTAAAGGGAGTAAACCTTGAGAGAGGGTGATCTTTCGACCGGGATCCGTATAGGGACCTGAGGTATCATAAAGATAGACGGGTGTATTGCTCAACCGATTTTGATTAGCTCCTATGGTATCTGATTGTTTGATTTCCCGAAAAGGAATACGCAAGGATTTATGGATCATCCCCTGTCGATAGATTTTTTGAGATCCAGGCAAGGGGCCATAGCTGAGGTCGGATTGATTCGGAATTTGTTCTTTGTCTAGGGATTTTAATGCTTTATTCATAGGGAAGATTGAAAATACTTAATGCTGGTAGTCATTATAGTTTAAACCCCTTGGTTATGCAAAGCACACTTTCGCATAAAAGTTTTTGAATCGAGATAGGAAAAGTTAAGAGGAATTTTTCTGAGTTGGTCACTAAAATGTCAAATTAATACAAGAGAATCGTCTAACGGAGATGACTTTTGACGATTTTCATTCCTTAATGGTAAAAAAAGTTTACAGGGATTAACTAAAAGAGGTCCCACAACCACAACTGCTCTGAGCATTGGGATTCTTATATTGGAATCCACTCTCTTTTAAAGTATCAACATAATGCACTTCTATATTTTTAATGAACGGAATGCTTTCTGGATTGATGAGGATCTTTAACTCCCCCTGTTCCAGGACCAGATCATTATCATAAGGAGTCTTTTGAAAACGAAGGTCATAAGAGAGACCCGCACATCCTCCAGTCTTGACTCCCATCCTTAACCCGTAACCTTCTTTCCCTTCTTTAAGCATCATAGATTTGATCTTTTCAATGGCCGCCGGCGTCAAGCGAACAATGGGCGTTTCATTCATATGGGGTTGATTACTTTGAGGTTTTATGGTTTCCATAGTGTTAATATAGCATATTCTTTTTCTAAGTCAATTTACTGGGCTATTTAATCCAGATTAAGTCAAATATGGTTTTGGAACGGATGTTCTAGGGGCCTTGCTCGGCAGGATAAAATAATCCAATGCTGCTGGTAAAACCATGTAAAAAATTATTGCCACCAACAGCCCCTATTT
>CAYJUK010000093.1:0-8865 GCA_964373335.1 uncultured Planctomycetales bacterium | reverse complement strand
CTTTGATCGTATTTTGGGGATAGAAATGATGAACCCTGGTTCCGCGGCAGTCGGGAACGGTTTAAAACCGTTTCCTACCTGCTAGGGTTAACCAACAATAGAAGAAACCCCTATGTCAAATTCCGTTTGGCTTAGTTACGATTATGAAGGTGATCCCATCACTATCCTCGAGGCCTTTCAAAACGAACCGTACCCTTTTTTCTTGGATAGCAGCTGGCGGGACCCTCATCTGGGCCGGTTTTCCTTTATCGGGTTTGATCCCTTTGAAGTTTTTCAAGCCCGAGGAAAGGATTCGCTCTCCCAATTGAGAGAGAGGTTTGATGATTATCAATCTCCTTGGGAAGAATCCTCCCCGATTTTTCCCGCGGGTTTTGTTGGATATGTGTCTTATGACCTGGGATTGGCCCTGGAAAGTATTCATCCGAAATCTGGAGAGGATTTATCTCTTTCTCATATCGCAGGGGGATTTTATGATTTCATTATCTCGATCGATCACCGGGAACGTCAACTTCATATTTCATCAACCGGACTTCCAGAGAAATTTTCGTATTTGAGAAAGGAGAGGGCTCAGGAACGGATAGAAAAAATTTTAAAGCGATTGTCCTCCTGCCTGACGTTAAGGCAAACCCAGCCCGAGTTCGACGCCATAAGTGAGGAAGGCTCCCCGTTAAATTTCAAATGTAATTTTACCCGGGAAGATTATCTGAAGGCCGTGGCCACAGCCAAGGATTATATTGGGCAGGGAGAAATCTATCAGGTGAATCTCTCGCAGCGATTCAGTCTTGATAAGTCTTGCTTCCCGCGAAGACCATCCGCGTTTGAGATTTATAAGATCTTAAGGCGTCTTTCGCCGTCTGGCTTTGGGGCCTACTGGGACTGCGGGGCCTATCAAATTTTAAGCAGTTCTCCCGAACGATTTCTCAATGTTCAGGGCCGCAAGGTTGAGACGCGGCCGATGAAAGGAACACGGGGTCGCGGGTTAACTCCTCAAGAGGATTGGAATAATAAGAAGGATTTAATGGACAGCCCCAAGGACCGGGCGGAACTTTTAATGATTACGGATCTTTTGCGTAATGATTTGGGCAAGGTCTGTGAATATGGATCGGTTCAGGTCCATCAATTGCGCACGCTCGAAGCTTATAAGACTGTCTATCAAGCGACTTCCACCGTGGGGGGGATTCTTAAGAAAGACAAGGATCTCTTTCATCTGTTAGAGGCCTGCTTCCCGGGGGGGTCGGTTACGGGATGCCCTAAGATTCGAGCCATGCGGATCATTGACGAGCTGGAACCGACTCGTCGATCCATCTATACCGGGGCCTTAGGGTACGTCAGCTTTTCCGGAAACATGGATTGGAATATCCTGATCAGGACATTATTGCTTTCTAATGAGGCAATCCATTTTCAAGTCGGCAGCGGTATTGTGGCTGATTCTATTCCGGAAAGAGAATATGAAGAGACCCTGATCAAGGCTAAGGCCCTGCGGCAATGTCTTTCTCTGACTCTTCAGGGGAAAACCAGAGAGGAGAGTTCCAAACTGGCTCAAGGGATTTCCTCATGAAAGTCAGGTTTTACTTTTTAGACGGCCGGCTCTTACCTTATCATCTTCCCACAGTGGAAAATCTCTCCCCTTGGCTTTTAAAGGGCCGAGGTGTTTTCGAAACCATGAGGGCTCAGGGACGAATCATTCTTTTCTTAGAAGAGCATTTGAAACGAATGCTGTCCGGGCTCCGGTTTTTGAAAATCCTTCCTCCTTATTCCAGTGAAAAGATTAAAAAATATATCAGGCTTCTTCTGAAGGTCAGCCAGCTTAAAAATGCCCGGATTCGCTTAACGGTCTGGGAAGACCCGTCCGGGATCCATCTCTCGATTATGGCTTATCCTTTTCAGCAGTTGACAGCAGCTCAATCCAGACTCGGACAGAAAGCAGGCATTGCCAGCGTGAGGCGGGATGAACGATCAGCGCTGACACGTATCAAGTCCATCGATTATTCCGTTTTAATCGAGGCTTACCGGAACGCCCAGGCCAGGGGTTTTGATGAGACGATCCTTTTGAACCGCAAGGGCGATATTGCTGAATGTTCCCGGAGCAATCTCTTTATTGTCTCTCATCAGCAAATCCTTACCCCGAGTCTTGACAGCGGCTGTCTGAACGGGATTACCCGCCAGCAAGTGATCCGTATCGCTCGGACTCTGGGATGGAAGGTTCAGCAGAAACGGATCACCCTCACTGAATTATATTCCGCTGACGAAGCCTTTCTGACCAATTCGCTCATCGAAATCATGCCCTTAACGAGGATCAATGAGCATCGGATCCGCGAGGGAAAAGCGGGCCCCATCACGCTAAAACTTCTTAAGCAATATCACCAGCAGATTCAGCAAGTCGTTAAATAAGGCTTAAGAGAATAAACTGTTTCGGGGGAATTTGCGAATTTGTCTGTTTTTCTCATTGCTCAATAGATCAAAAGGAATATAATACAGGGGTGAAATTTTTCATACCATTGATCAGCTTTTTTATTCTCCATTTTTCCTACCCTCCGGTAACCTTTTCACAGCAGAGCGCTGTTGATGACCTGCTGGGAGAAGGCTCTTTTTCCAGTCTATCCTTATGGGATCAAGCGATCCAGAAGTTTAAGCGGGAATCGGCGCGCCTGACCCGGGAATATAAGAAGTTGGTTTCCGAATATGACTTGTTAAAAAGTGAGCTGGAGTCTTTTAAGAATTTATTTGATCAGCTTGCTCAAGATAATGCGTCTTTGGAAGAAGAGAATAATCTAATGCTTAAGAATTTGGAGGAAAAAGAAATTTTAAGAAAATCTTCGGAGAAGAAAAAGAACACCTTAGAGGATCAAGTAGCAAAGGTGGAGGACAGAAATATTAAGATGAGGCAGGAGTTAGCCAAGATGGACAAGGCCGTTCAATTATGGGAACATCAGCTGGCGGATCTCAACCTGCAAAAACAGCAGTTAATGCTGGAGTTTAAACTCAAAGAAGCGGCTCAAAAAAAGATGCAGATGAACGAAAAAAGTCAGAAAGAGAGATTTCAGGAGACGCTTTTAAGAAACGAGATCCGGGGAGAAAAAACGGAGGGGATGATTGATGCGGCTCAGGAGCAATATGAAGCAGGGTTAAAAGAGCTTGAGGTTATCAAAGAGGATAATCAAAAGCTTGTGGCGGAGACCTCCGAGATGAGGACCCAAAAGGAAAGACAACTCAATAAGAATAAAGAATTTTTGGATGAAAATAAACACCTGATCATGATCAAGGAAGAGGGTTTTTCTCTTAAGATGAGGCAAAAAGAGGAATTGGCCGCGGTGTCAATGGAGCTGGAATCTAAAGTGAATACTCTCAGAGAGGATATGGAAAGAATTGACTCCTGGCAGGAAAGTAAGAGGGAGCTTCTTAAGGAAGCCTTAAAAGTTGATGAAGATAATGAAAAATTGCGGCAGCAGATGTCTTCTTTAATGGATGGAATTACTCAGTTAATTCAGGAGGACTCTGCCCTTGATCTTAAGTTGGAAGAACAGCAAGGATCCATAGGGCCAGAGACCTTAAGTGCCAGTACTACACCCGATCAATAAGAGTAGGATCATAAGGAACCGTTCCTGGATGGGGTTGTGACCCGATCAAGGGAGAAAAGGAGACGAAATGGATGAGATCTTGGAGATATTATCCGACAATGCGCGGCTGACGCCCCAGGAGATCGCTAAACTTTCTGGGAGAAATGTTGAGTCGGTTAAAAAGGCGATAGATCAATATGAAAAGAATGGGATCATTGTCAAATATAAAACTGTGATCAACGATGATTTGTTGAATGATGCCAATAAATTTGTTCGTGCCCTGATCGAGGTGAGTATCACCCCGCAGAAGAATGTCGGTTTTGATTATGCGGCTGAGAGGATCTATTCCTTTCCCGAAGTGAAAAGTTGTTATCTCCTCTCCGGGTCATATGATCTGTTAGTCGTAGTTGAAGGCGAGAGTATCCAGACGGTGGCTAATTTTATCGCCTCCAAACTTTCTCCCTTAGCGGATGTACGCAGCACCACGACCCATTTTCTCCTGAAGAAATATAAAGAAGATGGACAGATTTTGAAGATGAATAAACAAGGAAAACGGTTAAATATTTCTTATTGAATCCTAGAATTGTACTGCAATTCTAGGATTCAACTGTACTTCATTTAGATAACACGGTACTCGTTCACTGTCAGATAAATTTCTGTATTCCCTCCCCTATCCCCTCCCATTTTAAGGGAGGGGAATGATGTATTGGATCAAAAATTTATCTGACACGGTACTAGGATTGCAGGGTTTCAGGCAGGAGTCAGATGATCCAGATAGCGAAACGCGTTGAAATATTAGCTCCTTCCGGCATCCGGGCCTTTTTTGATCTGGTCTTGAACATGAAGGAGGTCATCTCTCTTGGGGTTGGGGAGCCGGACTTCTCAACGCCCTGGCATATCCGGGAACAAGCGATTTATTCCCTGGAGAAAGGGTATACCACTTATACCTCCAATAAAGGGATGCCGGAATTGAGAAGAGAGATTGCCCATTTTTTAAATCGACGGTACGGACTTCATTATGACCCCGAGAAAGAGATTTTAATTACGGTGGGCGTGAGCGAGGCCTTGGATCTTGCTGTGCGAGCTATATTAAATCCTGGTGATAAAGTCCTTGTGCCGGAACCAGCTTATGTTTCTTATGGTCCGGTTGTGGAACTTGCGGGAGGGAAACCGATTTTCTTAAAGACCAATATTCAGAATAATTTTAAGATCACACGAGCATTGATCCTCAGTTCCTATGCCCCCGGGGTTAAGGCCATGATGATCAATTATCCCGCCAACCCGACCGGGACCTCCTACAGAAAAAGGGAGCTTGAGGAGATCGTCCAGGCGGTGAAACGGAAGAATTTATTTGTGATCAGTGATGAGGTCTATGATGAGCTGACTTATGATTTTGGTCACATCCCCTTAGCCAGTTTTAAAGGGATGAAAGAAAAAGTGCTGTATTTAAATGGATTTTCGAAATCTTACGCCATGACCGGGTTTCGGGTGGGATATGCCTGCGGGCCCAAACCGGTGATCGATGCGATGAACAAGATTCATCAATACACCATGCTGTGCGCCTCGATTACGGGGCAAATGGCGGCTCAAGAGGCGTTGAAGGGCGGCTTTGGAGAAGTGGCTATCATGAAAAGGGAATATAACCGCCGCCGTCTGTTTATGACCGATCGGTTGAATGAGATGGGATTGAGCTGTCATCTCCCGGAAGGAGCATTTTATCTCTTTCCCTCCATTCAAAAAACGGGGATGCGCTCGTTAGATTTTGCTCATCAATTACTGAATAAAGAGAAGGTGGCCCTTGTCCCCGGGGTGGCCTTTGGTCAATCGACCGAAGGGTACGTGCGGATTTCGTATGCCTCAAGTTATGATAATTTGAAAGAAGCCGCTGTTCGTATGGAACGATTCTTAACCCAGATTCGAAAATAACCAAGGATCTCTATGAGAGAAAAAGATGTCAATTTTGAGATGAGGTTTTATGAATCCTTATTAGAAAAGAAGCCTGACTTTGTCGACGCGCTTTTCGCATTGGGGGATCTTTATACCAAAAAGGAGCTTTATCAAAAGGCCCTGGAAGTGGATCAGAGGTTATCTGTTTTAAGACCGGAGAATCCTACCACGCATTATAACCTTGCCTGTACTTATTCTTTGATGAACCAGATCGAGCACGCCTTTAAGGCTATCCAAGTGGCCTTCGAAAGTGGTTACGATGATTTTCCCTTTCTGGAACATGATAAGGACCTGTTCAATCTTCGTAAGGATGACCGCTTCCAGAGATTATTTGATGAGATTAAGAAAAAGAAGCAGACTTAATCACTTCATGACTTTTCCCAGGAAAATATTTCTCTCAATGAAGGACAGTCGTAGGGAACGGTTTAAAACCGTTCCCTACCTGCTCATTGTGTTACTGTCGGCACAAACCGCCGCGGCAGAGGACCTTCCTCAATATTCGATCAAAGCCCGGATTGACACCCAGAAAAAGACCGTTCATGCCACTCAAACCGTGCGCTTCACCAATAACCATCAAGTTGAGATCGATAGTTTGTATTTTCATATTTACCCCAACCGTAAATTCACTGATCAAGAAAAAAAATTTATCCTTCGCTACGGCGCTTACTTTAAGGTCAACCCATTCCCGGATGGATTTCAAGAAGCGAGTTTAACATTCCAATCGGTTGTTTTGGGGAACCAGCCGATCCCCTATGAGATTCAGGGGAAAGATCATACGCTCTTAAGAATCCCTTTGCCGGCGTCTCTGCACCCGGGGGAATCCATCGAGGTGGAGTTGGATTATACCGTGTCGCTTCCCCATGCTTACGGTCGTCTGGGCTGGCACGAAAATATCTTAACCCTTTCCCGATGGTACCCGATCCTGTCCGTATTTAATGAAACGGGGTGGAAGAATTATCCTTTTTATCCTTTTCATCGGCCATTCTTCAGTGAGGCAGCCAATTATCAAGTTGAGCTGAGTGTCCCGCAGGAGTACACGGTTATCCATTCTGGCCAACTCCAATCCGAAACGATCACGGAGCAGGGCATCAAGATTTGGTCTATAGATACCCCTCTGCCTATTCGAGAATTTTCTTTAGCGTTAAGTCCGGATTATCGTGTCTATGAGGAAGATTGGAATGAAGTGACTTTGAAGGCTTTTTATTTGCCCGGGGATGAACAACAGGCCAAACAATCCCTGCGATTCGCCCGAGAGCTCATGGAGGATTATTCGAAGCGATTTACGCCCTATCCTTATCATGAATTCAGCATCGCTCCCGTGTATTTGGGATATGGGGGAGAGCAGATGTCGAATTTAGTTTTAATCGACACTCGTGTTTTTCAACTGCCGCAATTTTTATATCGTTACCTGGATTTCTTGATCGCCCATGAAACCGGGCATCAGTGGTTTTATAACCTGGTGGGGATCGATGAGTACGCGCAGATTTGGTTGGAAGAGGGGGTTCATTCTTATTTTATCCTGGAGTATTTAGAGAAGAAGTACGGCCGGGACGCTGCTGTTGTTGATTTCCCAAAATGGCTGAAAGGGATTGAATGGTTATTGCCGAATTTGTCCTTCCGCAGAGCGAGAACGACCCGTTACCAAACAATCACCCGGATCGGGCTCGATCATCCCGTTGTGGATGAGCTGTCGAGTTTTCAGGAGCCCAGCTCGATTTTTTCCTTAACCTACGGGAAGGGGTCGAGCATTATCTCGATGCTGCGTGATGTCATCGGAAAAGATGTCTTTGACCGGGTCTTTCAGCGGATCTTTAAGGAATATTCGTTTAAGAATTTGAGTGTTGAGGATTTTCAGCGGATCTGCGAGGAAGAAAGTCTCCAAGATCTGACGTGGTTCTTTGAGCAATGGTTAAGCACAACGAAGCAGTGTGATTATGCCGTTGTCCAGGTTAAGAACAATACCATCATATTGGAAAATCGAGGGCAGATCGTCATGCCGGTGGAAGTGCTGGTGAAATGGAAGAACGGACCGGAAAAGAAGATCCTCTGGGAGGGACAAAATCCCAAAGAGGCATTGACCTTTTCTGAAAAGGAACCGATCGAACAGGTCTCCCTTGACCCGGAGGAGAAACTCCTGGATGTGGATCGAACGAATAATCATTGGCCTCGGCGGCTGCATCTGAAGCTGGTTCCGATTTACCTGGGATTGTATGAGGTCCCGGTCTTTTTACCGGAAGATTCTTATAATCTGGTTGTCGGGCCGGAGGTCGCGAATAATGGGCTTGGCCTGAGGGCTTCCTGGCAAAAGCCTTATGAGCATAAGCTGTACGCCGCGACAAGTTATGAATTTGGCGAGTCCTATCATCATTCTTCCGGCGGATATCAGATCCAGAATCTTTTCAATTCTCCGACTACGGCTGGCGTGGAAGTCACGAATCGTGCTGATTTAGACGATGGGGAAGATGATCTCGTCACGGAAAAGATCTTTGTGCGCCGCGAGCTTTGGCCGGTCTCCTACGGGGTGGCGGACATCAATGATCATGTAACCTTTTATGCGTTAAGAAACCGCCGGCTTAGCGGAGGGTTATTATCCGGCGGGTTGGAAGATGTGCGTAACATTTCTTATCGTCGCGCCAGGGAGTCTATCCTGGGGACCGCCTTTCATTTCGGCAGAAATGGCCCTTATCCCGATCCCCGGGAGGGATATCGCGTCGATGCCTTATTTGAGAATGCCGGACATTTTTGGGGTGCCGAAGAATATTTCTATCGAACAGCGGTTGACGTGAGCGTCTATTCCCCGGTGACGCCAAGATCCCACTTAGCCTTTCGTCTCAAGTCGGGATGGGGATTCCCGGAAGATAAACTTCTTTTTGAGATTGGGGGATGGGATGGCTTAAGAGGGTTTGACCGCAAGACCATCCGCGGGGCCAGCGCCCTTTTGGGCAGTGTGGAGTATCGATTTCCGATTCGGGAAGATTTGGGGTGGTCTTTTTTTGATCATCTGTTTGGCCTGGATTCTATCCGCGGAGTGGTCTTTTTTGATGCCGGCCAAAGCTGGTTCGATAATTTTGACGATGGAAAGATCCATAAGGATGCCGGTGTGGGTTTAAGAGCAACGATCAATGTCGGTTCCTTTCTGGAGAAGGTTGTCGTGAGAGCTGATCTGGCCCAGCCTATTGATGAGCCCAGGGAAGATCCCCGCTTTTGGTTCGGTATCAATCATGCCTTTTAATCCCTCTTTTTGTTAACCCTAATTCCGCAGTATGGCAGAAAGGATTTTTTATTTTGCAATAGGTGAAGGATTTTGAACCCCAATTTTGCAATAGAAAAAATTTCTTCCGAGGAGGCATCACCGAGCAAA
>CAYJUK010000092.1:4806-8896 GCA_964373335.1 uncultured Planctomycetales bacterium | reverse complement strand
CTGCCGGGCGGTGACATAGTGCAATACAAAATTTTTCCCATCATTATATTTTGATTCGAGATAAGACCACATCCGCTCCATGGGCTCGCCTAAAAGGACATCGGCATTTTTTTCGACTGCCCCGTGGGTGTGGATCTTGACAAAGACCCAATCCGGCCGGCCCACGACTCCAATCCGCTGGCGAATCCAACAATCGATACGGTCTTCTGTCGGTGGATTATTCCCGCTTATTCCCGCATTCTCAATCGACAGTCTCAGTTCGGGCTTCTTGAATCGCAATGCCAATGGCCCTTGAATAATCATTAAATCACCTTTGGCCTGACATCCGACACGGACATCCTTTCCCGTATCGTGGCTCTTCGGATACTGAGGATTACTGGAGGCGTAATAAATACTGTTGATCTTTCTCGTCTGCGTCTCACTGGGGGCCGAGGGCAAGGTGAAATCCGCGTAACATCCGGATTCTTTCAAGACCCTGGCCTCATCGTTCACCCCACACCAGCGGCCGTCGGCACGCGAATTGTTCAAAGCCCAATTACCGTGAATAAAGGCAAATCTTAACCCGCCTCTCTTTTTATCTTTCCCCAAAAGACCATGCCGGCTAAAATCCTGCTTGGCCTTTTCTAATTTGGCCCGTAAACCCTCCTCATGATCCTGATCATGATGCAGCTGGACCTCCACCTCGCCAAAACCCCGCCGGCACAACTCGGTTAATCGATCCAGATGGTCCTGATGATAAACCTCCGCGGGATAAAAAAAGGAATGCTGCGGAGGGTTGGAGTATGCATCCTTGTGCCTACCGGCGATGGCCGGGTATCCGCTTACCCAGCGGTCCACCCGCTTCCTCTGCGTCTGCTCATCGGCGTGATTCCAGTCCGGTTCAAAATGATCCACGACACAAAACAGAAGATGAATCGGCCTCACCACCCTTTTAAGATTTATACGCCGTTTCAACTCCTGGCGCAGATAGCTCCAGATCCATTGATCGATATTTTTGTACATCATCCTTTTTCCGTTGACATCAATCCCGTCAGCGCGCTTCCCACACCGCCTCCTAAGACAGCCAAAATCACATCGGTGATATCGATGATCCTGCCGATAAAAAACGTTTGGGATAATTCAATCATGACCGCTAAAATTCCACAAGAACCACCAATCAGAAATATCCGTTTCAAGAAAATCGACATCGGTGATAATGGGATGCGATTTTCAGCCCCAATCAATCGGAATAATTTCCTAAGGGGTAAAAAACGGATCGCCAAAGGATTGAAATAATTCTTGAACGCTAAGGAAAATAGAACTCCCAAAGGGATAAATAGGGCTGTCTCCTTAACCAAGTCCAGGGCACTATTAAAATTTCTCACCTCAAAATGCGACTTAAATGGGATCAGGTTGCTTTCCCTAACGATCTTATGAATGACCATCTCTGGCTGAGTCTCGATTAAAAACGGGGCCCAGGCAAAGAAGTAAAGTCCCAGGATGTACAAAATCAGGATCAGTTGTAACATCCTTCTTTTGTTTTCGAAAGACTTTACCCTCACCTCTTCATCCATCTTTTGGAAATTAAACCAAATCTTTGCTGCCAACCAGCCCGTCAACCCGGCCAAAACGGCCAGGAAAAACGTGGTGATATCCGATGTCTTCGTATTTATAAAAATCTGAGTGCTTTCGACAAATACAGCCAAGAGCAAACATTGCAGGATCGGAGAAAAAGGATTCAAGCGTTTTTGCCAGCCCTCCTTAAGCGAGGTCAGAAATGACAAGGGAAGAAACGATAAAAATTCTAGGAAGATCCTCCCTCCTTCCTCCGGCCAGTGCCGGAGAGTGAACAACGGGTTAAGAATAATCCTTAAATTCCCAACGTCATCGGGGAAGAATTTGGCGTGGATCCTGGAAAAGCTGACCGTGATATCCAACGGCAGCCAGGCCACAAAAATAAAAATACAGATATAAATAAAACGTACGGCCGTGACCGTGCTCAGTTTTAAACCTTGATTCCCCGCAGGGGCCAGCCCGGTCAGATAAGCGGGATTCAATCCAAAAAATTTGATAGCCGCCACAATGAGCCAGTAGCCGAATAAAAATCCAGTGGAGTTCGTCATGACGTCGACAGGATCGGGGTAGCGGCCGATCTTTGACTGTACCAGCTCCATACTGAGGCTGACGAAAAGACCAATGCCAATCCAGGGCGAAAACCAGCGGGCCTTGCGTGCCCCAGCCGCCAGCGCCACCAGCACTCCTAAGGGAATATAAAGAACCACATTCGTGGCTAAATCCCTCAATTCATGAAATGAGTAGATATCTTGGAGGGTAGGCCAATGCAAAAGCCTTAAACTTCCTTCATATATTTCTTTATAAAAGGGGTCAGACCCCGGGGTCTGACCCCTTCTGAAACTGTACCCCGGTGTCCAACTCGCAAGCATAATAAAAAAAATAAATAATACCGCCAGAACCGCATAAACGCGGCTCGCCAGGACATTAACATTTTTAAGGTTATTGAACATAAGTCAAATGGTGATCGTTGTATAGGCTCAGTGATTAGGCGACTTTTTCCCCTCCCTGGATGGAAGAGGGGCTAGAGGAGGGTGAAATGATGGAAACGCTTTTCTTTTAACCAATTCACAACCCCCTCCTAGCCTCCCCCATTAAAAGTGGGAGGAATGACTTATTCATCAAAAATGTTGGTTAATTTTTGACTGTCACCAATAAGAATTACCTTTCGGTCCTTTCCCACGTGACCCGCTGGCCGCCGGTTAAGAAACGAACAAATCCCAAAAATAACGCGAGATTCATCGAAACAAAGTAATAACACAAACTGAACATTTTCAACTGAATCCCGGACCAGCTCAAGGCCTGGCCGATCAAGGCAAAACCATAAAAGGCCCCTTGCAAAAGAAAGGTCATCTGATAAAACGGCTGATCCCACAGGAACCCATTGGAGATAAAGGCCAGAATCAGGAAGAAGGGGACAAACCAGCGGACGACCTTATGCGAAAAAAATGCCAATGCCGGGAACCCTCTCAGAGGATTCAACAGGGGCAACAGTAAAAAGATGGCCTGATAATCACCCACCCCAATCCTGATCCGCCGCTTCTTTTCTTGTATGATATGTCTGGCCGCTTCTTCCCGCGCGACAGCCTCGGGTTCGTAGCGGACCTCATACCCCTGCTGAAGGATCTTCATCGGGATCACAAAATCCTCCACGATCGTATCCGGCGGACAGGTCCAGTAAAGATTTTTCTGAATGGCGTAAATCCCTCCGTTGGCGCCCAAAAGCGAGCCCTTCTGCCCTTCCCATTCCTTAAGCATCGTTTCAAATCTCCAATAGGCCCCTTCCAGATCGCCGGTTCGGCTCCCTTTGGCGTTAACAAATCGAAGCGCTCCGCAGACACACCCGACCTTGGGGTCATGAAAATGTCTTACCAATTTCTTGACCGCATCCGGCTGAAAATAGGTGTTAGCGTCACTGAAAACGATCAAATCATTTTTTACCCTGGCAACAGATTCATTAAGGACGTTGACCTTGCCACGCCGCTCTTGATAATCCCAAAGGACGACCCGCGGATCGGTAATGCCGCGGACGATCTCACCGGTGCGGTCTTGCGAGCCGTCCGAGGCGATCACGATTTCCAGCCGCTCCCGCGGATAATCTAACGATAAACAATTTTCAACCCTCTCTTTAATATGCCTTTCTTCGTTATAAGCGGCAATAAGGATTGATACCCCCGGCCAATCCCGCACGGAAGGCGGCTCGGGCCTTTTCTTCCCTCGGCTCAATAAAAACAAAAGACCGGGATAAAGACCGTAGGTATAAACAATCAGAAAAACAGAAATCCAGAAGATAGATGTCATGACTATCATGGCTTAGTTCTCCAGTTAACCAGTTGGCCAGTTTGCCAGTTGGCCAGTTGGTCAGTTTGCCAGTTGGCCAGTTGGCCAGTTGGTCAGTTGGTCAGTTGGTCAAATGAACTACCTCGCAGTAAGCTGACGGGGTATCCACAGCTTAATCGAATCGGGACACATCCTGTTTTGGGATGTGTCCCGATTCGATTGTGTCTATTAATCTGACAACTGGAGAACTGGTCAACTG
>CAYJUK010000092.1:0-4706 GCA_964373335.1 uncultured Planctomycetales bacterium | reverse complement strand
TGTGTCCCGATTCGATTGTGTCTATTAATCTGACAACTGGAGAACTGGTCAACTGGTCAACTTTCTCCCTTTCCTTCTCTTCTCACCACCCTCGCTGGGATTCCGACAACAGTCGCCCCGTCAGGGACATCATCAATCACCACCGCGTTGGCACCGACCTTGACATTGCTGCCAACCCGGATCCCTCCCAAAATCTTGGCCCCGGCACCAATAAAAATATTATTCCCCAAACGAGGGGCATTAACCGGAATGCCATTGCGCGCCGCGCCAATGACCACTCCGCTTTCCAGGACAATATTCTCTCCGGCTCTGACCTCGCTGTTAATGATCACTCCAACGGGGTGCATCAATACGAGGCCTTTGCCAAATTCCGCGCCCCGGCCGATGACACAGCCGTTCAAAAATTTATTCATCTCCAGGACTATCAAGGCCAGGAATCCCATCTGGATCTTTTGAAAAAATTTTGCCAGTCGGAAGAGCACAACGGCTGAAGTGCCGTCCGTTAAGAGGATACGTACAATCTCTTTCCAGCCTGATCGTCCGTAAAAACATAAGGCTTTGTGACTTAAATCATCGGTCAATATCATTTCATTCCAGTCGGTAATCGAATCGGGACACATCGAATCGATCGAATCGGGACACATCCCAAATCAGGATGTGTCCCGATTCGATGTGTCCCGATTGTGTCCCGATTGTGTCATTGTGTCCCGATTGTGTCCAGCATCTCCACCACCCGCCCGGCATTTTTCAGCCAGGTGTGTTTCTCCAAAATCTTTCTGCGGGCGTTCTGCCCGAGGAATTCTCTTTTATGCCGGTCTTCAATCAACACTGACAATGACTCCCGCAAAGACCGCGGTTGATCTTTTTCAAACAACCATCCATCGATCCCGTGCTGAATCACACTTTCAATCGGCCGCAGGCGCGGGGCCACCACCGGCTTTCCCATCGCCATATATTCAAATAGCTTGACGGGGGAGCGGTATTCATTCGATCCCGGAATGACACAGATATCCATGACCCCGATATACCGCGGGATCTCCCGATAAGGGACAGCTCCGGGGAAAAGAACCTTTCCCTCAACTCCTAACTCCCGTGCATTGGATTGAAATCTTTCTTTCAACGGTCCTTCTCCGATCAATAACAAGGACAAATTTTTCTTGCTTGCTAATGAAGCAAAGGCCTGGAGCAAAAGCTCCACCTGATGCCAGCCCACGAACCACCCGATAAAGCCGATCACCGTGGTCTTTTGAGATAGATGAAGACTCTGGCGCAGACTCCCATTATATAGGGAAGGGTTAAAGATATTTTCATCGGCGGCATTGGGGAACACCTGAATCTTATCTTCCGGGACCCCGAGCTGCTTAATCTTCTCTTTTAAGAAATCGGAGACGACAATAATCCCATCCGCTTGATCAAAGACATATTTTTCGATTCCCTGGGCCAGTTTTACAAAACATTGCCGGCGCACCCGCTTTTCGCCGGCGACTTCATTGACCTCAACAAGGAAGGGGATCTTCCGCTTTTCCGCCAGCCGGGCCCCGGCCATTAAAAAGAAGGCGCTGCGTTCGTAGATAAAATCCACCTTCCTGGTCCGCAGGATCTGAGTAAGCCGCAGATAAGCCGGAATATTATAGCCAAGCTCCAGGAGCTCGAAGAGGAACTGCGGCAAGACGCGGCTTAACCCATCCAAAAGCTTGGGCACAAGGCCCTTCTTCCGCGCGTAAGGGTTATCTCCAGCCGATGTCTCCGGCTCACGGCCGTGCGGAGAAATAATATCCACCTGATGCCCCAGGGTGCGGAATCCCTTGATGATATAGGCGATGTGCACCCCTTCTGCCCCGGTCCCCTGCGTTCTATGATGATAAAGGATGTTCATAGTCGAATTCAATCGATTATAGGTTAAGTCAATTGGTTATGGTTATGAAGCCGGTATAGTTAAAAGGTCCTTCTTTGCAATTTGAAATGGGTCAGTAATGATTAACAATGACTGGCTTTCGTGATTCATCAGATAGTCCTCAAGACGGCTTCTGTCGCTCAAATCGCCCAGCCTTTTCTTCATTCAAGACCATGGAAGGCTGTGCTCCATTCGCTCCATAAGCCGTCTTGAGGACTACACTCCTTAGGGACTTTAGCGCGTTATTCGACCGGATTTGAAAGGATTTGAGGAGTGAATTGAGCCACGCCTTCCGCGGTTTACCATCAAGAAAAGGCGGGGCGAGCTGAACGACGAAAATACTTTCCAATCCGATTACGGCATTACCCACTTAAAATTTCAAAGAACCTAAAAGGTTAAGGTCAGGTCTATTCTAGGCAGACATCACTTAAACCTAACCCCTAAACCATACTGGCCTCTTAACCTTAACCCTGACCTTAAACTACTGATCACTCACACCTCCACCTGCTTCCAGATCTCATCCATAATCTCCATCGACAAAAGTCCGTCTTCGGCGGTTACTGGCATCGGCTGATCGGTCTTGAGCCGCCGGTAGAATTCCTTGATCAGGTTCTCGGTCCCGTCAAGGTACGTGAACCTGCCCGTTAACACCTTGAAAAAGTTACGGAAGGTAGCGCCGATCAACACCTCACCCGCGTTGATACTCATCAGCGCCCGCGACATCGCCTTAGGCAGACCCTTAGGGGTCGAGTGCTTGATCAGGGTTTTATTCAAGAAGTCCACAAAGATACTCATCCGGGACCCGTAAATATTCAGGAATTGATACCGGGGATTGACCGCCAGGGAAACCGTCAAGAGTCCGACCTTGCCGCCCGCCTTCATCATGACCTTCAGTTCATCCGTTTTCATCGACTTGACGACCTGGCCCGACACCGCCGTGGCAAAAATCTCATTTGGTCGGCCGAGGCAGTCGGTCAGAACCGAGATCGGATGCGAGATCAGATTCTGATACAGCTTGCCCGGCAGCTGCATCGACCAATGCCGCTCCACCCCTGGCAGCATATACCGGGAATTCAGGTTCGAACTCAGATTAAATCCATACCAGCTTTCCACACAAAGGACATCTCCAACGGCACCCCGCGTGATCAGCCGCCGGGCCTCGATCATCGGCGGATCAAACAGATGATTGTGCCCCAGACATATTACAGCGCCGGACTTTTGCGCAGCCTTGATCATCTCCCTGGCCTCCTCGGCGTTCAAGGCCATCGGCTTCTCTAAAAAGATGGCGCACCTCTGCCGGGCCGCGGACCGCACCAACTCCAGACGCCCCTGCGGAGGGGTTAAGATATGCACCGCGTCCAATCTTTCTTTCGCCATCATCTGACCCAAATTCTTATAAACGGCTGTGCCTCCAAATTCCCGCGAAAGCCGCTCGGCAGCCTCCGCCTGACTGTCACACAGTCCCACCACTTTAAGATTTCCGATCTTCTTTAAGATCTCCAAATGGGAGCGGGCAATCACCCCGCAACCCACAATCCCGACGTTGACCGGGTCCGCTAATCGCACGCTTGTTTTCAATATCCTGATATCAACATCCTTAGGATGAATCTGCCTTTGCTTGAACCATTGACAGGTTTTCTTGAGGGCCTCCGGAGGTTTGTGAATCGAAGACCAGCCTAAGACCTCTTTGACTTTCTCATTAGAGTAATCCAACTGATGGGCGCAAAGGGATAAATAACTCTTCCGGATTGGGGAAGGCCGCTTCAGGATCCCCCAAAAAATACCCAGCAATTTCCCGATGCCAATCATGACCGCGTAAGGAATCCGAATCACCTTCAAAGAAGGATTCACCTCCTTCTTAACCGCCTGCAAAAATTCCTGCTGGGTGATCACCTGATCATCCACGATATTAAATATCCCACCGACCGCCTCATCCTTTTCTATGGCCAGCTTGACGGCATAGTTCAAATTTTCCACGAACGTTAAGGGAATCCGGTTTTCGCCGTTTCCAATCACCAGATACCGCTTCTCCCCCAGTCCCAACCCCAGCCGCGGAGGATAAAGAGCCCCGCCCGGCCCATAAATGACCCCGGAGCGCAGAATCGTGCACGCCACTCCCTCTTTCATAAATTCCTGCACAATCCCTTCGGCCTCGATCTTGGATCGTTCGTAATGAGAAAGCCCTTGCTTGACCAGCGGGGAATATTCCGTGATCACCGCCTGGGAGTTTGGAGAGGCCTCATGAACAGCGATGGAGCTCATATAAATGAATCGATTGACCTTCCGATCCCGGGCAATCTCCAGGAGCCGCCGAGTGCCTTGAACCGTTGATTCCTTATATTCCTCCCAGGGCCCCTTCATTGTCGTGGCCAGATGCACGATGGCATCGAAGGGTTGAGCAAAGGCCGGATATAAAGAATCCTTCTGGCGAAGATCCCCTCGGAAAATCTCCACTCCCTTTAACGCTAAAGTATCCGTATTCTCCCTCACCAAGGCCACAATCTGGTAACCTTGATCCTGAAGGTAATGAACCAAATGCTGGCCAACAAAGCCAGCCGCGCCGGTGATGAGGATTCTTTTATTCGTTTGGTTAATCATGTTTATTGAGCTAATTTCTCCCTACTCCTAACCCTCCCTTTAAATCCAATCAACTATAATGAGTTTCCTCTCTTCTAAAAAAGAAGAGGGCATTATTCTCCTCGGAGTTCTCATCTTCCTCAACTTCCATGGGATTCCCCAAGACTTCCTCGCATTCTAGATACAACTTCAACGCGACCTTTTCCCAGGACAAACCGATGATAGGCTTCATGAC
>CAYJUK010000091.1:0-8906 GCA_964373335.1 uncultured Planctomycetales bacterium | reverse complement strand
ATCGAGTTGGGAAGGATCCCATTTGGCCCTATTCAAGGCATCCTGCGCCGCCTAGATGGCCAAATGACAGCAGCGCTCATGTTTATCCGCAATACGTCTTTCCTTTATCCCGGTGCGCGTCGTGATCCACTCATCCGAAGTCTCCACCATCTTTGCCAAATCAGCATTACTCAGGACCCTTAAAGGGAGATAACGGCCGACCGAAATGATCCCTACTTGCTTCATCTGGTTACCTCTTCCTTAACTCCTCTGTTATCGTAGAGATGATATTCAATTCGATTTCCCGCTTGGCGGCGCGAATAGCATTTTTAATAGCCTTGGGGGACGAACGGCCATGACTGATCATGACGATACCGTTGACTCCCAACAAAGGCGCTCCCCCATATTCGGAATAATCGGCATAACGCTTGATATGCTGTAATCGGGACTTCATCAATAAGGCCCCGAACAGGGCAATCGGACTTTTCTTAATCTCCCGCCGCAGGAGCTCAGAAGCAGCCTCCATCAAACTTTCCGCAACCTTGATCACCACGTTTCCGACAAAGCCGTCACAAACAATACAATCACATTTTCCGGAAAAGATTTCATTGGCTTCGATATTCCCAATGAAATTGGGCAGCCGTTCCTTGAGCAGCCGATGCGTTTCCTTGACAAAATCTGTTCCCTTAATCGACTCTTCCCCGATATTGAGTAAACCGATCTCCGGCGCCGGAACCCCCAAAATAGCCTGGGTATAACAACTCGCCATCAGGGCAGATTGTAATAGATGCTCCGGTTTAGGCTCGGTATTCGCTCCCACATCAATTAAAAAAGCGAATTTCTTTAGGGTGGGAATCACGAGACCTATCCCCGGACGATCCACACCTTCCATCATGCCTAAGATATAACTGGCCGCGGCGACACAGGCTCCCGTATTCCCGGCGCTGATAAAGGCGGATTGGGATAAATTCTTCAGCAGATCAATACCTACCGATATAGAGGAATTTCTTTTTTTCCGAATACTGAAGGTGGCGGGCTCGTGGGAACCAACGATTTCCGGGGCATGGATGATTTCCAGTTTTCCTTGAGGATAAGTATATTTTTGGAGTTCTTTTTCAATGTCTTCCTGAATGCCAACGAGAATGATCTCGACATCAAATTCTTGAATGGCCTCGATGACGCCCGCGATAACCGCCTGCGGTGCGTAATCCCCCCCCATGGCATCAACAATCACTTTCAAATAACCACTCCCTTTTCAAAAAGGGTTAAGAATATAAGAATTCCCTTATTCTGGCTTCTTGCGCTTCTTATCCCTTTTTTCTTCTCTTGCCTTCATGTCAACTATCGGCCTTCCCTTATAAAAACCGCAAAAAGGACAGACCCGATGAGAAAGAATTGGTCTTTGGCACTGAGGACACTTATGCAGACTATTTAACCGGATCTTCCAATGAGTCCGGCGTTTTCTTCCTCTGGTCTTGGAATGTTGTCTTTTGGGTAATGGCATAGGGCTCCTATAGGTTCAAAGATCAATACGTTTAACGGATTATTTTCCCTGGGATTATTTTTTCGTCGAACATCGGCATGGTTCCCTATTCAAATCTGCTCCACAGTTGGGGCAGATACCCTGACAATTTTCTTGGCAAAGAATTTTTCTGGGATACGCCAAAATAATCTCCTGCCGAATGTCCTCATCGATGATAATGTAATCAGTGGATTTCGTGATCGAATAATCCAAATCAAAGATGTTGGTCCAAGATTGATCATACGGTTTGAGACAACGATCACAGACCAAGTCATAGATTCCCTTCAACTGGGTATGAATGAGGACCGTTTGGCCGGAACGGTCCACTTTCAAGATCAACTCCAGCGGATTCTTAATCTTGATCTCCTCATTAAGAAGATCAAATTGAGTGGGGGATATCGACTCTTTCAGTTCGATCCCGCTGGAAGGGATATCTTTCACCATGATCTTCATGTCTTCAATCGTTCTTTGAGACGTTTTTCGACAAAGGCAGGAACAAAGGAAGAGATATCAGCACCCAACGAAGCAGTTTCTTTCAGCAATTTTGAAGAAATAAAGGAGTTCCCTTCCGAAGGCATCAAAAAAATAGTTTCCACCTTCTCGCTCAAACGACGGTTTGTCAGGGCCATCTGAAATTCATATTCAAAGTCGGAGAACATCCTTAATCCTCTAATCAAAACCGAGATCTTTTTTTTCTGGGCAAAATCAATCACCAAACCATGAAAGGTTTCCACGCTCACACCTTTAAGCTTACGGGTAGCTTGCCTGAGCATATCAGCCCGTTCTTCTAATGGGAAAAAGACAATTTTGGCAGGGTTCTCAGCAACGGCCACGATCACTTTGGGAAAAATCAGGCAGGCCCGCTGAATAATGTCAAGATGTCCATTGGTAATTGGATCGAAGGTTCCCGGATAAATAGCTTTCATTGATTTAACGAGGGATAAATCCTGAGATTATTGGGGTTACTGAAATTCAAACGTTGAAATGCTATTAGGACAGTCCGTGAGTTTACTCTGATAAGAATTAAGTTTTAATCTGATAAAGAGACAGTTGAGAATTACTGTAAGTTCTTTGTTTATAAAGAATAAATCTACCTTCCTGGGAAGGTAGAATTTCTAGTTTCTCCGACTGAATTATGACCATTGAATCGGGGTGTAATATATCATAGGCCTCCAGGGTTTTCAAGATTTTTTTTGCCAGATCGAAGCCATAGGGAGGATCGGCAAAGACAAAGTGAAGTTTTTGAGATCTCTTAGCGAGTTCTTTAACCGCCATAAAGGCATCCAAGGCTAGAATTTTTACCCGTTCATCCATACCGCCCAGTGAGGGTAGGATGGAGCTGGTCTCCCCCCTTCCCTCATCATCTTTATCGGTGAGATTAAGCAGGTTCAAATTTTCATGAATCACATTCACGCAACGGGGATCCCTTTCCACTAAGGTTAATGACTTAGCTCCACAGGAAATAGCCTCCCATCCAACAGCTCCGCTTCCCGCAAAGAGATCCAGGAAATCCAGGTTTGCCAGGTCATGTCCGATAATATCAAAAATGGCCTTACGGATTATGTTGGGAGTCGGTCGCATGCCAAAGGGCATGTAAAAATTCTTTCCTTTGATTTTTCCACAGATTATTTTCATATGTCTATGAATCGTTTCCGGATGACACTAAGAGAAAATGTTTAGCGGTCAGTGGGCCCCATCGAGCGCCCCGGGTGTCCCGCAATGACACAATTGAAAAATAAAAAAATTCTCTCTGCGCAAAATACTATTCAGAGAACAACCTCATAGAGTCCTCAGCCGGCCTTGGTCATTGCCAAATAATTAGGATATCGCTTTAAGATCATCTCTTTAATTATCATATGGTTATCCTGTGTCAGTTCGGGATCCTGTTCTACCAAGGTCAGGGCCTCTTTTCTGGCAATCTCTAGGATTTTAATTTGACTTGTTGGATCAGCCATTTTAAATTCTCCGAGTCCATGCTGATGTCTGCCAAAAAACTGACCTGGACCACGGATCATTAAATCCATTTCCGCAATCTGAAATCCATCTTGGGTAGAAAGTACGGCCTTAAGGCGGGCCTTTCCATCTTCTGTTGTCGGATCCCCCAGGAGAAGACAATATCCCTTGCCTTGACCACGTCCCACCCGGCCGCGCAATTGATGCAATTGACTTAATCCAAAACGTTCGGCGTGTTCAATAATGATCACACTGGCATTGGGCACATCAATCCCGACCTCCAAAACGGTCGTTGCTAAAAGGATGTCAATCTCCTTATTTTTAAATCTCTGCATAACAGCGTCGGCCTCCTGCTTAGGCATCTGACCATGGATCAACCCCAGGTGAAATGATTTAAATTCATTCTGCCGAAAATGCCGATACATTTTTTCAACAGATTTTAATTCCAATTTATCCGATTCTTCAATGATCGGGTAAACGATATACACCTGCTGTCCTTGGGGGACCATCTCTTGAACAAAGGCATAGGCCTCTGCGGATCGTTCCGTGCTAAAAAATTGTGTTTGAATAACTCCCCGTCCCGGAGGCAACTCATCAATGATCGATACATCTAAATCACCGAAAAGGGTCATTTGTAACGTCCGCGGAATCGGGGTGGCGGTCATAATCAAAACATCGGGATTTAATCCCTTGCTTGATAATAACGCGCGCTGCCGGACACCGAATTTATGCTGCTCATCAATCACAACAAAACTGAGTCGTTTAAAACCGACATCTTCCATTAATAAGGCATGGGTTCCAATTACGACATCGACTTCCCCATCCTGGATTTGTTGAAGGCCTCGTTCCTTCTCCTGTTTACTTAATTGTCCGATCAGTAAAGACACGCGGATGCCCCGCATCGGCCCTGACAGGCTCAACCTTTGAATAAAGTCGTAATGCTGTTTGGCTAATATCTCCGTAGGGGCCATCACCGAGGATTGATAACCATTCTTCCAAGCGACCAGGCATCCCCAGAAGGCGACCAGGGTTTTTCCAGAGCCGACATCCCCTTGCAGGAGACGCAGCATGGGAGTTTCCTTTTCCAGATCACCGGAAATCTCTTGAATGACCTTTTTTTGAGCCTGGGTTAATGCAAAGGGAAGGTTTTGAGAAAATTGCTCGAACAGCCCCTTGCTGATCCGATGGCATATCCCTTTTTGAGTGACAATGCTTAAACGTCGTTTGAAAACCGAAACCTGAAAAAGGAAGAATTCCTCAAAGGCCACACGGTCATAAGCCTGTCTTTGATCATCGAGATTTCCGGGGTAATGGATATTTTCAATACTGCGGCGAATATTCGCCAAACGATATTTATTGCGCAGCGTCACCGGAAGGACATCGTTCAATTCCTCTTTAAATCGATCCAGACAAAACCTTACCACTTTACGCAGATAACGCTGAGACATTCCTTTAGTCAGAGAATAAATGGGAACTATACGGCCGACATTCAAATTCAGGGTTTCCTGATCTTCTTCCTTCCCTAGGATTTCATATTCGGGAGAGATCATCTGTATCCGATCCTTATAAAGCTCGACCTTGCCATATAAAACGACCTCACATCCCAGTTTAAAGTAAGATTCTAAGTACCCCTGATTAAAATAGACACAGAAAAGCCGCCCTTTGCCATCATCAACAACAACTTCGAAAACAGACTTCTTCGTAAACCAGCTCCGCCGGATTCCTTTGGCCATCACCCTGGCCCTCACGGTCTGAAATTCCCCGATCTTCAATTGCGGGATAGGAACGAGGTGACTGCGATCCTCATAACGTCGCGGGAAAAAATAAAGCAAATCCTCTACGGTCTTGACTCCCAACTGTTCGAATAGGCCTCTTTTGACCGGGCCCACCCCTTTGACATACTGAATTGATATTTCATCCAAGGCACGCATGGATTTTAATCAATGGACTCTTTATTAAGAATCACAATTCTCCTCAAGGAAGCCTCATTGAGAATTTTATTTTAGCAAGAATATTCCTAGCCCAATAAACAATAACCCGCTCAATTTCGCCAAGGTGAATTGTTCACCCAAAAAGAATATTCCGAGAATAAAGCTCACCACCGGATAGGCCGCGGCGATGGGAACCACTTGGGAGGCTTCTCCGGATTTAAGCGCGTGATAAAAAAAGATCTGTCCAACAACACTCGCCAGGATTCCACCCGCCATGAGAAAGATGATCCCCCGGCCTTCCTTAGGGAAGATCTCTTTGATGGCATCCATCTGCCAAAAGTAAAGCACGACCGTTCCCATTAAAACACCCAGACATCGATAAAACAAGCCTGCCATAACCGGGACTTTAGCTAATCCCAGCTTTTCCAAAATAGGAACAATCCCCCAGACCAAGGCACATAAAACGGCCCACAAAAATGGTGACATAATGGTATCCTTTCCTTGAAGCTGAGAATTGAAGTCCTTATACTCCGACTGCAATCCCAGGATTCATTGGGTCATTATTAACAACTCCTATTCTATTCTTTACATAAAAAAAAGACAAGGTCTTATCCCTGTCTGGTCCCTTTCTTCATAAGAATGACTCAATATTTTTATCGTCACCTTTATTGACGAGGAAAAGCGTGATTTTTCTTTTATTATTTGTCATAATATCGCCATGTCACAATCAAAAAATCTCCGCCCGGACCTAATTAAATGGGCGTGGATAGGGTATTTGGGGGTTTATTTAATATATGCCGTAGGGGATTTGGGGGCATTGACTGTTCCACAATCCCCAGTCTTTTTCTTTTACCAGACTCTCACGGCTTTCCATGATATATATTATCTCTACTATTTTCTACGGCTTTTAAACATCTGTTGTAATCTGCTTAGCATATTACCCCTTTATCTATATATAACGCATCTGCGGCTTCTAAATCCAATGGTTTGGAAGGCCCTCTTCATATTCCGCTTTATCACTGATCTGCCGGGACATCTTTTTGAGTGGAATGTCTTTCAATCCCTACTTCAGCTTAATTTCCTACTGGCCTATTCGAGTTTGTTTTTAATCTTTTTAGTCATCTATCCCTCCTATTTCGCTTGTTTTCAATATTCATTCCCACCCCGTCAAGACCGGGTAGTTCCTTGACGATCCCCCTATTGGGATTTGACTGTGGGTTCGGCCGGGTATAATAAAAAAATCCATCCCTTGATTTCTCAAACGATTAATAATCCAAGACCATCTGAACCGGCAAAACACCTAACCGGAAATTAAACCTAACCGGCCAGGCAAACTCGATTCCTTGAATCAGGTAAGCAGTGATCGGAAATGACCCTAGGGGCTCATTTTTGAAATTCAATTCAGTAAAACGCAGGTTTAATTTGACCAGTTTTGTCCATTCCTTTGAGTCGCGGAGCCCGCGCACTTCCTGCGCCTCACCGAACACTTGATACTGTCTGCGATTGATATTCATGGCCGAATGGATCCTTACCCATGCACCGGTCCCGTTCAATTTGGGGGGTACGATGCGGGGCTCCGCTTGGGGCATATAATCTTGATTCATTAACCAGTAAAAGAGACTGAGAAGGTCTCTGGTATCCGGATCAATGCCTTCAATATTCTTATTACGATCCATATAAAGATTCTCATGAAAGTAGCTGGTCATTTTGGGGCTCATGCCTTTCTTGCGGCGATAAATGTCGATCTCTTCATAGACCAAGGGGAGCAGATTTTCCTTATTTAAAATAGTCGTGATATCAAAACCAATTTGATCAAAAGATATTTTTCTAAATAAAAAGATGGGCCGTAATTGGAGATGGATGCGTAAGGCCTCCTGCTGATGAAAAACAATCTCCTCAAAAGTAAATTCGGAATAAGCCAATGAGAGTTTGCCTATCCTCCATTGATACCTCAAATTTCCCAATGGATTTCTGGGGACAGTGACCATTCCAATATCTATCTTGCTTGTCTCTGGGGTTAAGACATAAACCCAAAACAAAACCCCAAGCAAAATAAGGACACCCCCTACAGCGGTGGATCTGAAGACACTTTTATTCTTCCGGAATCTCATAAATAATCCCCGTTTTATCACGATAGGCTATTGGCAGATCTAATTTCCAATTCAAGAGCGTGATCACATCGGTCATCCCAAATTCTCGGCGTAATAGGCCCCACTCTCCCCTTGTCCTTGTCTCCCATAGTTCTTTATGAATCCGGCCGCAGATGATCCCCTGATTTCGGCAATCCGGATGCGGTTGAAGGATACTGACACCATAAATCTTATTTAAGATATTCTCGACAACGGGACCGGATTCCGGGACATAACTCAAGCTATCAGCAGCCGAAGGATCGTACAAAAGCGGTCGTCGCGTCTTTAAGGTTAAAAGTTCAAAATGGGCGGTGGTTAAAACCAATCCTTTTCTTTTTGAAATGGCGTCGAAGAAAGGATCATTCGTCCGGTCGCGGAGATAATAATCAAGAGGTGAATTTCTATATCCCTTAATCCCTAAGGAGATAAAAATAATCACTAAACAGATACTCAAGCTCAAGCGATTCTTCGGAATGTTAAGGCCGCGTTGGTAAAACCAAACACCGGTCCATTTTCCCCATCGGATCAATCGTTCGGTAAAACGATTACAAAAATTTGATCCCAAAGGGTTACATTTTTCATCCGGTACAGCGACACCCCGATCCGATGGCCTTCGACCCATTTCCCATTTACCCATGAACTGCCCGCCCCGGCTTACAAGATTGGCGGGCCGGGAAAGGCCATGGTCTTCGGGAGCGCGGATCAAACAAAAAATCCAGCACAATAGAAAGCCGAAAACAAAAATCTTACTCTGAATAATGCTCAAGAGGATCCAAAAGATCAATGTCCCTATCAAAGCCGTGGAATAATGGATTTTCTTTTGACTGAAAAACACATAAGTAATTAGCCCATAGCATAAGACTGCTAGAGTGATCAGATTAAAATTAATATAACGCGAGGGCATCAAGATCAAAAGAAACGGTGGCAATTTTTCTAAAGGAGGATGGGTTACTGCCCCCAATAAGAATGAAAGAATTCCCGATAGAACAATCATCCTGGGAACAAATTGAAAAGCTTGTTCCGAACGAAAATACCCTACTCCTATAAATCCTAAGATGCTGCTAAGAATAACCAAAAATAAACTTTCCCAATTTTGGGAGGAATAAAATCCCATCCGGTGGGCATCCCAGTATTCGATGAATTTGAATAAATAATTTTCCTGCAAGGAAGCATTAATGACCGGGAGATGCTGCATCAATGAAAATTGATATAACACCGCAATCCCCAATAACCCGAGTCCCAAAATAAAAAAAACAAAATGCCTTTTAAAGATTTCCCAACCGAACTGCCATTGAAAAAGGACGGTGATGCCAAAAATGAGCCACAGCCAGATCCCCCAGGATGGATGAACAGCTGGCGCAAGTCCAAGGAAAAATAAGGCACTTTTATAAC
>CAYJUK010000090.1:0-8926 GCA_964373335.1 uncultured Planctomycetales bacterium | reverse complement strand
CGTTTTCGGATTATTATATTATGCCCTCCTGGTGAATTGGTTTACCACCTACAGCAGACTGGGGTACACGATGTTTGTTCTGGCCCTGAGTCTTCAGGCGGTCGTCTTTTGTCTTCTGTACCGGGAATGGGGACAAAGCCGATGGAAAACAATCCTTTATGTTCCGAGCGCGTGGGTGGCCTCGGAATTCCTCCGGTCTTTGCTTTCAGGGGGGTTTTCCTGGACGCTGGGATTTTCCCAGAGTTTTGTCCTGCCCGCGGTACAATGGGCAAGCGTGACGGGATCCTACGGGATTTCTTTTGTCCTGATTCTGGTGAATGTGTGTTTGTACAAATTTATCACCGCCAGGAGCGAAAGAGTGTTTTATGGCAGCGCCGCCGTCTTTGCCATTTATTTTTTATTTGGTTACGGTTATCTGTCGCTCCTGTCCGACTCGGAACAGGAGTCTCCCGAAGTGACCTACCACGTCTGCGCGGTGCAGGCGAATATTGATCCCCAGGAAAAGCTGGATTCAGCGGCCGTGGATAAGATCCTCGATACACATCTTTTTTTATCGGAGATGTGTCTGGCGGACGGCAGGACCCCGGATCTCATCCTTTGGCCGGAGACTGCCATCCCCGAGGATGTCTTGCAATATGGGGCATTGAGAGAAAAGGTGATGCATTTTATCAGGAAAGCAAAGACGAATTTATTAACCGGATCCGCCGTGATCAAAGAGGGGAGAGATCATAATACGGCCGTTTTATGGGATAAGATGGGACAGGTTGCGGGGATGTACGATAAACAGCTTCTGGTCCCGTTCAGCGAGTACCTTCCTCTGAAACCTGTTTTTTCCGGGCTAGAAAAGGCTTTTCAGGGAAGCAGTTTCGATTTTCAACCAGGAGTACAGCCAGGTGTTTTGACTCTACCGACTAAGAATTTGGAAATTAAGCCGGAGCTCGCGCGATTTGGTGTTATAATTTGTTCGGAAGATTTGTATGCCGCGCTGGTGCGGAATTTAGCTCGACAGAATCTGGGGTTTGTGGTCGTGTTGCTCAATGACGGCTGGTTTTTGCATCAAGAAGCGCTGATTATTCACGCCCAGAATTCCATTCTAAGAGCGGTTGAAAACAGAATCCCTATTTTGCGTGTGTCCAATTCCGGATGGACCTGTCTTATCGATCCGCTGGGCCGCGTTAAGAATATTTCTTTACAAGACATGGATCTTCAGCAAGTCCGGTTGGGGACATTTGATCTGTCTCCTCATCCGGGAAAGACAATCTACAATCGCATCGGCGACCTTTTCGCCTTGATGTGTTTAGGGTTCGCGGCCACGCTGAGATTTTTAAAAAAATGAAATCGGCCCACAGAAATCAAATTCGAGAACAGGGACATTTCAAGCCGGTGCGGGTCCCCGGAATTTACGGAATCGGTCTTTTCATCATCGGATTTGCTTTGGCCTGTTATTCGGACACCGCGGATGCCGGGGCGGTCAGTCAGAAAAAACAGGGACGACAGGAGCAAATCGTTTTTGAAGCCATTCAACAGCACCGTCAACAGATGCTTCAGGAACAGCAGGCGGTGCAGCAAGCCATCCAGCAGCGGCAGCAGGTCATGCAGCAAGCCATCCAGCAGCGACAATCCCATCTCCAACAGCAGCAGGCCGTAGCTGAGCAGATTGTTCAGCAGCGACAGCAAGCCCTTAAGGATCAGCGGCAGGCGGTCCAACAGGTTTATCATCAAGCGCTCGATGAGCGTGAGCAGGGATTGAACCAGGCAGCTCAAGGTGTGAAGATTCAGCAGGGCCAAGTTCTTGAACAGGTCGCTCAAAGGATGAACCAGGAAGCCCGGGCCATGTACGAGACTCTGGAAGAGCAGCAACAAGCCATTCGGGAGGCCCAGCAGAAGACCGTGGATTATTTTGAGGACTCCTGGAAAAATATAGATACTGTTCCCATCGAGCCCCCGGTTCAGCCGCAGGTCTATGAGGTCGTTGATATCTCCGACCTGTGGAAAACATTAGAGACCTCCAGCCGTGCCTGGCCGATGATCATGGATCAGGATGTTAAGGTTAAGACCGTTTCCCAATACATTGAACAGTTCCAAAAAAAAGGGATCTTTATCATTCATGCGCCGGAGGCGTACGTGCAATTCATTGATTCTCTCTCGCTGGAACATCCCGCCATCCTGGATCATCCTTTTGAAAACATCCTGCGGACGGCGGCTATCATTGAATATGATTTTAATAATGGATTGGATAAGGACGTCTTAGCCAGAAAAATTTTAAGAAATGAACAGGCCTTCTTGGCGAATAGGAGACGGCTGGGATTGTGAAAAATCGGGGGAGAGCCTTGGGATATAAAATATTGATAACAGCGACGGTGATTTTTTTAAGTTTTGAGGTTTGCTGGGCTCAGCTTGTCAGCAAGGCGAACCCGTCCTCCCAGGGGATTGCCCCGCAAGTCTCCCAACAGATCATTGTACAGGTGGTCCGGACATCGGTTCATCAGCTGCTTGAGGAGACCGTGGACCAGGCTGTCCGCCGATCGATCCTGAAATACGGAGCCAGGCCTCTGGTTGAAGAGATGATAAAAAATACCGTTAATCAAGTTTTACGTTTGGCCATTCAAGATGTGATTCAGCAGTCGGCTGATCAGGTTCATCAGCAGATCGAGGTGCGGCAGCACATTACCGAGAAGTCCGTTCAGGAGAGGGTTCAGCAGTATGTGCAGGATTCCCTGCGGCAGATGGTCGAGCGGGTGGTGTATCAATCGGTCCAGCGGACGGTGGAACAGGCGGTACAGATTGACCGGCAGAGATTAAGTGAAGAGGTCCTGCAGAGTGCCATCCAGCAGACCGCGGTGAAAGCCGTGCAATATTATCTTTATGAACGGCAACGCCGCATGATGGTTTACGCGGTGCAATATGCCGTGCAGCGGGCGATGCTGCAGCGGCAGATGGCGGTCCAGCAGGCGGTGATGCAATACCAGCAGCAGGTGATCACCCGGGCTGTGGAAGAGACTTATAAGAAGGCCGTGCAGCAGACGGCCCAGCAATCGATACAGCACCAGTTACAATCACGGTGAAAACCAGGGAGGGCAACCCTTGAGACAGTCTTTCATCCTCGCCCTTGATCAAGGCACGACCGGATCAAGGGCATTTCTTTTTGACGGCAAAGGACGGGTGGTATCCAGCGCCTATCAGGAATTCAAACAGTATTTTCCCAAGCCCGGGTGGGTGGAGCATGACGCCGAAGAGATTTGGGCGTCTTGTGTGTCGGTGATCCGGAAGGCGATGGCCATCGGGCACGTTCGTCCACAACAGATCGCAGCCATTGCGATCACCAACCAGAGGGAGACGACTGTCTTGTGGGACCGTGCGACCTCGCGCCCGGTTCACCGCGCCATTGTCTGGCAGTGTCGTCGGACAGCGGATGAGTGCGCCCGATTGAAGGGAAAGAAGTTTGAGCCGGTATTTCGGTCCAAGACGGGATTGGTTCTGGATCCCTATTTTTCCGGAACCAAGATCAAGTGGCTGCTGGATCATGTTCCTCAACTGCGGTCACGCGCTCAAAGAGGCGAGATTTGTTTTGGGACGATTGACAGCTGGTTGATCTGGAAATTAACGGGCGGGACATCCCACGCGACCGATGTGACTAACGCCTCGCGCACCCTGGTTTTTAATATCCGTCAACTGAAGTGGGATGAGGAACTCTTAAAGATTTTGAAAATCCCCGGGAAAATTTTGCCTGAGACCAGACCTTCGGGTTCCGTTTTCGGTCATACAACTCATGGCGTGGCCGGTCTGGTCTCGGGGATCCCTATCGCTGCGGTCATGGGCGACCAGCAGGCCGCGTTGTACGGGCAGGGATGTTATGACGAGGGAGAGGTGAAAAATACTTACGGAACAGGGTGCTTTTTGGTTCTCAATACCGGGAAGAAATTGATTTATTCCAAGAAAGGATTACTCTCAACGGTCGCCTGTGACGACCGTGGCCGGCCGGTCTATGCCCTCGAAGGGGCGGTTTTTATTGCCGGCGCCGTTGTGCAATGGATGCGGGATCAATTGGGCCTGATCAAGACATCGGTGGAATCCGAGCCGGCGATGAAAGGAGTCGCGGACACTCAAGGGGTTTATTTTGTCCCTGCGTTTACCGGTTTGGGGGCGCCTTATTGGGAGCCTCAAGCCCGCGGCATCATCACGGGATTAACCCGGGGAGCGGACAAGCGGCACATCATTCGCGCTGCCTTGGAATCGATCGCGTATCAAACGAAAGATGTCTTTGACCTGATGCAGAAGGCCGTCGGCCGCAAGATCAAGGAATTGAAGGTCGACGGCGGCGCCTGCCGGAACAATTTCCTCCTGCAGTTTCAGGCGGATCTTCTAGGGTGCCCGATTATCCGCCCGCGGATGGTGGATTCAACCGCGCAGGGGGCGGCGCATCTCGCTGGTGTCGTGATCGGCTGGTGGGATGGGAAAGACGATTTAAAGAAGTTGCATCCAATGGATCGGAGGTTCTCTCCTCGAATTTTTCCCCCTCAACGCAAGCAACTGTATGACGGCTGGCTTCAAGCGGTGCGCAAGGCGAGGGGCAATAACCATTAGAACCCCAACTCTGAATTAGAAATATTTTTTGATACGGAGTTGGGGTTAGAATATTATGAGCGAACAATCCGCTTTTCATCTCATTTCCGCCTTAATTCAAAAAGAAAGAATATCGTGTATCCTGATTGGAGGCTTTGCCGTCAACTATTATAAAGTGACGCGGCAAACAGCCGATGTTGATTTTCTTATTACCAGGAAGGATTTTGATAGAATTTTTATCTACTTAGAAAAAGCAGGATATAAAATGGGATTAGGTCAAGAAAACTTCGCCCAACTCAAAAGCAGCCGAATAGCTTTGATGGATATTGATTTTGTCTTTGTTGATCAAGAAACATTAGCCCAAATATTGCAGGAGAGTCAGAAAGTTAAAATTGCTAAACAAGAATTTTTTGTGCCTTCACTCGATCATTTGACAGCCTTAAAGTTACATTCCATTAAGTACAATCCCAAAATTCGTTTAAGCCGAGATTTACCGGATATTATTAATTTAATAAGAATCAACAAGGTCAATGTTCAGGGTGAAAAATTCAAGACATTGTGTTTAAAATACGGGACCGAAGAAATATATGCGAAAATTTTGGAGGCTGTTCAATGAAAAGGCTCAGGTTACCTATTATCAAAGGACCCATTTCTGAGTCAAGAGCCTTATCGATGGATGAATATGTGAAGTTCATTCAATTTAACTTAAGAAATACATTTGACCGAAAGGCCTATGAAAAATGGAAGAAGATGACCATTGTCAACGTCCCGTTTTTGATAAAGTAGGGAATGGGGATTGTCTTCTTTTCCCTCTTTTATTCCCGTCATGAACCGCGATCTTAATCGATTAACAACGGGAACTTATGACCTCCTTGTCATCGGCGGAGGGATCAATGGCGCGGCAATCGCCAATCTGGCGGCGGGCGAGGGGTTGCGCGTGGCGTTTTTAGAAATTACTTTGGCCAAACGCGAATTTTTTTAGATTCGATAATGAAAAGACGGCCTTTTGGATTTTGATCTTTTAGAAATTGTTGGAAGAAATAAAGTGAGCGTTCTAAGATAACTACTTTATCCATCCCTTCTGTGTAAAGGATGCTCACCCCGTGAGAATTCCGGATGGGGAAAAGAGCTATATTCCCAAAGTCTTTATCATAGGTGAATAATAGTCTCCCCGTATGGCAAGCATACAGAAAAATTGCTTCATCAGATGGGAATTTAATGTTTGCTTCTTCAACCTTCTGTACAGACAATCCGTTTTTGCGGAGAGTGACGATAACATCTTGATGGACGCATTGATCTACGAGGATGTTCATCAACTAATTTTGCGTAATGGATTTTACAAAGATTTTGGTAGGCTCTTCCGCTAGCTCAGCGGCAAAGGAAATAGCAGCGACAATCTCTCTTTTTGTTAATTGAGGATACTGTTTGGGGATATTTCCTAAAGAATAACCATTGGCTAAGAGATTGAGGATATCCACAACTGCAATCCGAGTGTTTCTGATGCAAGGTTTGCCGAATCTGATTTTAGGATCACAAGTAATGTGTTTATTGAGTTTCATGATTCAAGTATAACAGAGGAGAAAGTAAAGTCAAGAAGCCTACCCCAGAGGGTTGGGAATGAGGAAAGACATGAGACGAGATCTTCATCAACTCACAACGGGAACCCATGACCTCCTTGTCATCGGCGGAGGGATCAATGGCGCGGCAATCGCCAATCTGGCGGCCGTTCAAGGGATGCGCGTGGCGTTGCTGGAAAAAGACGATTTCGCTAGTGGCACCTCGAGCAAATCCACCAAGCTCATCCACGGCGGACTGCGTTACCTTGAGACTCTGGAATTTGATCTTGTCAAAGAAGCCCTTCGCGAACGCTTTATTCAATTGAAGAGCGCTCCGCATCTGGTCAGACCTCTGCGGTTGATCATCCCGGTTTACAAAGATTCTGCGCGCCCCATGTGGATGCTGCGTTTGGGAGTTTTTTTATATGATTTTTTAAGCGGCCGCTGTCTCATTGAAAGGCATCGGCAGTTAAGCGCGCAAGAGGTCTGTCAGAGAATTCCTGGGATTAAAGCCGATGGGTTAGTGGGCGGCATTCTTTATTATGACGCTCAGATGGATGACGCGCGGCTCGTGCTGGAAAATATTTTATCTGCTGATGCCCAAGGCGCTTGCGCGGCCAATTATGTGGAGGTGAATTCGTTCATTAAAGAAAACGGCAAGGTGACAGGGGTTCGCGCCCGAGATTGTCTTGATGTCCGAGAATTTGAGGTGCGTTCCCGGCAGACCGTCTGCGCCGTCGGCCCGTGGACTCAAATTTTATTGCGCCTGGATAAAGGGACAGCCCCCCAGAAGATCCGGACCACCAAGGGAATTCATCTGGTCGTGAATAGAAAAATCTCCGATGATGCCCTTTTGATTCAGATCCGTAGAGATCAGAGGATTTTTTTTATGATCCCTTGGAAGGGCCAAACGCTCATTGGTACGACCGACACCGATTTTCATGGCTCACCCGACCGGGTGCAAGCCCAGGCAGAGGATGAGGAATATCTATTGACTGAGGCCAATAAGTATTTCCCCGGCCATGGATTCCATCGAGAAGATATCATTACGACCTTTGCCGGCCTGCGGCCTTTGGCGTATCAGAAAGGGAATCCTTCGCGGGTTTCCCGTCGACACGTGATCTTTGAAACATCCTCCGGGCTTTGGTTTTTGGCCGGAGGGAAATACACGACTTACCGAGCCATGGCCCATGAGTGTTTGGAAAGGATCCTAGAAAAGAAAATTCACCTGACAACGGAATATCCATTGTTTGGCAGCGGGCCGATGACCGAGACGCTGTCGCAAGCGGCTCAAGAGTCCGGGTTAGATGAGGCCGTGGTAAAAAATTTGATGGCGGTTTACGGATCTCAATACAAACGGATTCTAAAATTGACTCAAATGGACGCCACTTTGAAGCAGAAGATCTGCGCGTGCGGCCCAACGATTGCCGCGCAGGTTGTCTATGCCATTGAAGAGGAGATGGCGCAGAATCCCGAGGACATCATCTGGCGGAGGCTGGGGCTGGCGTATCAGCCGTGTGCCTCCCATGAGTGCCGAAACTTTATTGAAACTAGATGGTGACAGGTCACTTTTATTCGTTCCGTCGTCGTTCCGGGGACACGTACCTTTAAAGCAGGTACGTGTCCCCGGTAAACAAAAGCACAAGGTCAAATGTTATGAATGATTATCTGGAACGCATGAGAACGATGATCCACCGCAGCGGGGAAATCGCGATGAGCTTCATTAATAAGGAATCTTATTCTTTAAAGCCGGACACCTCGGTAGTGACCGAGGCGGATAAGGCGATATCAAGATTTATCCATGAGAACCTCAAGGATATTCTGAAGCAGCCCGGTCATTTTTTGCTCGATGAGGAGGATGAAAGCAGTGCATCGCTGTGGGACGCGAAGCGATTGGCCGACGCTCAGTATCTTTGGGCCATCGATCCGATTGATGGGACGCGGGCGTATTCGAATCGGATGCCGCTCTTCGGGATATCCATTGGACTTCTCAGGGATCTTAGGCCCTGGCTGGGGATGGTGTATTTTCCCATGAGTCAGGAATTGTTTTACTGCGATGGGACGCGGGGTTATTTTGTTGAGAAGGCCTTTAGCTCACAGGAATCGCAGCAGGAGATTCAGCCCGTTGATCAGATCATCACCAAGCAGTCTTTGTTCCTTTCCTCTGAAGCCCTGTTCAAACGATTCGACTGGGATTTTTCGTTTTGCCCGATCATCATGCCGGCGTGCGCGGTGATCGATCTGTGCTGGCCGGCGGTCGGCCGCGGGTGCGGCGCGTTCTTCAAATCGAATCTCTGGGATTTTGCCGGCGCCTGGCCGATTTCCCGCTCAGCGGGGTTAGAGCTGCGCTCGATGGAAACCGGGAAGGTTCTGGATAAAGTCGAGCGTGAGTTATTCGTCGGCAAGGGAAGCAATGCCTGGAAGCTGAAGGAATTTTACATCCTGGCCTCCGAGCGCAATTTCCCCTTGATCCGCGAAGGGATCACGCTGCGAAAGTAGGGAACAGGGCCTTCGGCTGATTAAAGACGTTGTCCGAAAACCCGGGTCATTTTTTAGGCGATCGACGGGACAATTTCTCCCGCGGGATGATTTTTTAATACACCTTAATCCAGAACGAGGCAACAATCGCTTCGTCTTCTTTCAAGTCAGCGTTTTCCGGGCGAAACTGCGCAAAGACCTTGTAGAGTCCCGGTTCTGGAAACATGACATGGAATTGAATATTCTGGTGCATTGCGTCTTCTTCCGTTCCTTCTTATCTGAATTGAAGGAATTAATGTAAAGGGTTGAAAGATTTGAGGAAATAAAAA
>CAYJUK010000089.1:2280-9064 GCA_964373335.1 uncultured Planctomycetales bacterium | reverse complement strand
TTCAAGAAAAACTAAAAAAATTAAATGATTTTAAACAAAATTTCCCCGCATCTTTAGAAGGAGATAAATTGAGCGTCTTGATCTCGGATCTATCCACTCAAAGAGGGGTGCAGATTCTATCCCTCTCACCAGCAAAAAGTAAGATAGAAAAAAATTATGAGCTCACGTCTATACAAGTCAAGGTTTCTTCTCCTGATTATGAGAGTCTCCTGGCTTTCATCGAAGATATTGAAAGTGCACCCTATGCTATCCGCATTGACCAATGGATAGGACAGTTGTCAACAGAAGAACAGGGTCCCCTTCAACGGGAAGATAGTCCTAAGAAAAATGAGACGATTACAACAACAATTGATATTAGTTCGCTTAAATTAAAAGATCATCCTGAGACTCCCTAAGGCCGAAAAATCTTTTACAGGATTTTATTAAAAAATGGCTGAATTAATAAAGGTTTGAGTCTAAACTAAACCAATATCAAGTTTTTTTTAACAAACTACTGTTTTATTTAAGAATGAATAAGTCATTAGCTACTCAAGCAGTAATCCACCCAGCTTCCG
Organism: uncultured Planctomycetales bacterium; assembly: GCA_964373335.1. Classification (GTDB taxonomy): domain Bacteria; phylum Omnitrophota; class Gorgyraeia; order Zapsychrales; family CAYJUK01; genus CAYJUK01. Next base: position 8,510 of record CAYJUK010000089.1, on the reverse strand, counting down.
TATTAATCTTTACCTTGCTCATTAGTCAACCCTTTCCAATATTAATGGCCGAGGAGGGTTCCAATGCACAAACGGAGAATTCACCCAAATTGAGCGAAAAAAACGAAAAGAGCGAAAAACTACCTTCAAAAAACCCTTTTTTCCCGTTGCTGCCTCAAAAACCTCCGATAGTCACTTCTCCCCCTGATCTGCCTTTGTCCCTTCCCCAGAGGATATCCCAGGGTGGGCCCCCACAGATGGATCATTCGACACTTCAAATTCTTAACATAGAGCAACCCCTAGAGATCAAACCGCCACAATTGGAACTTAATGGTTTTGTCTGGGACAGTGATCTGCCACAGGCGATTATCAACAATGAAGTCGTTAATATTGGAGATACAATCAATAATGCCAAAATCTTATCCATTACCCAGGAAGGGATTGGGTTTGAATACATGGGAGAAAACTATCTATACACCAATGATTATCAGGTTCTTAAAAAATAAAATATTTTTAAAATAATTTTAATTTGATATATCTTTTTAGAATCTATTAAAGTAAAATGACTTACGTACAAAAAACTCAGGAAGCGATAAAGATAAATAAGGACGAATTAACAATCCGAGGGGCAGGGAAGACTCCTCACATTTCTGGAGAAACTCCTGAGGGGTAAGATCAATGAAACCTTTCAAACATTATTTTTTCCTTCAAATGATATTTCTCGTATGTCTTATATCCATCCCTCAACACCTGTTTGCTGACTTCTCAGATACCAATAAGTTTATTCTCCCGGAATACTCCAAAAGAATCTCGATGGATTTTAAGGGAGCAGACTTAGAAAATGTTCTCAAAATCTTCTCCCAGCAATCGGGGATGAATTTTATCGCTTCTCAGGATATTGCTAGTAAAACAATTACGCTCTATCTCAATGATGTCCCGGTGGAAGAGGCCTTAGAAAGGATTCTCTCAGCCCATAATCTAACGTATGAACTAGAATCGGAAAGCCAAATTTTTATCGTGAAACCGCTGGAGACCTCAGCCCGCAAATTAGAAACGCATGTTTATCCTCTCAAATACGCCACTGTAACCAACTCCAAACTCAATAACACTTTTGCGATTGAAGGTGTCCTTGCCCCCGCTTCAGGCACAGGAATAATAACAGCTGTGCGGGATATATTATCTAGTTTCGGTAAATTGGTGGAGGATGCCAGTACAAATAGTCTTATTATCACTGATATCCCGGAACAGTTTCCCATCATCGAAAGCACCATTAATAAGTTAGATGTTTCCATTCCGCTGATTTTGATAGAAGTGGAGATGTTGGACGTATCAAAAAACACCTCGGAATTGATGGGGAATAAATTTGGAACTAGCCCTTTAAAAGTTAAAGGGGCTACGCGCCAGGACGTTTTCCCGTGGAATAGGGATAGCAACTATTTTAAGCCCAGTGGACCCGTGTTTACGACTCCAGAATTTACCGCTGCCATAATTGATTTTTCTGGATTAGCCATCACTTTAGATTTTCTTAAGTCGCAAACCGATACCAAAAGTCTTGCCCGGCCCCGTATTCTTACCCTTAATAATGAAACAGCTCAGATTAAAATCTCTACGGATGAAGCTATAGGAATCTCGACAAACACCGGGGGGGGAGAAAGCGGGGCGGTCACCACATCCGTAGAAGCGGAACGCTTTAAGACTGGGGTTTTCCTGACCGTTACTCCTCAAGCCAATACAAGTACTCGAGAAATTAAGCTGGCGATTGCCCCTAAGGTCATTGAAGCCAAAACCGGAGGGACATTTGTGACTCCGGGTGGCATTTCTACAACTTTCAAAGATCCGGAGGAGCGGGGGACACAATCCATTTTACTTATCCGCGATGGGGATACCATCATCTTAGGAGGACTCCTGCGTCATGATAATAATAAAATCACTACTAAATTACCATTTTTAAGTGACATTCCAGTCCTGGGCTCCGCCTTTAGACATAAAGATAATAAAGAAAATCTACGGGAACTCATGATCTTTATTACCCCCCATATTCTTCAAGATTATTCCCCCTTAGATACCTCCACTGAGCAGATTAAAAAATTAGTCCGAGAACAAGATATCCCGGCGACAAAAGAAAACGAAATTGAAAAAGCCTTATCTGTTTTTAAAAATTAATAAATCTTAAAAGATGGCATATTTTAAGTTAGGAGAGATATTAGTCAAACAAGGTATCATCACGGATGACCAGCTTAAAAAGGCTATTGAAAAACAAAAGTTGGATAAAAAGCGGATTGGAGAGACTCTCATCAAGATGGGCTTCGTGATTGAAGAAGATATCGTCACCGCTTTAGCCCAACAGTTATCTATTCCCTTTTGCACCAAAGACTCTGAACTTCTCAAACCCCGGACCGACCAAGAACTCGCCAAAATCCTGCCCTTTGAGTTTGCCCAAAAAAATATAGTTTTACCTTTATCAAAGAATATGGATTCTTTGACCTGCGCGGTCTTTGATCCCTTGGATCTCGATTTGATTGATAACCTAAAAAAAATCACCAATTGTGATATCAATCTCATCTTAGCGGGACGTTCTACCCTTTTGCAGGCGATTAATAATTTTTACATTGGAGATAAAACTGGAGATGATCGATCCTCATTATTAGGACAAGCGGTTGAAAAGACCTATTTGACCACCTCGAATATTACTCTCCAGGAGGATACCTCCTTCCAGACCCTTGAAGCTGAGCTGAGCCTGGATAAATTGGTGGCCAAGGCCGAAGAAGCCCCGGTCATCAAATTAGTAGATCTGATCATCCGCCAGGCGATCGATGAGCGGTCCAGCGACATCCACATTGAACCCTTTAAGGATAAGATTAATCTCCGCTACCGCATTGATGGGGAACTCTATCAAATTCCCCCTCCCGCCAATCACCTGCATCTCCCCATCGTGTCCCGCATTAAAATTTTAGCACGTATGGATATCGCTGAAAAACGCATCCCCCAGGATGGTTCGATCACTGCCCGTTTGGAGAACAGGACAGTGGACCTTCGTATCTCTACGATTCCAACCGTTTGGGGGGAAAAAGTCGTTATGCGTATTCTTGATAAAGATGCAGTTCCATTACAATTAGCTCAACTGGGTTTTAACAGTAAACAAGTCGAAATCATTCGAAAGTCTATCCATAAACCTTATGGATTATTTTTTGTCACTGGACCAACGGGAAGTGGAAAATCCACCACATTATACGCGGCTTTATCAGAATGTTCCGACCCGCGCAAGAATATTCTTACCGTTGAGGATCCCGTGGAGTTCCGGATGGAAGGAATCAATCAGGTTGATATCAAGCCAGAAATCGGCTTAACCTTCGCGAATACTTTAAGGGCCTTTTTGCGTCAAGACCCTGACATTATTATGGTGGGGGAAGTCCGGGATCTGGAAACTGCTTCCATTTGCGTGCGGGCAGCCTTAACCGGCCACTTTGTTTTAAGTTCCTTGCATACTAATGATGCCCCATCTGCTATTTCTCGACTTTTAGACATTGGGATTGAACAATACCTTTTAACACCTTCCCTCACCTTAATCCTCGCCCAGCGATTAGCCCGTAAGCTTTGCACCAGATGCAAAGAACCCTTTGAACCTAAACCGGAAATCACCGGAGGGCTGCAGTTCAAAAGCGATCTCATTTATCGCGCTAAAGGCTGTGAAGAATGTAACCAAACAGGATACAAAGGGCGCATGGTGGTTTCGGAAATCATGCAGATTGATGAAGTGATTCGAGAGCAGATTACTAAGAAGGCCTCCTATATTGAATTACGGGATGCCGCTCGCAAAAACGGCATGCTCACCTTATTTGAGTCTGGTATAGAAAAAGTGGAAATGGGTATCACCAGCATCGATGAAATCCTGAGCGTCACGACAGCTATCTAAAAATGCTTCCTCCATCCATTTGCTTTTTTCCTTTATATGATTTAAATTTAATTTGAGGATCAAAGAAATTTTTGATCCCCCATCCTTATGAGAGAAGCAAGGAACCCTTCGGCTTCAGGATGACCAATTTATAAAAAAGGATTCGACCTTGCCACAATTTTCATATGTTTTTAAAGATAAAGATGGTAAAACCTTTTCGGAGATAGCCGAGGCTTTTAACCGGACGGGCTTAATTGAGACACTCCAAAAGCAGGGTTATTTTATCATTCGCGTTCAGGAAGTGAGCTCAGCCTCAAAGCAGAATGCCAAAAAGGCTTTTGCCTCCAAATCTTACTCCCATAAAAAGGTCAATTTGAATGATCTGGTGGTCTTTGCCCGACAATTAGCCACCATGGTCGAGGCCGGCGTCTCTTTAACGAAAAGTCTGACAGTCGTGGCAGAGCAAACCGATAGCAAGGAATTTAACCGCGTGATCACAAATGTCAAGGATGATGTGGAACGGGGCAACTCTCTCCGAGCCGCCTTAGCCAAATATCCTAATGTTTTTGATCAGTTCTGGGTCAGCCTGGTGGAAGTTGGTGAAGCCTCGGGGACCATGCCCAAGGTTCTGGAAAAATTAGCTTTTTATTTGGAACAACAAACTGCTTTTCAATCCTCCATTCAATCAGCGCTGATTTATCCCAGCATTTTAATCTCGGTGGTTGTTGTTGCTATCCTAGTCTTTGCCTTGTTAGTCGGACCTAGATTTGAGGACATCTTCACCAGCATGAAGGTTGAACTACCAGCCCTGACAAAATATTTACTCATGAGTTTTCGATTTATTAAGGCCCATTTTCTGCTCATGGCTGGTTCCATCGCAATCCTAGTGTATCTTTTCAAAAAATATACTCGAACCTACCAGGGAAAAATTCTTCTCGAAAAATTCCTTTTTGGTCTCCCGAGTTTAGGAGAAATCTATAAATTGATCATTATGGAACGATTCAGCTCTCAGTTAGCCCTTTTAGTGGATAGTGGAGTCCCTATTTTACATGCACTGGATATCTCTCAACGGCTTGTTAATAATCATACCTGTGCCATCATTATCGGGGAGGTGAAAGAAGGGGTCCGACAGGGTGAAACGATGGTCAAACCTATGGAACACAGCGGTTTTTTTCCACCCATGGCCGTTCAAATGATTTCCGTTGGAGAGGAAACCGGAGAACTCAGCAAGATGCTCAAGCATGTCGCGGATTTCTATCTGAAGACGGTAGAAACATTTATGAAACGATTTGGAACGATCATTGAACCCTTTATGCTCGTTTTTATAGCGGTTGTGGTTGGGGTCATTTTGGCCGCCATGTTTTTACCCATGTTCAATCTTTCCTCCCTAGGCAGAGGCGCTATGAATCAGTAATATTTATTAATCAACAGAGATGAAAGTTTTTATTCTCTGGATTGACAAACTGAGTTTCCATATGTTATACATTCTCTAGAAGCGAAGGCTTCTAAAAAAAGAGAGCAAATTTACAAGTTTATTGTAACCCCATCAAGGAGATTGCTGGGGGAAAAGGTAAACTACTCGTGAGAGTAGGGCACAAAGCTAAAGGGTCCCTTGTCAACCGAGGAATCGGAGATGACTCAGGACAGCCAGCTGCCAATAAACGGATTTATTGGAACCTATTCTTAAAGTAGAATAGGTTTTTTTATTAAGGGGTATAAAAACGTTCAACGATTAAAAGGAGGGATGCCAATTTAAAAAATTAAGCAATACTAAGAAATCAACTAAAAGAGGAATAACTTACAACTCATATTAACCATAAGTAAAGAAGAGAGGTATACGATAATGAAAATTAAAAATAATAAAGCAGGGTTTACATTACTAGAGCTGGTCGTTGTGGTCATCATTGTGGCTGTTATGGCTAGTCTAGCCTTACCTCGCTTAATCAGCCAGGTAGAACAATCTCGCGCAGCAGAGGCTTATCGGTTTCTGGGAGTAATTCGTGATGCAATGGAACAACATAAATTCCGAAATGGGAATTACACAACTGCCGATTTAGTACCTACTCTCCTTGGCTATGATCCTGGCGCTGAGCCAAATGCGCATTTTAACTACACAATACCGGCTTCACTAGGCAATACATATACAATAAGAGCAACTCGTACTACCCGTGCAGGTGGGACTGCTGGTGATTATATTCAAATCACCTTTGATGGCACTAACATTGTTAGGAGTGGTACTGGTGCTTTCGCAAGCGAAAGTTAATCCTCCAAATGCTTAAAACTCTCATGCACGAAACGGCATTGGGGATTTCCTTGATGTCGTTTCGTGCTTTGGGTTTCCTTACAAGAAGATCGCCTA
>CAYJUK010000089.1:0-2270 GCA_964373335.1 uncultured Planctomycetales bacterium | reverse complement strand
ATGAAAAAATATCATTTGAACACAACTCTAAAATTTCTTAAAAACTCTCCAAAAGGGATGACCCTTTTGGAGATCACGATCGTTATGATTATCCTTGCGGTCATGTCCTCACTGGCGATTCCCAACTTTAGCGCCTCCCTTGAATCTTCTCGAGCTGAGGAGGGAGAGAACATTTTGAGATTATTATTGGGGGCCCAACTGCATTACCGGATAGAAAATGATAGATTTTCTAATCAACTATCTCTTTTGGATTTAGATATTACTGCTATCATGCTTAGGCATTTTACAAATATTAATGTCCAAAATATAGATCCCCTAGCTTCCATCGAAAGAACTGGAGGAGGGTCTTATAGATTGAGTATTAATCAGAACGGAGTTATCACTTGTACTTCAATGGGTGAACCGTGCAGTATCATAGGATATTGAAAATGATCACATATTCCTTATTAAGACATTTTACCAATAAATATTGGGGACTAAAACCCCTTAAGGGCTTCACGATCTTAGAGTTGATTGTGGTTGTCATCATAATTTCCATTTTAGCCACGGTCGCCTTACCCAATTACTCTAGGACTATTGAACGGGCCCATTGCAATAACGCCTTGATGCAGCTCAGATCCATTCATGCCGCTAATGCGATCTATTTTGCCCAAGAACAGTTCTATTGGCCATTGGGTGGTTTCATTAATCAAAACAAAGATGCAATTAATACCGGATTAGGTCTCCATATTATTGAAGATGGTGTCACTTATTTATGCAGAGATACAAATGGATTTGATACGTCTCCGGATCAATTCGTGTGCACAGCTTCCAGAACCGGTGGAGGATTCACTACTTTAACCTTAACTGAAGCGAGTTTAAGCAATGCTAACCCAGACACCGATAATAATCCGGCTACCGAATCGTGTCCCTAAGTCTTTAAGGATGGATTTATCCATGAAGAAACTCAATCAGAACTCAGGTTTTTCTATGACGGAAGTGGTCGTGGCCGCGGTGATTTTTGCTATCTCCGTGGCTGGATTTTTGTCCACCAGTGCGTCCCTGCGCCAGCCGGGAGCAAAAACCGAACGGCGATTGCAGGCATCCTATATTGGGAAACAGGTTCTGGAAGATTTGCGAGTTGATTTAAATCCAACGAATTGGACAGGTGGAAGCCTTGCGGAGGGGACCTTTAATCTGCTTCCCATTACAGCCAACGGAATTCAATACAGGGTCACCTACACCGTGACCAGCCTGGATCCCAGCGACATTAACGCTCCTCGGAAGGTGGATCTGACAATCTCCTGGGATGAACCCAGTTAATATTGAAAATAAATTTTGAACCATGAAAACAATAAAATTCCTCCCTGCGGTCATAATATATTCATTGCTGTCCAGGAAAAGAATTCTCAGGCCAGCAGTTAGGAAATCTGATATGCTTTCCTATACTGAAAAAAACGAATCAGCAGTTACTCTCCTTGAATTAATCCTTTCCTCAATCTTAGTCGGGGTGGTGATCCTGGGAGTCGTCTCGATTGATTTCGCTATCCGGCGCAATCAACAGACAACCTCCCGCAGCAGTATCTTAGCGATGCAAACATCTGCGGTCATGTTAAGAATAACCAAAGAGGCCTCCTTGGCTATTGGATATGAATCAAACCCTGGTATTGCGGTGAATGCAGACCCAAGTATCAAACTGTGTATTCGTAAAGAAGATAATACACCTTCAACACCGGGTGATTATACGGATGATACCTGGTTTTGTTTTCAATATAATGCCGCCGCTTATAATATGATTGGATGTACGGTTAATGAGGCAGATGCGAAAGGGTCCTTGAATCCTTGTAATTCAGCCTCCGCTGTAATTGATAATTCTGTCCAAGATACCATGAGCGGGAAGATGGCCAATGCCTCCTTTAACTGGGTAGCTTCTGCCACTGATTTTTATATCGGAGTATCCTTGACCGCTCGCCACAATCCTGCTGCACCAAGGAACCCTATCACTAATCCTCAATTTATCTTGAATACTCGTGTCCGTCCTTTAAGCCACAGCTGGAATTAAAAGGGAATCTTAAGGAATCCATTGCCTTACCGAATAAGAGATGTTAACATTTTCATATCCTAATTTTCTAATTCGGAGTTGAGGTAATAATTCCCTCTTGAGATATAAACCCAATTTTTGCAATAGAAAAAATTTTCTTCCGAGGAGGCATCACCGAGCGAACTTTTGCACAAAATTTTCCCGTGACTTAGATGAGAATCAGTTTCTATTGCAAAATTGGGGATAAAGC
>CAYJUK010000088.1:0-9208 GCA_964373335.1 uncultured Planctomycetales bacterium | reverse complement strand
GTTTGAGTGATCCTAGATTCATATAGGCCATCATTAAGACCTCTTGGGTTTTATAGTCCTGGATGATGGCAGGGATTAACCCATCGAGATTGAATCTTAACTTTTTTAATGTACGGGGAGTGATTCGTATATCTTCTAATTTTTGTTTTGTCATAAGCGTACCGCTACTTTGTGTTTGTTTAAGTATTGTTTAACTTGTTGAATTGACAGCTCATGATAGTGAAACAATGAGGCCGCCAGGGCCGCATCCGCACCCGCCTGTGTTAGGACATCAAGAAAATGTTTGAGTTTCCCTGCTCCTCCGGAGGCAATGACAGGAATTTTCACGGTATCACAAACTGCCTTAGTTAATGCAAGATCATATCCATCCTTTGTTCCATCGGTATCCATACTGGTCAAAAGGATCTCTCCCGCTCCTCTTTGTTCGGCCTCTTTAACCCAGTGGATCACTTCTTGATCAGTTCGGATTCGACCTCCATGAATATAGACATCCCAGCATTTACTATCTTTTTTTTTAGCATCGACTGCCACTACAATGCATTGACTTCCAAACCGGTCTGCCGCTTCTTGAATCAAGAGTGGATTTTTCACAGCAGCGGAATTGATCGAGACTTTATCGGCCCCGGCGTTGAGCAACTCCCGAATATCTTGGATATCGCGGATCCCGCCCCCCACCGTCAAGGGCATAAAAACCTTCTCTGCGGTTGCCTTAACGACATCTTGGAAAATCGGACGGCGTTCGTGACTGGCCGTGATGTCCAGAAAGATAATCTCATCAGCTCCTTGTTGGTTATAAATCTCGGCAATCTCCACCGGGTCCCCGGCATCTTTTAACTGCATAAAATTGATCCCTTTAACGACACGGCCATCTTTGACATCAAGACAAGGAATTATACGTTTTGTGAGCATAGTTTGATGGCCTCTGCCAGATCCAGTTTTCCTTCGTATAAAGCCCTTCCGGTGATGACCCCAAACAATCCCTGGCTGGCTAAAGGGCAAAGATTACGGATATCTCCCAAGGTAGAAATTCCTCCGGAGGCAATCATGGGAATAGGAACTGTTTCTAATAATTCTTTGATTGCAGGAATATTAGGCCCGGTTAACATCCCGTCCCGGGTGATGTCGGTATAGATCAAACAGGAAACACCCATCTGTTTTAATTCCTGGGCTAACTGAGTGGCTTTTCTATCAGAGATAGTCATCCATCCCCGCTGGGCCACATATTCACCCCGGCAATCCAAACTGACGATAATATCTTCAGGCCATTGCTGGATGACATCTTTCAGAAATTGGCGATCTTCAATCGCCTTGGTACCGAGAATCACTTTAGCCACCCCACAGTCAAACAATCGGTGGATGTCCTCTTTTGTCCGGATCCCGCCTCCCATTTCTATGGGGATTGTCATGGATCGAGTTAATTGGGCAATCAGGGGGAAACTCTTAAGGACTCCATTGAGAGCTCCATCTAAATCAACGAGGTGGATTCGTTGAGCCCCTTTTTCCACCCACATTTGAGCCGTCGCGATTGGGTCATCACTATATTCGGTGACTTGATCAAACTGGCCCTGGGCTAAACGAACGACCTTTCCAGCTTTAAGATCTATGGCCGGGATAACGATCATACTTTTATGGCAATAAAATTTTTCAATATCTTAAGACCGACTGTTTGACTTTTTTCCGGGTGAAATTGGACTCCCAAGATATTCTTTTTAAAAATGGAAGATACAAATTCTATCCCATAGACCGTGGTTGTCGCAATAATATTTTTTTCTGAGGGTTTCACAAAGTAAGAATGACAAAAATATACGTTATCTCCCTCCTTGATCCCCGGAAGGATCGGACTGGAAGATTTTTGGATATGGAGTTGATTCCATCCTATATGGGGGACTTTTCCTTGAAGGAATCGTTCCACTGTCCCGGGAAGAAGACCTAATCCCTTAACGGCTCCTCCTTCTTGCCCGGATTCAAAAAGTAATTGAAAACCCAGGCAGATCCCCAGGAAGGGTTTTTGATCTTTAATGACTTCATTGATAATCGGAATCAGGCCTAAAGATTCCAATCTCTCCATCGCCGATTTCATGGCTCCGACTCCGGGAAGGACGACCTTGTCAGCCTTTTTAATGTCCTGAGGATTTTGGGTAATGATAGCAGACGCTCCCATCTTTTCCAGCGCCTTCTGGACGCTGCGTAAATTCCCCATCCCGTAATCAATAATGGCGATCATATAATGTCCCTATTCCAATTGATTTCCTTAAGTTCTGCTCAGATGAAAATTTTGATTTGAGAAAAAGATTGCCCTCCTATTTCCTTAACCAGAAAACAGTGTTCCTATGATATTATTTTAGTCGATGATCCCTTTGGTTGAAGGAACAATGCCTTTGCGGCGAGTATCGATTTGGGTAGCCTGATCAAGGGCAAGACCAAAAGATTTAAAAACAGTTTCCATAATCGTATGTAAATCAGCATTAACCTTGGGGTTGCTTATCTTAACGTTGATATTCGCTCCGATATGATTGGCAAAGGATTCCAGGAAATGTTCGAGATCAGAAAAAGTGTAACCATCTTGTTCATTGCTTTTCTCAACGGATCGAGGATTAACACCTTCAAGATGCAGTTGGAGATATCCTCGTCCACTGATATCAATGACAACCTGAGCCAGGTTCGCTTCCATCGGGGCAGCACCCAAGCCAAATCGTCGGATCCCCTGTTTCTCTCCCAGCGCCATTTTAAACGTTTTTCCTAAGACAATCCCCACATCTTCGTTGGTATGATGGATATCGATATTCAAATCGGCTTTTTGCACAATCAAATCCAGGTCGAAGAACCCATGGAAGGCAAAAAGTTCCAACATATGATCTAATAATCCAATGCGTGTCTGGATTTTGTATCTTCCTTTACCATCAATATTGACGGCAGCCTTAATCCGGGTCTCTTTGCTTTTCCGTTCACAGGTGGCTTTTCGCAGCTTCATGAAGTCTTCCTTTCTCTATCAATTAATTAAAGCGAATATGAATCGAATCAGTGTGTTTTTTCATGCCTTCAATCGCGGCAACTTTTTCGATGGCTCCCCTGACCTTTTCCAAAGCCCGTTTGGAATAACACACCACATGGCTGGTTTTCATGAAATCTGAAAGGCATAAACCGGAAAAAAATCGGGCTGTCCCCATTGTTGGCAGGACATGGCTGGGTCCCGCAGCATAATCTCCTAATGCTGTTGGACTGTAAGATCCCAGGAAGATAGCTCCTGCGTTTCTGATCTTTCTGGCAATAATATTAGGATTATTCGTGAGAATCTGAAGATGCTCCGGGGCAATTTGATTAGCGATTTGGATAGCCTCTTCCATATTCTTCACATAAATGATGTATCCTTTGGCAACACGTTTGCGGACGTATTTGATCAGTTGTCTGGAATTGGTAATTAAGATGGCCAAACTATCAACGTGTTCCAATTGAGCCTCTAGATCAGCAACGACGTATTCCGGGGGACTGTAACGGTTGGCGATGACCACCAGCTCGGTTGGTCCAGCGAGCATATCAATGTCAACGTAACCGAACAGTTGGCGTTTGGCCTCGGTCACATACATATTCCCCGGACCGATGATTTTATCTACCTTGGGGATTGTTTTGGTCCCAAAGGCCAATGCGGCAATGGCCTGAGCGCCTCCGATTTTGTAAATTTCATTCACATTCAAGAGATTGGCCACTGCCAGGATATGGGGATTGACAAAACCCTGTTTGTTGGGAGGAGTGACCAGAACAACCCTTTTGACTCCCGCCACCTTAGCCGGGATCGCTGTCATATAAACAGTCGAAACCAGAGGCGCCGTCCCGGCAGGAATATAGATCCCTACAGAATCTAGAGGAAGCGCATTGTCTTTAAGAAAGATTCCTTCACCCTGTTTGATCCGTCGGGGTTTTTGGATCTGATTTCTATAATAGAGAGAGACATTTTGAATGATGATCTTCAGATTGGCCACAAGCTCACTGGTGATATTCTGATAGGCCCCGCTGATTTCATTTTCAGTCACCTGAAATTGTTTACCGATCAGTTTGGCTCCATCAAACTTTCGGGTATAAAACTGCAGGGCGTCATCTCCCTTTTGCCGCACATCTTCAATGATCCGGTCAACTTTTTCCTCTACGTGTCTTTTCCGTGTTGTGAGATGACGGTTAAATAATTTTTGCAGCGCTTGACCATTGAGTTTAAGAATCTTCATGATTTTAATTGTTCCTTTATAATTTCCGCAGCTTTTTTCATTGCCTCTTCGAGGCCAGAGGTGTCCCGGCATCCGGCTTGAGCTAATTGGGGGCGTCCTCCACCGCGACCCTGGATCAAAGAGGTGATTTGCTGAATCAGATGATCAGCCTTGATCCCGCGCGTGACAAGATCATCTGTAACCGCTATCAGCAAACTGCCGCCTTGAGAAGATCGAGAACCCAAAAGGATAATCGCAGAAGGTAATCTTTGTTTGATCAGATCAGAAATTTGTCTTAATAAACCTATCTCGACATCCGTAAAGAGGTAATGGACAAGCTGGGACCCTTTGAGGTCAATGGCCTTTGAGAGGATCGTTTCTAAGGAATTTTTGAAATTCTCAAGACGAGTTTCTTCCAACTGTTTCTCGAGTTGTTTGATCTTTTTCGATTGCATCTCAATGCGATTGACAAGTTCTTCAACAGGGACTTTGACGATCTGAGCGATCTTGGATAAATTTTCTGATTGTTGGTTAATCAAGGCCAGGGCTGCGGAACCCGTTTTGGCTTCCAGTCGGCGGATTCCCTGGGCGATGGCGTTTTCTTGAGTGATCTTAAATAATACGATTTCTCCGGTTGAGTTTAAGTGTGTTCCTCCACATAATTCTTGAGAGTAATTGTTGATCGAAACGACTCGAACAATTTTTCCATACTTTTCCGCAAAGTAAGCTAATGCCCCGCTTTGTTTCGCCTTGTCAATGGGCATGATCTCCTTGGTTATGGGGTCGCTGTTAAGGATCCACTTATTGACCATTTCTTCAATCTGGCTCAATTGGACGGGATTCAGCATTTGAGGGTGAGTGAAATCGAAACGCAGGCGATCTTCCGACACCAAAGACCCTTGCTGCTGGACATGGGGCCCGAGGATTTTTCTTAGAGCCGCCTGCAAGAGATGGGTTGCCGTATGACTGCGCATAATCGACCGTCTTCGATCTACATCAATCGAGGCCTCGATGATGTCTCCGACTTTTATTTGGCCTTGCTTCACCTGTCCTAAATGGAGGGAGATATCAGCAATCTTCTGGGTGTTTTGAATTCGGATGCTGCCTAGATGGCCAATAAGGTCACCGGAATCTCCTATCTGCCCTCCGGCCTCAGCATAAAAAGGGGTTTGATCCAAAATGATTTTAACCGCTGAGCCGGAATCCGCCTGATCAACCTCTCGATGATCGACAAAGATCTTGAGGATCTTACTCTGACATTGATAAGCTGTGTAACCGACAAATTCTGTTTTGGGGAGATTCAAATTCAATTCGGTATCAGTAAAGACATCGCCGGTCATCTTACTTAAGGCTCGAGAACGATCTTTTTGTTTTCGCATCTTATCCTGATAAATTTTAAGGGCCTTTTCCATCAGGGTATGATCTGAAGGAGACAGGGTATCGCGAGTGATTTTCAAAATCGTGGGTAAGGGTAACCCGAAAGTGTCGTGATACAAAAAATAGAGTTCACCCAGCTTGATGGCGATCATTTGTTCATGAAGAGATTTTTTTTTCTCCTGGCAATCCAGGACGAGCTTTTTGAACTCAGGAACCCGAATCTGACGAACAGAAAGAAAGGCCTCCTCTGTTTTCCGGATCATCTCAGCTATTGGGCGGGAGTTGGATTTCAATTCCGGATAGGTATTTTCCATGATTGCGCCAACAGCAGGAACAAGTTTATAGATGGTGGCTTTTTGCGCCCCATGGTCTAAGACGAGGTTGGTACAATCAATAATGAGACGTTTAATCACGGAACCCCGCTCTTTATTCGAGGGAAAAATTCCATCCGTGATGCCAAATACGATAGCCCGTAGGTGATCGGCAATGACAAATTTTTCTTTTGCCGTTAATTGCAGGGAAGGGCTTTCAATCTCCTGTTCAATGGATTTCAAAATAGGAGTAAAGAGATCTGTGTCAAAATTGTTCTTTTTCCCTTGGATAACAGCCGTGAGTCTTTCCAAACCCATTCCGGTATCAATGTTTTTACTGGGGAGGGGTTCCAGGATTCCTCCGTCTTTGCGGTTGTATTGGGTAAAGACCAGGTTCCAGATTTCCGTGAATCGTCCACAATCACAGTCGGGATTGCATTCTTTATTTTTGCATTGGGGATTAACGCCGTAATCATAAAAAATCTCGGAACAAGGTCCGCAAGGGCCGTTGGGTCCTTGAGTCTTGGCTTGCGATGGCCAGAAGTTGCTTTTGTCTCCTAGCTTGATTAATTTATCAGACGCGATGTTGATCTTCTTCAGCCAAATCTGCTCTGCCTCTTGATCATCAAAATAAACTGAAACCCAAAGCCGTTCAGAAGGTATTTTCAGTTCTTTGGTTAAAAACTCCCAGGTCCAGGTGATCGCCTCTTTTTTGAAATAATCTCCAAAGGAAAAATTTCCTAACATTTCAAAGAAGGTGTGATGAAAGGCCGTCTGTCCCACGCGGTCAAGGTCATCCGTTCTTAAACATTTTTGACACGTGGCCGCTCGGGTGAAACAATCGATCTGACCAAGGAACAGTCGCTTGAACTGCTGCATTCCTGCGGTGGTAAATAAAACCGTTGGATCATCCTTGGGGATTAAGGAATCGCTGGGGACGATCGTATGACCTTTTTGAGCAAAGAAATCCAGGAATTTTTTACGAATCTCTTCAGCAGTCATGGAATAATCGGCTTTTGGGGTTTCCTTTTTCGAATGATAAGTGAGGGTAGTTCGGTATTCCCATACCCGTCCCACGTCCGCGGAATGACGATACGGAGGATGTCATTCCTGCCCCGCATATTGTCATCCCTGAAATTTTTGTAGGGGATCCAATATTGAAAGTGGGAAAAAATTTACATCTCCGAAATCGTTTCTTTGACCCATCGTATGGGCTTCATCTTTTAATCTCTAGTTTATCAAGAATCTGTTTCTCGATTTTATTGAGGATTTTGGGGTTTTCTAAAAGGAATTTCCGGGAGCTTTCTCTTCCCTGTCCAATCTTTTCATTTTCAAAAGAAAACCAGGCCCCGGATTTTTGAATGATTTCTGACTTGAGCCCTAGATCCATAATGTCACTGGTCCGGGATATCCCTTCTTCAAAATGGATCTCAAATTGGGCTTCACGGAAAGGGGGAGCGACTTTATTTTTAACAATTTTCGCCCGGATGCGATTGCCAACCACCTCTTCTCCTTGTTTCAGGGTTTCGATTCTTCTTAAATCAATACGGATGGAAGAATAAAATTTTAGGGCGTTGCCCCCGGTGGTTGTTTCCGGAGAACCGAACATGACACCGATCTTCATACGGATTTGATTGATAAAGATGACACTTGTCTTAGATTTACTGATGGCGGCGGTGAGTTTTCTCAGGGCCTGCGACATGAGGCGGGCCTGCAGTCCCATATGGGAGTCACCCATCTCCCCTTCGATCTCTGCTCTTGGGGTTAACGCAGCCACAGAATCAATGACAACCAGATCAACAGCGTTAGAGCGGACAAGGGTTTCCGCGATCTCCAGGGCCTGTTCACCGGTATCCGGTTGGGAGATCAATAATTCTTCCAGCCGAACTCCGATTTTTTTGGCATAAGTCGCGTCAAAGGCATGTTCGGCGTCAATAAAAGCGGCTACTCCTCCCAAGATTTGGATCTGATTAATTATGCTTAACGTGAGCGTGGTTTTTCCCGATGATTCTGGCCCGAAGATTTCGACAATCCTCCCTCGGGGGATACCTCCGACTCCTAACGCGAGATCCAAAACTAAGGATCCCGTAGGGATTGCAGGGATATCCAGCGCGATATTTTCACTTAATCTCATGATTGAGCCTTTTCCGAATTGTTTTTCAATTTGGGCCAGGGCAAGTTCCAACGCCTTTCTTTTACTTTCCATTTCCACAGTCTTTTTTTGATCCGTCATGTTAATCTCCTTTGATACCCCATTGTTTTCATTAAAAAAATAATGGGAAACAAATTGGGGAAATTTTTAAAGCTAATCCATTTTCTATATGAATCGAGAGGGTCAATGAGGACACATTGAGATTGTCAAATGGGGTCATGATGATAAACTTTATTTCTCGTCTGCATTGCAGAGGCGACAATTATACATGAGGGGAAAATTGTTGTCAACTCAACTTCTCCGACTTCGCGACTTCTCCGACTTTATCGGTAGAATTCAATTACGGAGGAGATTAAGGTAGGCGACCACGGCCAGGGCGGCTGTTTCCACTTTGAGGATAGTATTTCCTAAAGAGACAGGGATGCATCCTGCCTGTTGAGCCATAAGGATTTCCTCCGGTGTAAAATCCCCTTCCGGACCGATAAAAACGATAATTTTAGTAAATTGTCTTATCAATGACTGGACCTCTAACAGATTCTTCCTCTCCCCGGTTAGACAGGGGATCAGGCCTAAAGTTTTGGGTGATATGATCTTAAGAGTTTCCGGAAGAGATTGGATTGGAAAAATTTGTGGAATAAAACTGCGTTGGCATTGCTTGGCCGCATTGAGGGCAACCGTTTGGTATCTTTGTGTTTTTGCTAAGATCCGCTGGCTGGAAAGACGAATCTCGGTACGGTGGGTTTTAAGCGGGATAATCTCATCGATCCCTAATTCCGTTGATTTTTCAATGATCCATTCGAATTTGGTTTTTTTAGGAATCGCGCAAGCTAAACAAATTCGATGACCTGGTGATTGGACACCAATTACCGCGGAGACCTTTTTCATGATAATGCTTCCTTTGTGAATGTCCTTGATGAAACCATAAACTTCATTTCCTTTACCATCAAATACCGTAATCTTATCTCCCGCATGGAGTTTTAAAACGTTTTTCAGATGATGGATCTCTTGAGGATCGGAAATGGTTACGGTTGGACTTTGGGGGGAAAGATCAGGACAATAAAAACGATGCATAAGATTAATAAAGGGAAATGGATCGGGGGGGGATCGAACCCCCGGCCTTCTGATTGCGAACCAGACGCTCTCCCAAACTGAGCTACCGACCCATTAATGAA
>CAYJUK010000087.1:4737-9209 GCA_964373335.1 uncultured Planctomycetales bacterium | reverse complement strand
ATTCATGATAACGTTGCCAACCTTGTGATGGCGCAGAGGTTGTTTTTGCAAAGTGAAGATACGAGTAAAAATATAAGCCTTTATATTAATACGCCGGGAGGATCGGTTACGGCCGGATTGGCCATTTATGATACCATGCAATTTATCAAGCCGAATGTCTGTACTTATTGTATCGGCCAGGCCGCCAGTATGGGTGCGATCTTATTGGCCGCCGGCACAAAGGGCAACCGATATGCCTTGCCTTATGCCCGAATCATGATTCATCAGCCTTGGGGAGGAACCCAGGGATCCGCCAGTGATATTTCCATACAAGCCAAAGAGATTATCCGCATGAAGGACGAATTAAATCATATGCTGGCTAAACATACCGGCCAGCCATTGGATCGCATCCAAAAGGATACGGATCGTGATTTCTTCATGTCTTCAGACGAAGCCAAGGATTACGGACTTGTCGATGAGGTTATTAATACCGCTAAGGTCATCGAAAATAAGAAGAAGATTTAATACGCTGTTATCTACATTTTTTTAGGGTAAGAGGAATGCATTCAAGAAGAGGAATCTTTTGCTGACCCCGGGACCGACCCAGCTGCCGGCCCAAGTGTACCAGGCGTTAAGCCGACAGATCATCCACCACCGTACTCCCCAATTTCAACAATGTTTGAAAGAGGCCTGGGAGGGATTAAAGCATGTCTTTCAAACGCAAAATGATGTCTATCTTCTGGCCTCTTCCGGAACCGGGGCGATGGAGGCCAGTGTGTGTAATCTGTTGTCTCCGGGAGACAAGGTCATTACCGTGGAGTCCGGGAAATTTGGTGAGCGCTGGACAGAGATCTGTCAAGCTTATGAAATTGAGAAGAAGGTGATTAAGATAGAAAATGGCAAGGCCGTTGGGGCGGATCATTTAAGAAAGATTTTTCAAGCTGAAAAAAATATTAAGGCGGTTTTCACAACTCTTTGTGAGACCTCAACCGGGGTCACCACGGATATTGAAGCCGTAGCGAAAGTCGTTCGTGAGACAACATCTGTCTTGGTGGTTGATGCCATCAGTGGTTTGGGAGCCACGGATCTGCAGACGGATCATTGGGGTGTGGATGTAGTTGTGGCGGCCTCTCATAAAGGGCTCATGCTGCCTCCGGGATTAGGTTTTATCTCTGTTAATCCCAAAGCGTATACCTTAGTAGAGCGGGCCCAACTGCCTCGCTATTATTTCGATCTTCGTCTGGCAAAAAAGGCCCTTGGCAAGATTGATACCCCCTTTACTCCGGCGATTCATTTGGTGATTGCCCTTAATGAAAGCATTAAATTGATTAAGCAGAGAGGCCTGGCCAATCAATTTGTCTATGTCGCTCGTTTGGCTCAAGCCACCCGGCAAGCGGCCCGGGCGTTAGGACTGACCCTTTTTGCGGATGAATCCTGCATCTCGAATGTGGTTACAGCCATCCAGGTGCCCCGGGGAATCGATGGGGAGGCGTTGGTAAAACGCATGCGGGATCATTACGGCATCTCCATTGCGGGAGGCCAGGAAGAACTGAAAGGAAAAATTATCCGGATTGCCCATATGGGATGCCTGGATGAATATGATATGTTGACGGGTATCGCCTGTTTAGAAAAAGTCCTTAAGGAGTTAGATTATCCCCTTGTTCCTGGGACCGGGTTGTCCGCAGCTCAAAAAGTTTTCAGCGAGAATAAATCTAAGCTGCCCGCTTGTGCCTAATGAGATTTTCATCCCGTAAATCCCATTGAATGGCGTTTGCGGGGTTCACGTCACAATGTGAATTCAGTATCGATTGTAAGATCAGACAAGTAGTGCTTTGTCAGATAAATTTCTGTATTTCCTCCCCCGGGGGAGGATAGGTGGGGTGATGATCGTCGAACCCCTACTCCGAATTAGAAATCGTTAATCAACGGTGAGCGCTTCACCCCAGGGGTGGAAAATCTTACTTGTCTAACCATCAAGAAGAGGATTATTCTCTCATTCGGAGTTGGGGTCGAAAATCACCCTCCCCTAGCCCCTCCTCCAGGGAGGGGAATAAAGTATGGATTAAAAATTGACCTGACAGTGCAGTAGTTTGTGAAAAAATATTTTTTGACTTCAAACTGCTTTCAGATGCCGCTTTCCTTAAAATTAACCCTAAGAAATTTTTCATTAATGAACAGGAATCAAAATGAAAATCTTGATCAGTGATAAGCTTGCCCAAGAGGGGATAGATATTTTAACTGCGGTTAAAGGGTTTCAAGTGGACACTAGATATGCATTGACACCGGAGCAATTAAAAAAGATTATCAAGGATTACAATGCCCTGATCGTTCGCAGCAGCACGAAGGTAACGGCGGATATCATTGAAGCCGCGGATCAGTTGAAAGTGATTGGACGTGCCGGGGTGGGAATGGATAATGTGGATCTGAAGGCAGCCACTAAAAAAGGGATTGTGGCTATGAACACCCCGGCCGGGAATACAACCTCGACCGCCGAGCATACGATGAGTCTGATCTTATCCCTGGCCCGCAATATCCCCCAGGCCTCGGCATCGGTGAAGGCGGGAAAATGGGAGCGTTCTAAATTTAATGGGATTGAGCTGCACGGGAAAACTTTAGGGATTATTGGTTTGGGAAGGATTGGATCAACGGTGGCCCGAATGGCGAAGGGCTGCGCAATGAATATTGTCGCCTATGATCCATATCTTTCTAAGGAAGTCGCCCAGCAATTCGGAGTCAAGCTGATTGAATTTGATGATTTATTACAAGTCTCCGATTTTATATCCATTCATATTCCCAAGGAGACTGAGCAGAAGTATTTGATCTCCCATAAAGAATTTCAGAAGATGAAGAAGGGCGTTCGTATTATCAATTGTGCTCGAGGAGGAATTATTGATGAAAGGGCCCTGGTGGAGGCCTTGGATCAAGGACTGATTGCTGGATTTGCCTTGGATGTGTATGAACAAGAGCCGCTTCCTTCTAACTCTCCTTTATTAAAATTTGAACATTGCGTGACGACCCCTCATTTGGGGGCCTCGACCTCAGAGGCTCAAATCAATGTGGCCATCGAGATAGCGGAGGTGGTCCGGGATGCCCTTCTGGGAAAAGGTATCCGCAATGCCGTTAATTTTCCTTCGGTCAGTGCCGAGGCCTTCAAGGTCCTGGAACCTTACATCAGTTTGGCGCAGCGGATGGGAAAGTTTGCCGGACAATTGATTTTGGGGCGTATGAATGAAGTGAAGGCGACTTATAGCGGTGTGGTCACTAAATATAAAGTCGAACCCGTCACGATGTCATTGATGAACGGATTACTGGCTCCTGTCCTGGGAGAGTCGGTTAACACCATTAACGCGGTCGATTTAGCCAAGGAGAGAGGGATTAACATTGAAGTGATTCAATCAACGCGGGAAGAAGAGTTTGTCAATTTGATTAATGTGGATATTCATACCGATCAGGAAGAGTTCACGATCTGGGGAACCTTGTCCGCCAATAATCAACCCCGTATCGTTAAAATCAATAATGTTTATGTGGAAACCATGCCGGAAGGGTATATGCTTTTTATCAATAATAATGATAAGCCGGGAATTGTGGGTGCCATTGGGACAATCTTAGCCAAAGGCAATATCAATATTGCCAGTATTACGTTAGGTCGGGCTAAACAAGGAGGGCGGGCGATCAGTGTGGTCAATGTGGATAGTAAAGTCCCGGAGGAAATCATTGAAAACCTTCAGAAGACAAAGGATATTTTGTTTGTTAAATTGATTAAGGTTTGAACCCCAACTCCAAATGAGAAATGCTTTTTTCGACAATGCAAAATGTGGGGTTAAACCCCAAAGGTTGGGGTAAACAAGCATTTTCTTAATACGGAATTTTGATTAATAAGTGGTATATTCTCTTGGATTTCCAATGGCCTTTTTTGCTGGTCTCATAGATGGATTTAATCCTTGCGCAATAGCAGGTCTTATTATTTTTTATTTATTCCTCGATGTTTTTGTTCAACAACGACGTCGATTAATATTGAGTGGGGGAATCTTTATTGTTGTCGGTTTTTATACCTTAGTGGTCCACAGCTTAGGTGTTTTTGACCGTTGGATAGGCCAACAGTTTTTCCAGCAAATTTTTCATTCGATTTATTTATTGATAGGAATCATTTTTGTCATTCTGGGGGTCGGCCATTTATATGATTGGTGGATTTATAAAAGATCGAATAGTTTGGAAAAGATGAATCTGCCGATTCTCAATTTTATAACATCTCCGGTTGCCGCCTCTCCCGGGGAAACAATGATCCCCCGACAGGGATCTAAACTCTCCGGATTAATCATCGTTTTTTCGGCGGGAGCGCTGGGTTTTCTCCTTGCTCTTCTGCAAACAATCTGGCCTGCCCATCCTTACCAAACTGTCATGTATTTGAATCTTGTCAGTCCCGGGAGAAACTTGTCCGGGCTGCTTTCCTATTTTCTTTATTATGGGGCTTATTATTCGCCGTTGTTTCTGCT
>CAYJUK010000087.1:0-4727 GCA_964373335.1 uncultured Planctomycetales bacterium | reverse complement strand
TTATTATAAAATCTTTTTAGGTAATGACATTGCCCAAAAAGACAAAATGATCCCTAAGATGAAACTTATCATCTCTGCGGTATTATTGGCTTCGGGGATAGGGTTGTGGATCTGGATCGTCTTTATCAAATAAAAAAGAAAAAGAAGTGAAGATGAATATCGCGGTGATTGGTGCTCAATGGGGGGATGAAGGTAAGGGGAAACTCATTGATATTTTTTCTGAAAAGGCCGATATTACGGTTCGATTTCAAGGTGGAAATAATGCGGGGCATACGGTAGTGGTAGATCAGGAGGAATATATCTTCCATTTGATCCCCTCAGCGATATTGCATAAAAACAAGATTTGTGTCATTGGTAATGGAACTGTCATTGATCCGGAGTCGTTATTGCTTGAGTTGGAAGAGTTGCGCAAGCGCAATATTATTGTCACACCTAAACAGCTGAAGATTTCCGGCCACAGTCATATCGTGATGCCATATCATCGCATCTTGGATGGTTTGCGGGAATCTAAGCGAAAGAATAAAATCGGGACCACCGGAAGGGGGATCGGCCCTTGTTACGCAGATAAAGTGTCTCGCTGCGGTATCAGGATGATTGATTTACTCAATCCTCGGATATTAAAAGAAAAATTGCAGGATAATCTTAAGGAAAAAAATGAGATCTTTAAGCGTGTTTACCAATCTCCGCCATTTTTTTTTGCTGCTATTTATCATCGTTATCATCGATATGGCCAGAGGCTGGCTGCTTATATCTGTGACACGGCAATGTTTATAGCCGAGGCTATTGATAAGAAAAAATCTGTCTTATTTGAAGGGGCCCAGGGAACATTCCTTGATATTGATTTTGGAACCTATCCCTTCGTTACCTCTTCTAACTGTGTTGTGGGAGGGGCTTGTATTGGAAGCGGAGTCAGTCCTCTGGCAATAGATAAAATTATTGCTGCGGTCAAGGCTTATACAACACGAGTCGGAGAGGGACCATTTCCTACGGAATTCCCTGCCGGATTAAGAGAAAGAATCCGTGCTAAAGGTAATGAATTTGGAGCTACTACGGGCCGGCCGCGTCGTTGTGGCTGGTTTGACGGGGTTCAAGTCCGCTATTCAATCCTGCTCAATGGGGTTTCTGAGCTGGCAATCATGAAATTGGATGTTTTGGATCATTTAGAGAAGATAAAAATATGTATAGGTTACTCTTATAAGAATAAAATTTATAATGTTTATCCTATGGACTTTGAGGTGATCAGTAAGGCGAGGCCTATTTATGAGGAGATGGAGGGGTGGCAGCAAGAAACCCATGGGATACGGCAGTATATTCAATTACCTCTTAATGCCAGGCGTTATCTTAACCGTTTAGAACAGCTTCTGAAAGTTAAAATCAAGTACATTTCTACCGGTTCTCAGCGCAGTGATTTTATTATTCGTTAGATCTGTATCTTCTTGTCATATATTAGGTTTTTTGATGGTTGATCGACCTTAAAATTACTTGACTTTCAATTATCCCTATGTTAATTTGGCTTACAAAAAAAATTCAAGGAGGAAACAATGCATAAAAGATTGGCCCCACTTTACTTGCTCACTTTAACGATATTCTTGCTCAGTTCCAGCGGTTGTACCCTTATCTTCCAGAAAGGAAGGCGTACCGATATTGAAAGGATTTCAAAATTAAAAAGCGAACTTTCTGAACTAGAAAGGGCAAAGGCTGAATTAGAGGATCAACTGCAGAAGGAAATTGGTGATCAAGACGTAAAAGTGGAGATGTTAGAAAAGGGGCTGGTGATTACTTTTGTAGCGGAGGTCTTATTTGATTCGGGTAAGGCGGAACTCAGGACAGATGCATTTCCAACCTTAGAAAAAATTACTCAGGTTCTTAATACTACTGTTCGTGATCTAAATATTGGAATCGAAGGGCATACCGACAATGAACCCATCAAATATTCTGGATGGAAATCCAACTGGGAACTTTCTGCCAACCGAGCCTTGAGTGTTCTTCATTATTTAATTGATGGTGGGGGATTGAGTCCAGAACGCCTGGCGGCCTTGGCCTATGGAGAATACCATCCCGTTTCCAGCAACGAAACAAACGAGGGGCGGCAGAAAAATCGACGAGTAGAGATTGTTATCCTGCCAAAGATTGAGAAGGAAAAATCTCAATAATACTTCATTATTAATAATCCCTATGAAAAATATCCTCATTTTTTCCTCCCTGGGAGTTTCTTTTATCTGCGGTTTGTTTGTTTTTCAATCCCACCGTAACTCTTCAACCTTGCAAAGTCTCCTGGAACAAGAACGATATACCCGTTTTGTTACTGAGGAAAAATTGCAAAAGGTTCAGAGTGAAATGGCGACAATGCAGGCAAAATTGGCAAAGGCTCAGCAAGGTCTAGAAAAGAATCGATTGTCATTTCGGGAAGGTCAACAAGAAAATACTCACTTGAAGACTCAACTCGATCAGATGACTCATTTTAAAGATTCTTTGGAAGAGAAGATTCAGGAATTGCAGAATATCCAGTCAGCACCGATCTCAACGCCGCCGGAAGGAATGGAGAATTGAATAATTTCAATAGGCAGAATTAAGCCTTGCCTTAATTTGGAATTGATGCCGAGATGGGGGATGTAGATCCCCCATTTTTATGCATGAGGATAATTATGAAAGGAAGAAACGAATTGCCTGTTCATGTCGCGATCATTATGGATGGCAACGGTCGCTGGGCCGAACAAAGACGCCTTCCCAGGCCCCAAGGTCATTTGGAGGGAGTAAAAAGGGTGGAAGAGATTGTCGAGACGGCAAGAAAGACAGGAATAAAGGTTTTAACATTGTATACCTTTTCCCTGGAAAACTGGCGGCGTCCCCGGGAAGAGGTTTCTTTGTTGATGAAGACCTTGATTAATGTGCTCAACAGAAAGATTGAAGAGATCAGTAAAAATGACATCAGATTGCAATTCCTGGGCAGGAAAGATGGGATCCCTCTTGAGGTCAAGGCCTGCATCGCAGCGGTAGAACAGAAGACAAAACAGAATTCCAGCATGATCCTCAATGTCGCTTTTAATTATGGAGGCCGGCAAGAGATTGTTGATGCTATTAGGAAGATCTCCTCTGATGTCTTAAATGGTCAATTGGGGATAGAGGAGATTACGGAAGAAATCGTAAGTGAAACCCTTTATACCCAGGGATTGCCGGATCCTGATTTGTTGATTAGGACCTCAGGAGAGATGAGGATCAGCAATTTTTTGTTATGGCAATTGTCTTACACGGAACTCTATTTTACCGAAAAATTTTGGCCAGAATTTACGAGCGAGGAATTTGAGAAGGCCTTGGAAGATTATCAAACTCGGGAACGAAGATACGGTAATATTGAGGTCGTTCATTAATGGGGAGTATTTCCAAATCACGAGTGATGAGTTCAATGGCCATGATCGTTTTGGCGGTCCTTGCCGTTGTTAATAATGTGATTTTTTTTATTGTGCAGCTGTTGATCACCGGGGCAGGGCTCTATGAATTTTTCTATATGATCAAGAAAAAAGGAATTCCCATTTACCGATATATTGGGATTCCCATCGGCCTATTGATCCCTTGTTCCATATTTTTTCGTTTTGAGTTGACCAAAAATTGGGAGCTTCTGTTTATTGTTATCGCTTTGCTGTTGATTCTTTTTATGCAGTTTGTCCGC
Source organism: uncultured Planctomycetales bacterium (assembly GCA_964373335.1). GTDB lineage: Bacteria > Omnitrophota > Gorgyraeia > Zapsychrales > CAYJUK01 > CAYJUK01. The sequence goes on along the minus strand of CAYJUK010000087.1, from coordinate 1,060 downwards.
AAGGATAACAGTAATGCCATTGTAGGAATTTCTACCACAATCTTTGGAGTGCTTTATGTTTCCTGGTTTTTTAGCTTTTTAATCAAGATTCGTTATTTATTACCGGGTGAGGAAGGAATCAGGCTGTTAGGATATATCCTTTTAGTAACTAAGGGGGGCGATATTGGAGCCCTTTTAGTCGGAACTTACTATGGGAAACATCCTCTTTTGCCGCGGATCAGCCCCAATAAATCCATCGAAGGATGTTTGGGGAACGTCGCTTTTAGTATTATCATTGCAATCTTAGGAAAATCATTTTTACCATCTCTTGATCTTTCGTTAATCCAAACTGCTTTATTGGGGGCTTTTTTTGGAGGATTGGGGCAGCTGGGTGATCTGTCAGAATCATTAATGAAACGGGATTGTAATGTTAAGGATTCGGGAAAATTACTCCCGGGGATGGGTGGAATCCTGGATATCATTGATAGTTTGCTTTTTTCTGCTCCGGCTTTTTATCTTTATATGAGTGCGGCTCTGCATCGATTTTAATTGAATCAATGAAGAGAGTTGTCATTTTAGGATCAACGGGTTCCATAGGGATCAATACCTTAAAGGTCATTGAACGTTTCCCCGGCCGTTTTCGGGTTGTGGGTTTGACAGCTTATAATAATGTTCATCTGTTGGAAAAACAGATCAGAAAATTCTTGCCGGGATATACAGCTGTCAATGCGAAAGGGATCGATTATCTTAAAAGGAGCTTTAATGGAAGAAAAATCAAGATATGGGACGTCGCCAGAGACCTGGAAAGGATCGTCAGCCTTGCAGAAGTGGATATCGTTGTCATTGGGATGAAAGGGGCGGCGGCATTAGACCCTTTTTTGCAGGCGGTGCGGTGTGGAAAAACGGTAGCACCAGCCAATAAAGAAGCCATTGTTATGGCAGGGGATATCCTGCTTAAGGAAGCTCGGAAACATAAGGCCAGAATTATTCCGGTAGACAGTGAACAGAGCGCTATCTTTCAATGCCTCGAGGGAAAATCAAGGAGCGAGCTGAAGAAAGTTTATCTGACCGCCTCGGGAGG
>CAYJUK010000086.1:7500-9214 GCA_964373335.1 uncultured Planctomycetales bacterium | reverse complement strand
AGTCTCTCCTGGAAGCCTCTGGGTTAAAATCATTGGATGTGTCCCAGCGAGGTTTAGAATTATTTTCCTCCGATGACGTCAATGTTTGCGGTGCATCTAATTCCATGGTCTCTTTCAAATCCCTTAGCTCTTTTCGGAATAACTTAACTACCTGCGCCAAACCTCTCATAATCTCCAGCAATGCCTTAGGGCCAAAAAGCAATAAAATCACCAGAAAAATGGCCACGAACTCAGGAAACCCTATTCCAAACATAGCTTCATCTTTTCATTTAGGAATTTGATCTGCCAACCGGCACAAATATTGATAATAATAATCTTTTTCCATCCCCAAAGCGGCCGAGCCAAACTCCTCAGCTTCATTATACGTCGCAAAATCCCCGTAATTAACCATAACCAAATGATACAACACAATGGCCGGCAAGTCACCTAACCTTTTTTTGAAATGCTCATGAACATAAAGAACATAGTTTTTTACCGGTTCATCTCTTTCCTTCTCAAGAACCGCAAACATCCCTCTCTCGATTTTGCTTGAATCAAAAATAATGCGCGTTGGAAAACGGACAAATTCTTCATCTTTAAAGATCTTTAAAATCGTTTCATAATCAAGGAAACTACCGTATTTTTTCCTTAAATCAGACCCCTTTTGAAGGGCATGAACTCCTAATGCCCTCCGGCCATCTTCTAAAGTTATATTTAATGGTTTAATCTCTTCCATAATCTATCCTAAAATTCAATTGAACGGTTAGGCACATGGCACTGAAGGCAGCTGGTGCGCTGCGGATGAGGAGTTCTCAGACGTGTATCAGGGTTTTCCGGATCATGGCAGGACAAACAATTTTCCCGTAAAAATATCCTGTGCGGTATTGTTGGAGGGGAAACGGTAAACCAGCGATCTCCCCGTTTAGGTTCCTCTAATCCTCTCCAAGTACTACCGACCTTTTGATTACCCCCTGGCTGACTAGGCACATGGCATTGCAGGCAATTTGATAATTGAGGGTGCGGTGTTTCCGGCGCGGTGCGTCCATCCTCGAATTTAGTTACTTCTAAATGGCACAATAAACAATCCTTGAAATCTTGCGACTCTAACTCATGCGGGATCACCGGCGGCGCTGTATAAAAAGCACGAAGCATAGCACGCCGATCCTCATCAACGATTCCTTCTTCAGAATTAATATTCTCTATTATCGGCTCCTCGGAAAACGATATATTACGACAGAACAAAACCAAAGTTACAATCCCGTAAATAAAGATGATAAGTAAAATTGTGCGTTTATTGCTCATGTTTTTTCAAGCCTTACCGCACATTTTTTATAATCCGGTTCTTTGGATATCGGGCAATAGGCATCTAAAGTGACAAGATTAATCAGTGTATCTTCGTCAAAAAACGGGACAAAAACCGCACCCCTTTGAGGGATCGACCTTCCATTAATTGAAACAGGCAGGGTGACCGAACCCCTTCTTGAAACGATACGAATTCTTTGTCCATTAACGAATCCTAATTCTTTGGCATCTTTCGGGTTAAGCTCGACATAGCCTTCCGGATTGGCATTATAAAGCTGCTTTATTCTACGGGTCATGGTTCCGGTATGCCAGTGCTCGAGCACACGGCCCGTGCATAACCAAAAAGGATATTCTTGATCCGGCACTTCCGGCGGCGGCTCATACGGACGCGCCCAGATATTGGCTCTGCCTTCCTTATCTTTATCTCCATAAA
>CAYJUK010000086.1:0-7400 GCA_964373335.1 uncultured Planctomycetales bacterium | reverse complement strand
TCATACGGACGCGCCCAGATATTGGCTCTGCCTTCCTTATCTTTATCTCCATAAAAAATGACACCTTCGCCCGGTTTGACAAACGGGTCTTCTCCTTCAACATAACGACGAGATGTTTCGCGCCAATTGCCAACAGCATCCTGGACAACCGGCCAGCGCAGGCCACGCCCTCTCACATATTCCTCATAAGGAGCCATATCCTTATGTTTTTTAGTGGTAAAATGACGGTATTCTTCAAAAAGAAACTTATCAATATTGTTCTTTTTGAATACGTCCCATTTCCAAATTTCTATTTCATTGCCCTGATCATCCTTAAAAGAGAATAAAAATTTCCCATCTTTATCCTTCATCCCTTCAAACCCTAACTCAAACATCCGGTGAGCCAGGGCGATTGTTTGCCAGACATCATCACGGGCATCCCCGGGAGGCTCAACCATTTTAAACCACTGCTGGGTCCGGCGCTCGGCATTTCCAAACATCCCGTTTTTCTCAACCCACATCGCCGAAGGCAAGACAACATCGGCCAATTGTGTTGTTGCCGTTGGATAAATATCCGATACCACCATAAATCGGTCTCCCGCTTTATTGAAATTTTCATTTAAATTAGGCATCGACTGGCCTGGGTTGGTAACTTGTATCCATATGCTTGTAATATCTCCAGCAACGAGGGCCTTAAACATGGCGACCGCATGAAATCCTGGCGTCGCATTAATCGTCCCAGGCGATAAATTCCAAATCTGTTCGGCAATCGGACGGTGTTCCTCATTGGTGACATCAAATCCTCCCGGAAGGCCTATAATTGTTGTTCCTACTTCACGGCATGTTCCGCAGGCACTGGGCTGGCCGGTTAATGAAAAAGGCGTACTTCCGGATTTTCCAATTTTCCCGGATAACAAATGAACATTATAAACTAAATTATTAATCGCCGTCCCTCGCGTATGCTGATTCATCCCCATGCACCAGAGAGAAACAATTTTTTCGTTAGGATTAGAAAACAAATCCGCCAAAAGATTAAGCTGCGTGAGCGATATCCCCGCAAGCTGTGTCACTTTTTCAGGGGTGTAGTCTTCGAGAAATGCCTTGTAATCATCAAATGTAATCACTGTGCCGTCATTGGATTTAAAACGAACCCTGTCCTGAACGAATTTTTTATCGTAACTATCGCGTTTAATTAACAAATGACAAATGCCGTTAGCGATCACCATATCCATCTGGGGTTTAAATTCAATATAATGATCCGCCGCTTCAGTCGTTCTTGTGCGGCGGGTCGCCATGTCAATCATTTTTATTTTATCGCCTTTACCCCGGCGATCTATGAACCGTGAGAAAAGAATCGGATGCATTTCCGCCCAATTGTTACCCCAGCAAATCACCGTATCACAGACATCCAAATCGTCATAACAGCCTGACGGCTCATCGGCACCGAAAGTCGTCATAAATCCCGACACGGCACTGGCCATGCACAGCCGCGCATTAGGATCAATTTGATTTGTCCGCAAACCCGCCTTGACAAATTTAAGAGCGGCGTATCCTTCGGGGATCGTCCATTGACCGGAACCGTATAAAGCGAATTTAGCGGGATCTTCCATAATTTTTTGAGAAACTAAATCAATGGCTTCTTCCCATGAAGCAGGCTGTAATTGACCGCTTTTTCTGATTAACGGTTGTGTCAATCGGTCTTTCCCATATAAAGCCGCCCCGGCGTAATAACCTTTCACGCAAAGCAATCCCTTATTCACCGGAGCATGCCGGTCGCCTTGGACAGCAACAACTTTACCATCAAGCACACCGACTAAGACGCCGCATCCCGTTCCGCAAAAACGGCACGGTGCTTTGTGCCATTTAAGGCCAACCGATTCATCATCTAAAGCATGAGCCAATGTTGTGATTCCGGCGTTTAACCCTAAAGCGGCCAAGGCCGACATTTTGGCCGAAAACTTTAAGAATTCCCGACGGGTCATAAGGTCATGAATCATAGGTTAACTCCCTTCATCTTCAAAATTATGATAAATCAAATCGCACTGCAAAACGCCCGGGATTTTTTCGATTTCTTCCCACAGCGCTTTATCCCGATTTTGATTAAATGTTTCGGTAATAACAACGATATTTTCTCCAAATACTTCCACCGCGGAAGCATCCGGACAATGCTTGAGAGATTCCACAACCGCGTGTGTTTGATTTTTATCCGTTCGGATAATTAAACTCGAAATAGGCATAATTTAATTCCTTTGTTGTTGTTCTTCTTTTTTTATAAGACGCAAATTCCCCAGTAATATCGGAATGGAGAACCTCAAGAGTATTGTGTACAAGAGAAACCCAAAAGCCCAAATGCCGATACAAATCAGGACTTCATGAATCGTCGGCATATATTCAACGATCTCTCCTAACGGCGAGGGAATAAAGCCCGGGATAATTAATCCGATGCCCTTTTCAATCCAAATCCCCACCACCGCCAGAAGGCAAGCTAAATTAAGATATTGAACCTTTTCGGATGCCGGCAGCATGAGAAGAACCATCGAGGTAAAATTTAAACTAATGGCTATCCAAATCCAGGGAACAAGGCCGCTATGGCCGTGGAGTCCGAAAAATAAATATTTTGCCGATGCGTTATGCAGCGTATCCGTATAAAATTCTTTAAAAACCTCATTCCCGAGGAGAAAAATATTAATGACCATAGCCACCTGAATAATCCGCCTTAACATAAATAAAGCACTGTCAGAAATCTTATAACCGCTAAACTTGCGGATCACTTGGAAAGTAAGAACGATGAAAGCCGGTCCCGCCGCAAAGGCCGAGGCAATAAAACGGGGTCCCAAAATGGCTGAATTCCAAAACGGACGGCTGGCAAGTCCGGCCAAAAGAAAAGCGGTTACTGTATGGATACTCACCGCCCAGAAAATCGACAAAAATACAAAAGGAATATACAGCCATTGCGACGGTTTTCTTCCCAGATATTTCATGTATAAAAGATATCCGCAGATGTGGGCATTTAAAAGTAAATAAATGTTTAAAACAACCACGTCCCAGCTCAGCATCGAAATAGGCCAGTTGAAGCGTCCGATGCCGGGAATTAAATGCCAGAACCGATCCGGCCTTCCTAAATCAACCGTGACAAAAAGCAGACACATCACAATCGCCGCAATCGCAAAAAGTTCGCCAAAAATTACAACATCATGAAGATCTTCATTTTTATAAGTATAGACGGGAATAACCAGCATCACGGCTGCCGCGGCCATCCCCACCAGATATGTAAAATTGGCAATATACAACCCCCACGAGACATGATCCGTCATCCCCGTTAAATAAAGGCCTTCCACAAGCTGTTTGCAATAAGCATTTAAGCCTATCAGGCTTAAAACGGTTAAAAAAGTCATCCAAGCGTAAAACAAGCCGCTCCCCCGAAAACTAATGACAAAACATCGTTGGAGAAACTGACAATAATCTTTGAGCCCTTCAAACATAAAACTACCTTTTATTTATCAAAAAAATAAAAAAAGCGCGGGGACGTCCCCGCTTCCTCTTTCAGCACAAACACTCTTTTATTTTTTAAAACATAAGAAATCTCGCTGTCAGGATCCAAGATATTTCCAAAAACTCTTGCTCCCATCGGACAGGTCTCCAGACATGCCGGAAGTTTACCTTCGCGCGTACGATGAAGACAAAAATGGCATTTTTCAACGACACCTTTAGGCCGCGGCCTATTGGAAAGATAAGCCATATCAGGGTTCAATCTCTCTTGAGGAATTTCAGGTTCCGCAAAATTAAACCGGCGCGCCCAGTACGGACAGGCCGCCTCACAGTAACGACAGCCAATGCACCAATTATAATCAATGACCGTAATCCCGTCTTTTTCCTGCCATGTTGCCTCCACTGGACAGGCCTTAACGCAAGGGGGTTTTTCACACTGCTGGCATTGAACCGGCAGATAATATGAATCCTCTTGGGGGACTTTGTCTGATTCATAAGTTCGAACTCCTTTGTCCAAATCCATTGTCCCCTTAGGCATTTTTAATACACTGATATATTGAATCTCTGGACTTCTCGATTGATTATTTTCATTGACGCAGGCGTGGACACACCTGCGGCTTCCGTTACAGCGCGATAAATTCAAGGCATAAACATATTCCACACCATCCATCGGCTTAATATCCTGAAGATTGGGATCAACCCCGTATCGTTCTTTAACCTTTCCCTTAATCCGCTCGATGACCTTATCCATTTCTTCTTTGGTCATCTCTTTGTAATGTTTCTGCACAAATTCTTCAACCGTGATGGAATCTTTTAAAAGCCGCAACGGCGACATCGCGGCAATCAAAACCGCGCTTCCCGATGCGACAACCGCGGAGCGTTTTAAGAAATCCCGGCGGGTCACTTTTTCATTCAAAGGACTTTCGTCTTTGGAATGACAATGCCCGTCCGGGCTTCCGCCGCATTGACATTCATGATTTTTATTATTTTGATCCATGTTCCCTTTCCCGAGGCGAAAATGTTTCCCAAAAATCCTGATAATTTATAATATTCGGAGCCGGTGCCGGATGCATCGATTTAAACTTAGGCTGATGCGGATCATGGCATTGCACACATGTTATTTTTTTTACCTCACCTTTTGTTCTGTCCCAATATTCATTCATCCGCCCATGAGCGCCCCGTTCCCAGTCTCGATAAATCGTCCCGTGGCACTGCAAACAAGTAATCTCACTGCGGGCAAAGGAGACATCGAGGCCATTAATATCCTTCAAGGCCTCGCGGTTATTCAAACTGTGGCAAGTTAAACAATAATTATTCACCCCATGCTTAAGCTCAATCTCCGGATGCGCCGAGAAAAAAGATTTTTGCACCGTCGATGGTTCTATATTCTGATGGCAGTCATTACAACGGTACCTGTAACCATCCTTTATTAAAACCGGCTCCAGTTTAGTCTGCCGCACCGGCTCTTTGGTAAAATACTGCGGCTCAACCAAAGGATGTTGAATCACTTCCCGCTTAAAGCCCCAAAGGTCAAAAATAAAACTAAGCGCCAAAAGAAAAAAAACAACACCCATCCACAGCATGTATTTATCTTTAAAAAACTGCTTACCTTTTCCCATAATTCCCAAGATTGATCGATCAAGACGGCCAGCGCAGAGTCCCTGCCACAAATATCCTTCTACAAAAAATTCTTCAATTGCAATTCTATCCTTTTATGGGGGGATGCCGCAAGCTGAAAACGGTAACTATTGATATTCTACAAGATGACAAAATCCATAAATCCGTAGAATGAATAATTCGAGGATGAATCCGGTAATGATCTTATTGTCCCTGCTTTTTGAGTATTCATGAAAAGATCTTCTGATTTTTTTGTTTTGATGACGTTATTGCAATGGTTTCCGTTCAAATATTTCCTTTAAACGATAAAACTCTCCCTCCTCATATTCCTCTTCCGTCATCATTCTTTGATCTAAAATTTTTTCATCAATCCTAACCTTCTGAATACGATAACTTTGAGCTCCTTGAACCATAGAACGAATCTTGCGTAAATCGTTAAAAGAACATAAACTTTTAACAACCGTCGTGCGAATTTCGTGTTTGATCCCTGAGTTAATGATAATCTCAATACTTCCACTGATTTTCTCAACAGGAAATTTGACATTGATCACCTCTTCATACCGATCTAAAGTGGCCTTCACATCCATCGCGATATAATCGACCAACCTCAAATTAATTATCTCTTTAAGCACATGGGGTTGACTACCATTAGTGTCAAGTTTGATCAAATATCCCAGCCGTTTAATTTTACCAAGAAACGAAATGAGATCTCCCTGGATAGTTGGTTCACCTCCCGAAACAACAACGCCGTCTAAATACGGCTGGCGCTTATATAAAAAGACAAGCACCTCATCCTCCGGAATCAATGGACAGAAACTTTCCGGAAGAACCAATTCAGGATTATGACAATAACCACACCGGAAATGACATCCCTGAGTAAAAATTACACATGCCAGCTTTCCCGGATAATCAATCAAAGAAAGTTTTTGTAACCCGCCTATGCGCATATTTTGTAAGTTTTGCGTTGAACAAACTCTTCTTTTTTCCCTTTATTCCACTGCTGAACCGGCCGGAGGTATCCCACAACACGGGAATAAACCTCGCATTCCGCCTGACATTTATCACACAATTGATGTTCTCCGGCTCTATACCCGCAACCGGGACAAACACTGAAGGTTGGCGTTATCGTAAAATAAGGAAGTTTAAATTTTTCACAAATAATTCTGACAAGTTGTTTCATCCCCTCGATATTGTGGATTCTTTCGCCGACAAACCCATGCAGGACTGTACCTCCTGTGTACTTTGTCTGTAAACGATCCTGAAGCTCTAAAACCTCAAATATGTCGTCGGAATAACTCACAGGAAGATGCGTTGAATTTGTGTAAAAAGGTTGGTGTCCTTTTTGATATTCTTCTTCATTGGCACAAATAATTTCCGGATAAATACCTTTATCCTTTTTAGCTAACCGATACGAACACCCCTCAGCCGGAGTGGCTTCAAGATTATAAATATTTCCGGTTGCTTCCTGAAACTTGATTAATTTTTCTCTCATAAAGTCCAGAACTTCAACAGCAAATTGCTGTCCCTTCGGTGAGGCAATATTTTCTCCGATTAAATTTAAGCAAGCCTCATTCATCCCCAAAAGACCGATTGTCGAGAAATGATTCTTCCAATACTGATCAAATCGTTGTTTAATTTTGCGCAGATAAAATTTGATGTACGGATAAAGGTCTTGATCAGTAAACTTCTCTAATACTTTTCTTTTAATCTCCAAACTTTCTTTCGCTAATAACATCTGCTGTTCCAAGCGATGATAAAACTCTTCTTTCGTCTTTGCCAGATAAGCGATCCTCGGCATGTTGATCGTCACAACACCTATCGAACCTGTCAAAGGAGTGGCACCGAATAAACCTCCACCACGGCTGCGAAGTTCCCGATTATCCAGACGCAGACGGCAGCACATACTTCGTGCGTCATCGGGATTCATATCGGAATTGATAAAGTTAGAAAAATAAGGGATCCCGTACTTGGCTGTCATTTCCCACAAAAGTACTAAATTAGGATTATCCCATTCAAAATCTTTGGTTACGTTATACGTCGGGATGGGAAACGTAAAAACCCGTCCCTTGGCATCACCTTCCAGCATCACTTCCAAAAAAGCTTTATTAAACATTTCCTGCTCTTTTTGAAATTCTTTGTAGGTTGCACTCTGAATTTTCCCACCGATGATAACGCCGTGATCTTGATAATAAGAAGGCGGCTTCAAATCCATCGTAATATTTGTAAAAGGCGTTTGAAAGCCAACACGCGTCGGGACATTGACATTAAACACAAATTCTTGAAGAGCCTGTTTAACTTCTTTGTAGGTTAATCCG
>CAYJUK010000085.1:0-9383 GCA_964373335.1 uncultured Planctomycetales bacterium | reverse complement strand
TGATCTTGCCGTTGCCGCGGACCGGCCCGTCCAAACGCTGCAGGTTACAGTTGATGACAAAGATGAGATTATCCAATTTTTCCCGGGAGGCCATGTTGATGGCACCGAGTGTTTCGGGTTCATCGCATTCCCCATCACCAATAAAGACCCAGACCTTAGCATCATCTTTCGGCTTGAGTCCCCGGTCTTCTAGATAACGAATGAATCGGGCGTGATAGAGTCCCAGAATAGGCCCGAGCCCCATGGATACGGTCGGGAACTGCCAGAAATTCGGCATGAGCCAGGGGTGGGGATAGGACGAAAGTCCGCCTCCCGGCTGGAGCTCCCGCCGGAAATTTTCCAGATTTTTTTCGGTCAGCCGTCCTTCCACAAAAGCGCGGGAATAGACGCCCGGAGAGGCGTGTCCTTGAAAGTAAACTAAGTCACCGCAGAAGTCTTTGTTGCGGGCCCGGAAAAAATGATTGAATCCTATCTCAAAAAGGGTCGCACAGGAGGCATAAGTGGAAATATGTCCGCCAATCCCTGCTTCAGCATTGTTGCCTCGTACGACCATGGACATGGCATTCCAACGAATGATACTTTTAATCCGTCGTTCCAGTTCCCGGTCGCCAGGGAAAGTGGGCTGTTGGGAGGAGGGAATCGTATTGATATATGGGGTATTAGCTACAAAAGGGAGGGTGATCCCGGCTTCTTGAGCCCGGATTTGGAGTTGCTGCAGGATCTTTTGGGCTTGTTCCTGGCTTCCATGCTTGAGCACATAATCCAGCGAGTGAAGCCATTCCAGTATTTCTATATCTTCGACATTGGAGGTTCCGGGATGAGAGGTATCAGAAACGCCGTCTGCCATAATTCCCCCTTATGATTTCTAGAAATGATTATCCGGGATGGGTGAAAGCAAAGTGGAGTTATTCTAGTATGGATCGATAGGGTGTGCAACTATAAATTCAAAAGAGTTTAAAAAAATAATGCCGAAGGAGAGATTTGAACTCTCAATCCTTGCGGAACTACGCCCTGAACGTAGCGTGTATACCAGTTTCACCACTTCGGCGAAGTCTTCCTTAAAACTTTTTTAAAAAAGACTGAGCCGAACCCTGCGAAGCAGGGTCGGCCCGGAAGGTTAATGACAAAGACCTTAAATTTGGATTTCAGTATACTTTTATTTCCTCAGGCTGTCAATGCCACGTTGCGCGTCCAGGGGGATATGTTATAATAACCCGCCAATGGAATCCAAAACGATCGCTACCAATAAAAAGGCTTATCATAATTTTACGTTATTAGACCGTTACGAATGCGGGATTGCCCTCACCGGTGGTGAGGTCAAATCCTGCCGCGCCGGCCAGGTGAACTTCTCCGACAGTTTTGCCAGGATTGAGGATGGAGAAGTCTCCCTTTATAATCTACATATCAGTCCCTATGCCCAAGCCAGTTACCTGAATGATCAGCCTGACCGGGTTCGCAAGCTGCTTCTGCATCGGAAAGAAATCAAGAAGTTAATTGGCGCAGTGAGCCAAAAGGGGTTGGTGCTGGTCCCGACTAAGATGTATTTCAGCAACCGGGGATTGGTAAAACTCGAGCTGGCCTTAGGCAAGGGTAAGAAGCTCTATGACAAGAGGGAAGACATTAAGAAGCGGGATATTGAAAGGGATTTGAAGCGGCTTGTTCGGAGTAAGAAATAACCTTTTGCTCAGCAGGGAAAGCTGGGTTATACTTTTAGCAAGGCTGAAATGATTTTCTATAAAGTTTTTAAGGCATTAAGCAAAGCCAAAGTCAAATACGTGGTTGCCGGTGGAGTGGCGGTCGTTTTACATGGATATCCCAGACTGACTCGAGACTTGGATTTGATTGTTCTCTTAGAAGAAAAGAATCTAGACCGGTTTTTTGAAGCCCTTCGGTCCATTGGGTATAACCCCAAGGTTCCTGTGAGTAAACAGCAATTTAAGGACAAGAAAGAAAGGGAGCGTTGGAAGAGAGAAAAAGGCATGATTGTTTTTTCTTTTGTCCAAAATGATCCCCCGAATCACCTGATTGATATGTTTGTCGGTGAACCTATTCGTTTCGATTTCGTATATCGGGATAAAAAAATAATTAACATCAGTGGAGTCAAAGTCCCATTGATTTCCATCCATCATTTGAAAAGATTAAAACTGTTGGCCGGACGCGATGTCGATTTGATTGATGTGGAACAATTGAAGGCCATTGAAAAGATGATGAAAAAATGAAATCGTATAGATTGCGCAAGAAAAAGAAAATTCCTCCTTATGAACATCTGGACGTGAACCTGAAATTGTCTTACGCTCAAAGACTGCGATGTTTAGAAGAAATGATTGATTTTGTGCGTCTTGTAGAGAAGAAAAGGATTATTTCCAAAGTTTAATGATCTGGAAATTTTTCGCAGTCCGTTATTGCTATTTTTTATTCCTTATCACTTACCACTGACAACTATCTTTTGGGGGTGACTGGTCTCGACTTGAGTTCGCCCTGTTAAGGTGGCATGCCGGGGAAGCTTGGTGGGCCCCGTTAACAATCCAGGCAATCAATAAATGCTGACTACAACGCAGTTGCAGAGGCTGAGGCCATCTTGGCTGAAGCCGAAACAGTCCTTGCCTAATTAGCGCAAGGCCCTTTTATCAGGAACGTCTGTGGCTTGATAAGAGGTCACTAGCAGACTAGCCCTGAATCACACCTTCGGGTTGAGGGCAAACCTTAAGAAGGCTAGTCCTGCCCTTTCCTGTTTGTCGGAGGAGGATAGGATGAAGCTTCAAAGACAAACTAAGCATGTAGAGGCTTTAGCGAGGAAACCCAAGGACCGGGGTTCGATTCCCCGCACCTCCACCATTGATACCAATTCGCACCTTGGTCCTGCTGATCCAACAGGGCCAAGGTGTTGATTTTTGTATGGGCCACGTAGTAGGGCTTGAATTCCCTATCGCGACCATCAAAAAGCCTATAAAAGTCTGCTTCTTTGGTTAATACTGGTTCAAGTGTTATAGGTGAAAGCAGTTCTTTAAGTGCTAGGGAGGAGGCAACGGTATCTTTATTAAGTGTTTCATCTAACTTTTCTAGTCTGTGCTCGATCCACTCTTTTGGCGGCGACTTAAAATTATTTTCCCTTTGAAATTCTAAAGCTGCAATTTCCTGCTCTAGTTCTCCATTTTTCTTTTCTGCTTCGTTTAAAGCTTCAGATACAGTCTTTGAGAAATTCCCCACCCTGATAAAATTCATATAATTTTGTATTTCTACCTGAATTTTTTCGCGTTGAACTTTTTTTTCTTCGTCAATTCCGGGACTTCATTGAACCCTGCGGCAACAAGTTTTTCAATATTCTTATAAACATATTCTAGGTTTTCTGCGGAAAGCAGTCTTTCTCGGAGTTCTTTAATAATTTGCAATTGTATATCGCATGTGATAGCTTTTTGAATCGTCCCATGCCGCCATTTTATCGCATCATCTTTCTTTTGGCAAAGCCATCAGCTCATCACCACTTGCACAGCAGGTGGTTTAATCAGTCTGAATCGTAGGACATTGTTTGATGAGTTATCGATAACATTTTGTCAACCCCGGACTCTTGAGTCGGGAGTCTGGATTTTCGGCACATGCCGGGACCTGATGGGAGGTGTTTTTTCCCTATATCAGGTTATGTCCCAGCATGTCCAGTGTTGTTAGATTTGAGTTGCCTTTTTTATTTTTGTATGAGAAATTAGGAATGTCGGTCCCTTAATCTTGATCGTGTACGCGCGCGCGATTGCCCCTTTATAGTAGGAAAACACGATGGATCATGAAGATTTGAAAGAGTCGTTTGAGAAGATGCGGGAGGCCCTGAACGAGGCCGAGGACCTGGCCAAAGACGGCAAGCCCTTGATTGATGAAATGAAAAAGAAACTTGCGGAAATAAGAGAAAAGAAGAAGCGGTCAAATGAAGAAGGATAGAGACAGATCCTTAAGTGACGAAAAGGTCTTGCTGAACCCTCCATGCGAAAAATTGTTCTTTTAATCTTTATCTTGCTTTCCTGCCTGGAAATTGCCTTCTGCGCTCAGGAGACATCACCGCCGTTGAGTTTGTCTGATTGTTATCGGCTGGCCTTGCGACAGTCGGAATCGTTAGCCATCCGTGCCGAAGCGATCCAAGAAGCCGAGGCGCGGTTGACCCAGTCATTGAGCGGCATCCTCCCGAAGGTCCATTTTTCCTACTCGGATAAAAGACAAGACGGTAATAATTCTAATAGTTTTTCCTTAAGAGAAATCCCGGAACATAAATTTACTCTGAGCCAGCCGTTATTCAGCGGATTCAAGGAGTTTGCCGCCATGGCGGCCAGCAAGGCCGAGGTGCGTCAGAAGACATATCAGAAGCTGAGGGCCGAACAGCTGCTTTTCTTAGATGTGGTTGAAGCGTTTTATTTATTCTTAGGATACCAGGAAGAACAGGAAGTGTTGAAGAACATGAGAGAGGCCTTGATTGAGCGGGTCATGGAATTAAAAAAGCGGGAAGAGTTGGGCCGGTCACGTCTGAACGAGGTTGCCAGCGTTGAGGCCCGCCTGAGTCGTCTCGAGGCGGATCTGGAGTGGATCAAGAGCGAATCAGAGATTACGAAACACTTATTGGAATTTTTAACCGGAATCAATATTAGCTCATTAGTTGATGAAGGGATGATCCCGGTGTTTTCATTGAGGCCGGACGAATTGGAATTGAGATCAGAGGAGAGAGCGGATGTCCTGGCTGCCCAAGAGAGTTTGGAGAAATCACAGAAAGAGGTAACGGTGGCTCAGTCGGGATTTTGGCCGGAACTGAGTTTAGACGGGAACTATTACACCAAGCGCGTTGGCAACGCGGGTCAGGTCGATTGGGATATCACCCTCAGCGCTCAGGTTCCTTTATTTGAAGGAGGAGAAAATATCGGCAAACTCAAAGAGGCCCAATCCATTCGGGACCAGGAAGGTCTTCGCTATCAAGAAATTCAGCGAAAAGCCCTTCTCGATATCCGTAATGCCCTGACGCGATGGGAGAGTGCTGTCCGCCGATTGGAAGCGGTGGAGAAAGCCCTCGCGGCCGCGGAGAAAAATTATGATCTCCAAAAACAAGATTATCAAATCAATCTTGTCAGCAACCTGGAAGTCTTGCAGGCCCTGGAGGAGACGGAAGATATGCGGCGTGATTTTATCAATATCAAAAATGAAGCGATGCGCGGTTACTGGCAATTGAAGGTTGCCTTAGGGGAGGGCGCGCCATGACGCTGTCGGATTTATCCATTCGCCGGCCGGTTTTTGCCTGGATGCTGATGACGGCATTGATGGTCTTTGGGTTAATCAGTTTTAAGCGCTTAGGGATCAGCAAGCTTCCGGATGTCGACTTTCCCACGATCTCGATCCGTCTGAGCTGGGAAGGGGCGGCCCCGGAGGTCATGGAAACGGATGTGGTCGATGTGGTGGAAGAGTCCGTCACCGCCATCCAGGGAGTGCGGGATATCTCTTCCACCATCCGTCAAGGTCAGGCCACGATCAGCCTGGAATTGGATTTGGACCGTGATATCGATGTGGCGGTGCAGGAGGTCCAAACCAAATTATTACAAGCGCAGCGTCAACTGCCACGGGAGATTGATCCGGCGGTGGTCACCAAGGTGAATCCGGAAGACCAGCCGATCATGTGGATTACGGTGACCGGCGACGTTCCTTTACGGGACATCATGGATTACGCCCAGAACCAATTGGAGGACCGCTTTGCCACGGTCAATGGGGTGGGAGAGGTTTTCCTGGGAGGATTATTGGAACGGAATTTAAGGATTTGGATTGACGCGAAGAAACTGGAACTCAATCAACTGACGATCAAGGACGTGGTGGCTGCCATTGAAAAAGGTCATCAAGAGATCCCGGCCGGGCGTATCGAAACGGAAACGAAGGAGTTTAATGTCCGCGCTATGGGAGAGGCCCTCAACACTGAGGAATTCGGGAATATTATCATCGATCAGCGGGGCGGCCGGCCGAACTATAAGCCGATTTATTTGAAAGACGTCGCCGCCGTGGAAGACGGACTGGCCGATCAGCGGCGTATCTCCCGAAGAAGCGGCGAACTAGCGGTAGGGTTAGGGATCCGCAAACAGCGCGGCGTGAACACGGTGGAAGTCGGCCGGCGGGTGCTGTCCCGTTTGAAAGAAGTTCAGAAGGATGTCCCGCCGGGAATGAAGGTTGCCCTGACTGTTAACAATGTGAAATTCATTGAAGATTCCATCAAAGAACTCAACCTCACCTTAATATCATCAGCCTTTGTCACCTCATTGGTCTGCTGGTTATTTTTGGGATCGGTCAGCGCCACGATCAATGTGTTATTGGCGATCCCTACCTCTATCCTGGGGACATTTATCTTTTTGTATTTCATCGGATTCACGCTGAACACCTTTACCATGCTGGGATTATCTTTGGCGATTGGTATTGTCGTCGATGACGCCATCATGGTTTTGGAGAATATTGTCCGCTATAGAGAAAAAGGGATGGATCGGGTTCAGGCCGCTCAGGTCGGCGCTCGTCAGATCACCTTTGCCGCCATCGCGACCTCCCTGGCCATTATTGCGATTTTCCTGCCGGTGGCCTTTATGACCGGGATTATGGGTAAGTTTTTTTATGAATTTGGGGTGACGATCTCGATCGCGGTTGCCATCTCGCTGCTGGAAGCCTTGACCCTGACACCGATGCGGTGTTCTCAATTTCTGCGGACGGGAGAGCGGAAAACCTCGGTGGGGAAATTCATGGAAAGCAGTTTCCAGCAATTGGCTCATACTTATCAGAAAAGCCTCAGATGGGTCCTTAACCGACGACTCTTGGTCTTGATCCTGGCGCTTATCTCGTTTGCCGTTTCTTTAATCTTATTATTTGTCATCCGCAAAGAATTCATCCCTCCTCAAGATCAGAGCATGTTTTTCGTCCGTCTGCAGACACCGGTGGGTTCCTCAATTAATTTAACCGACGGGAAATTTAAAGAGGTGGAGCAGTATATCCGGACGCGCCCCGAGGTGAGGCATTATTTTTGCGCGATCGGAGGTTTCGGCGGGGGAGAGGTCAACAGTGGCCAGATCTTTGTGATCCTTCAGGAGCCGCGTGAACGCCCGATCACGCCGCCGTTTCAGCGCCGTCCAACGCAGAAGGATCTGATGGACTTATTTCGTAAGGAGCTGAAGAAAATTTCTGATGTGAAGGTTGTGATTCAAGATCCGTCATTAAGCGGATTTTCCTCCCAGCGGGGATTTCCCATTGAAGTCACGATCCTGGGTCCGGAATGGGATCAACTGGCGCACTACAGCAATCTCATCGAGGAGAAAATGGCGGCCGGTGACTTAATGATTGATGTGGATAGCAATTATCAAGCCGGAGTCCCGGAGATCCGTGTTTATCCTGACCGGCAAAAGGCCAGTGAGCGCGGGGTGGCGGTTGACGATATCGGCCAGACTATTAATTCCCTTATTGCCGGCGAACGTGTGGCCAAGTACACGCAGGGCGGCCGGCGGTACGATGTGCGCGTCCGCTTGATCCCTTCGCAGCGAAGCAAGGCCGAGGATATTCATAATCTTTGGGTGTGGAATAATCGCGGCGAGCTGGTGCAGCTTAAGGACGTCGTGAGGATTGAAGAAAAGTCCACGCCTTTAAGTATCACCCGCAGCAATCGGGAGCGGGCGATTAAGTTGAATGCGAATGTGGCTCCCGGGAAATCTCAGACCGATGCCTTGCAGGCTGTTCAGAGCATCGTTAAAGAAGTCCTGCCGGAGAGATACCGGGCAAGCTTCAGCGGTAATACCCAAACCTTTCAGGAATCATTCCGCAGTTTGAGTTTCGTTCTCTGGCTGGGGATCCTGGTCGCCTACATGGTCCTGGCCTCCCAATTCAACAGCTACAAGGATCCGTTTATCGTTTTGCTGGCCCTTCCGTTCAGTATTTCCGGGGCATTGGTCGCTCTTTGGGTTACCGGACAATCGCTCAACATTTACAGCTTTATTGGGATTGTATTGCTGATGGGCATTGTGAAGAAGAATTCCATTTTGCTGGTCGATTTTACGAATCAGTTAAGAGAACAAGGGGTCTCCCCGCAAGAGGCCTTGTTTAAGGCCTGTCCGACGCGGTTACGTCCGATCCTGATGACCTCGTTCTCGACCATCGCCGCGGCTGTCCCGCCGGCCCTGGCGCTGGGGCCAGGAGCTGAGGTCATGAAACCCATGGCCACCACGGTTATCGGCGGAATGATTGTCTCTACCTTTTTTACGCTGCTGGTCATTCCCTGCGTTTACAGTCTCCTGGACAGATTTGAACGAAAAAGGTTTTTGGAAGAGGGAGCAGTCCCTTCTGAGTTACCTAAAAAGGGACAGTCCCTTTTGGGAAGAGGCCTTTAAGAAGGAGCCTATGCTGGTTAAGCTGTATCTTATTCCCAATACGATCAGTGAGGGTGGGGATCTTAATTTTTTTCTCAGTTCTTTCAAGGAGAAGCTGGCGCATCTGCGATGTTTTATCGTGGAAGATGAAGCCTCGGCTCAAAGACTATTAAAAAAGGTGCATCCCGATTTTCCAGTCAAGGATTGTGCTTTTTTTATCTTGAATGAACATACTCCTATTAAGGAAGTGAAGAAAATTTTTGAAGAGACTTCCCGGAAGGACATGGGATTTATCTCGGAAGCCGGGTGTCCTTGTGTCGCGGATCCCGGAGCCGAGATTGTGCTGCTGGCGCATCAGAAGGGGATTGAGGTCATTCCACTGGTAGGGCCTTCCTCTATTCTTCTGGCCTTGATGGCCTCGGGTTTGAACGGCCAGAATTTTGCCTTTAACGGTTATCTGCCGAGGGAAAGGGAGGAGCGGATCAAGAAGATCATTGACCTAGAACGGCGTTCTCAAATCGAACAGCAGACCCAGATCTTTATGGAAACGCCTTACCGGAACCAGCATATGTTTGCTGATCTTGTGTCTTGCTGTCATCCGGAAACGCGGCTTTGTCTGGCCGTGGATATCATGGGATCGAGGCAGTCTATTAAAACTTTATCCATGCGGGAATGGAAAAAATCAAGTCTGCTCATTGAAAAGAAACCAACCGTTTTTATTTTATTGAAAAAGTAGGGGCTGTCCCTGCTTTGGGGTTAACGTAAGGAAAAGCTCACGCCATATGTCTCGAGAGCTTCAGCCGAAATGTCATGATAGTAGTGCACTGTCAGGCAAATTTTTAATCCAATACTTTATTCCCCTCCGGGATGGGAGGGGCTAGGGGAGGGTGAAGTGATGGAAACGCTTTACTCTTTCAACCTTTTACCACCCCCACCTAACCTCCACTTTCAAAGGGGGAGGAATGACTTATTCATCAAAAACGTTCATGTAAGTCCAAATTAGCGCGCACCAATGGCAAGCCAATGAAGTGAATCCGA
>CAYJUK010000084.1:0-9591 GCA_964373335.1 uncultured Planctomycetales bacterium | reverse complement strand
CAGGCCCGGTTGAATGCTATCGGGATCAGGGATATTATCTTTATTGGCCTCATAAATCTTAATCCACCCTTGGTGCGACTTATAAAATTTATAAGCAATTTTTTGGAGTGTATCATCTTTTTCAACGATATAAGTTGCGGGTGCTTTGAGTACATCAGGAATCTCGATCTGATCCAAAGAAGGAATCACTCTCTTACTTTGAGGCGCAAGTCCCCGATCGGGAGATTGATTCTCAGGTTTTATTTTCTGAACCGGAGTAACTGGGATCGATTGTAAGGAAGAATCCACCGATGGGTTTCCTTCTAGCAAACCATCTTGCGGTGGATTTTGGGTTATCTCAAAGACATAATATTTTCGAGTCTTTTTTCGTGGTTTTGATTTTTCCGCTGGAGTCCCAAAAAGATATCCCGCATTCCCACTCATCTCTTGATCAACCCGCGGTCGATCTTCAGGATAAAACCTTGAGGTCACTCCAGAACTACTACATCCTAAAAGCCATAACATGATTCCTCCAAAGAATAAAAATGTTATGCCAATTTTAGTTTCCTTAGGCATTTGGGCCTCCTTTTTTAAAAATCCTTATTCCTAATTCTTTTAATTGCATGTTATCAACCTTTGATGGGGCTTCGGAAAGTAAACAATGACCCTTCTGTGTTTTTGGAAAGGCAATTGTGTCTCGAATGGAATCAAGACCCCTCAAGATCGCCACCAACCGATCAAGTCCAAAAGCAACTCCACCATGGGGAGGGGCTCCATATTCAAACGCACGCAAAAGAAAACCAAAACGATTATTTGTTTCCTTTCGATCAAGTCCAATGATATCGAAAATTTTCTGCTGAAGCTTTTTATCATGGATACGAATTGAACCACTCCCAATCTCATGTCCATTTAAGATAAGGTCGTATGATCGCGACCTAATTCTAGCATAGTCTTTGCTATCTAAAAGAATTAAGTCATCGGGATGAACAGAGGTAAATGGATGATGTTCGCTTTCCCACCTTTTTCCTTCCTCATTATATTGAAAAAGTGGGAAATCAACAACCCAAAGGAAAACAAACTCATTTGGATTATTGGAATCATTCCGAAGATCGGGTTTATCCGATTGATATTTCTGCTTCGCTTCAGCATGAGTCATTCGAGGGAAGGGAATCTTGAGATCTATCCCAATGACTTTTTGAAAAAGTTCTTTAAATAACCTTTCTGTAAGACTAAAAATGTCCTCCTCCGAAATAAAGGACATTTCCATATCTAACTGAGTGAACTCGGGCTGCCGATCAGCCCGCAAATCTTCATCCCGAAAACACCTGACAATCTGAAAATACCGATCAAATCCTGAGACCATTAAAAGTTGTTTGAAAAGTTGAGGAGATTGAGGCAGGGCATAAAAATTTCCAGGACTTAACCGTGCTGGAACCAAAAAATCTCTGGCCCCTTCCGGGGTGGACTTGGTTAAAAACGGCGTTTCCACTTCCATAAAATTCTCTTGGTAAAGAAAGTTACGGATAACCACGCACAATTGATGACGAAGGTGTAAAGATTTAAAGATCCTATTTCGACGCAAATCAAGATATCTATAGGTTAAACGTACTTCCTCGGAAACTTCTGAAGCGTCCTCAATTTCAAATGTCGGAACTAGGCTGGAATTTAGAATCTCTAGATATTGAGCGGCCAGTTCAATCTCACCGGTAGGAATATTTGGGTTAACATTCTTGGGGGGACGGACGTTTACAATCCCTGTGATCTTCACAACAAATTCTGGTCCTAGCGATTGGGCTTGCTGGTAAGCATCTGGGGAAACGGAAGGCACAAAAACCACTTGCGTAATCCCATAACGATCTCTCAGATCGATGAAGATTAATTTTCCATGATCTCTTCTGCGATGGACCCAACCGCATAATGTCGCATGTTGATCTTTAAGGTCCTTCTTTAATTCACCGCAGGTGTGTGACCGCAGCATGAATCAATCCTTTTCTTCTTGTTTTTTAAAACAGAAATAATCTCACTTAAACCGATTTTCTCCTGCTGGCCAGTCTTCATCTCTTTAAGGGAAATCTTATTCTGCGTCAACTCTTCTTCTCCTAGAATTAAAACATATTGAGCTTGAAGTTTATTAGCTAATCTCATCTGGCTTTTGAGAGAACTTGGCTTAAAACTCATTTCACAAGAAATTCTCTCTTTGCGAAGATCTTGAAGAAGACAAAAGGCCCGTTCAATTGCCTTGTCATCCAAAACAATTAAAAATGACTCGATAGATCCACTGACTGGCTTATTCTGATCTTCCGGCATGGCCAAGATAATCCGTTCAATGCCCAAGGCAAAACCAACAGCATCCACAGAAGGGCCACCTAAATCGCCAACAAGATTATTGTATCTCCCCCCTGCTCCCAATGCATCCTGACTCCCTAATTGGGAATGCGAAATTTCAAACACCGTATGAGTATAATAATCCAATCCCCGAACAAGCTGTAGAGAAATCTCATAGGAAATTTTTAAATTATCTAAAGCTTTTCTCACTTCAAGAAAATATTGTCGGCTTTCTTCAGACAAATAAGCATCCGTAAGGTTTAACCCTTTAATAAGCGATTGGCAACTCTTATTCTTACAATCCAAGACACGTAATATGTTAAGTTCAAATCTCACTTGACAATCTTGGCAAAGTGAAGATCGCAGGGGATTCAACTGCTCTCGCAATAATCGAGAAAACATTTGTTTATCTTCACTTGTGCCCAAGGAATTGATCTTCAATTGATAGGATTTAAGTCCCAATTCATTGAGAATTTGAGTACTTAAGGCAATGATCTCTGCATCCAACAAAGGATCACAAGATTCTGGCCCGATAGCCTCAGCACCGATCTGATGAAATTGACGTAATCTTCCTTTCTGAGGCCGCTCTCCTCTAAACATGGGACCAATATAAAATAATTTAGACAGTCCTTCTTGTTTGTCCAGATTGTTTTCAATATATGATCGGATAACGGAGGCTGTCCCTTCGGGTCTTAAGGTTAGTCCTTTTTTCTCTTCTTGAGGAACATCCTCGACCTGTTGAGATGTTAAATGAAGCATTTGTTTTCGGACCACATCACTGGATTCCCCCATGGATCGGCAAAAAAGATCCAGTTCTTCAAAGTAAGGGGTACGGATTTCTTTATAACCATAAAGGTGAAAAACAGATCGTGCTTTATATTCAATATTTTGCCAAAGAGGAATTGTTAAAGGAAGGATATCGGCTGTACCACGTGGCGCTGAGAATTTGCTTACCATACTAGGGATGAAGAAGTATTTCTACTCCTTAAATGGCTTAAATATAATAAGTTATTAAAAAATATATTTCAATAATCAAAAGGCGGAGTAATAAGCTAAATCTCCGCCCTTGATTGATTTTCTCACCCGAGAATTACAGTTGAATCTTAATAAGCTCACCGCAGATGAACCATTAAACCCTAGAATTGTTCAACAATACTAGGGTTTATGCGTCAACTAGAATTCGGGGTCTAATAGTTAATTTAAATTTTGAGAAGGTCAACTGAATGGTTGGAAAGAAAGGATTACTTTATTTTCTGCTTCATTTCCAGCCCAGGTTTAAAAACAACTACTTTCCGTGGAGGAACCGGAACACTTTCTCCTGTCCGAGGATTACGTCCAAATCGAGCTTTGCGTTCCTTTATTTTGAACACACCAAAGTTGCGCAGTTCCACCTTCTCTAAACGTATTAAACTCTCAATGATTACATCAAAGGTCTTCTGGACAATCTTTTTCACATCAACCTGCTTTATTCCGGTCATGTCCGTAATCTTTAGGACTATATCTTTTTTGGTCATCCAGGTCACCTCCTAGTTGCAAGTATAGTATCAACAAGATGTTATGGTGTCAAGCAATTATTATAAGGTTATAAGGTCACCGAGAATTTATTTCCCCCAATCAGTTCCTTGATCTCATCCATAAAATCTTTTGTTGGAGAAATAAAAAGTTCCTCTCCTACTAAGATCTCCACGCCTTTTCGGGTCTCAGAATGAATCTGAATATAAACAGGAACCTTTCCCGGAAATAAGACCATTTTTTCTTTAAGTTTTTCTAAACTAATTTCACTAGTTCCAGTTAAATCTAACCTAATCGATTTAATAGATTTATAGACCTCATCAATCTTCTTAATATCACTCGCAATAATCTTTAGAGAATCATCCCTAAAGCTAAGCTTACCTACCAGTACTACAACCTCCCCCTCATTCAGGTAAGGTGATATCTGATTGTAAGTTGAGGGGAAAATAACCACTTCAATCTCTCCCTCCAGATCCTCTAGGGATAAAATAGCCATTCTTTCATTCGTTTTACGTGTCGTAGTTCGCTTCACATTATTAATAATTCCAACAATTTTAACATCTTGACCATCAATACAATTTACTAATTCACGGGTTGTATAGTCCGTAAACTCTTTTTGCTCTACAGAATAATAAGTTAAAGGATGCCCGGTAACATAAAATCCCAAAACTTCCTTTTCAAAAGACAACTTTTGTGTCTGATTCCATTCTCTCAATTGAGGTAAGGATATTTCATTTTTTCCAAACCCATTGGGTTCTCCTAAGTTATCGAAAAAGGAAAACTGCCCCATGGCTTTTTCTCGTTGTTTTTGGGCACCTCTCTCTAAGACAATTTCTATCAAGGCCATTAATTGTGAACGAAAAGCACCGAAATTATCAAAAGCACCACATTTAATTAAACTTTCAATGACCTTACGATTAACTAAACGCAGATCGACTCTTTCACAAAAATCAAAAAGAGAAAGATAAAGGCCATTTTTACGTTCTTGGACAATCGATTCGATTGCATAGCTCCCGACATTTTTAATTGCCAAAAGACCATAACAAATAATATCCTCTCCCATAACACTAAACTGGGCCACACAATCATTGATATTTGGGGGCACGACTTTTATTCCAAAAGCTTCGCATTCCTTCACATATTCCACCACCTTGTCGGTATTATCCTTTTCACTGGTCAAAAGGGCACACATGAATTCAACTGGGAAATTTGACTTAAGATAAGCTGTTTGATAAGAGATCAGGGCATAAGCTGCGGAATGACTTCGATTAAAACCATATCCCGAAAAATAATCAATAAGGTCAAATAACTGGTGAGCCTGGTCTGGGCTGATTTGACTGTGCTTATAACACCCCTCAACGAATTCCTTACGCATTTTTTCCATCACTTCCGGTATCTTCTTACTCATAGCCCTTCTTAAGTGGTCAGCCTGAGTCATGGTAAATCCTGCCAATACCGATGCCATCTGCATGACTTGTTCTTGATAGACAATGATTCCATAGGTCTCTTTGAGGATCGGCTCCAATTTAGGATGAGGATATTGAACAGGGACATCCCCTCGTTTCCTTTTAATAAAATCATCAAGCATACCGCTTCCCATCGGACCAGGACGATACAAAGCTAAAATAGAAATCAGGTCTTCAAACAGTGATGGTTTGAATTTTTTAAGAAGTTCCCGCATGCCCGCACTTTCCAATTGAAAAATTCCATGACTGTGTGCTCGGCTAAGCAATTGGTATGTTTTCGGGTTATCCAAGGGAATCTTATTAATATCGATATCAATTTGCCGATGTTGCTTAACGAGCTTGACTGTATCACTGATGACAGTTAATGTCCGTAACCCTAAAAAATCCATCTTTAACAATCCGATTTTAGCGATTCCATCCATCGAATAACCTGTTGTGATCTGGCCATCGCTTGTCTTAAAAAGCGGGACATATTCTGTTAAAGGCTTATCAGAGATCACAACTCCTGCAGCATGGATCGAGGCATGACGATTCAGCCCTTCCAAAACCTTGGCCGTCTCAACAATTTTTTCCACAGTTTTATCTTCCTGAACTATCTTTTTCAATTGAGGTTCCGCGATAAGTGCCTCATGAAGTGTGATGCCAGGTTCTCCAGGGATCATTTTTGCAATCTTATCCACCTGGGCGTAAGGAACACCCATCACCCGTCCCACGTCACGAACAGCTGCTCTCGCCTGCATGGTACCAAAAGTTATGATCTGTGCTACGTTATCCTTCCCGTATTTTTGAGTCACATAATCAATCACCTCTCCTCTTCTTTCAAAGCAAAAATCGATATCAATATCCGGCATTCCTAAACGTTCAGGATTCAAAAAACGTTCAAAAAGCAATCCATATTTGATAGGATCTAAATTCGTGATCCCCAATAAATAACTGACCAGACTCCCTGCCGCTGACCCTCGTCCAGGGCCAACAGGAATACCTTTGCTTTTCGCATAATGAATAAAATCCCAGACAATCAGGAAATAGCTCACAAACCCCATCTTCTCGATTGTCATTAATTCATGCTCCAACCTTTCCAAAATTTCTCTAGTCGGTTGGCTATAACGTTCCTTAAATCCAACTAGACACAGATCTCTCAGATACTTTTCTTTGGCTTTGCCTTCTGGAGGATCATAGCGAGGCAAATGATACTGATCAAAGTTCAATTGAAGATTACATTTCTCAGCAATTTCCACCGTACTCCTAATGGCTTGAGGGATCCAGCCAAATTCTTTTTTCATTAAGGCTGGCTCTTTAAAATAAAATTGATTCACGGACAATCGCATACGATTAGGATCACTCAATTCCGTCTGAGTCTGGATACACAAAAGCGCTTCATGCGCAGAATACTGCGTTTCTTCTAAGTAATGAACATCGTTGGTGGCCACCAAAGGGATATTGAGATCATGAGCAACTTTCAATAAACCTTCGTTGACGATTTTCTGATCAGGAATACCATGTTCCATCAACTCCAGGTAAAAATTGCCTTTCCCGAAAATATTTAAAAAATCATCCGCCACCTGGATTGCCGCTTTAAAATTGCCTTCTTTAAGATTTGTGGCCAGCTCTCCTTTTAAACATGCGGAAGTCGCAATAAGACCTTGGGCATATTGTTTGAGGAGCTCCTTATCCATCCGAGGCTTATAATAAAAACCTTCCAGATAACCCATGGAAACAAGCTTCATCAGATTCCGATATCCTATCTCATTTGTAGCCAATAAAACCAAATGATATGCATGCGTCTGCTTACTGGTACGATCAAAACGGCTTTGAGGAGCAATGTAAGCTTCGCACCCAATAATGGGCTTGATCCCCATAGAGATGGCTGTCTGATAAAAATCAATGGCTCCAAAAAGATTGCCATGATCCGTCATCCCTAAGGCAGGCATCTTATATTCCACAGCTTTTTGAATCAATTCTTTAACCCGGCAGGCCCCATCCAATAAGCTATATTGGGTATGGACATGAAGGTGGACAAAATCGGAATGATCCATAGAAGTTTACGAATTTATTTGAATTTTAGTGAGGGTTACCCCATACAATGGGTTAAACATCATAAATCCCATCTTATGGGATAAAAATGTTTGCTAATGATGGCTTTTAACCACCCTCGCAAATTCTGGATTTCTACCACCAATTTGGTTGGTGGGTTTCTTGTTATTGGGTAAACTTTCGTGGAAACTCTCAAGAAGGATCTCAAGAAAATCGCCTCATGGCGATAACATCTGACGATTTTTTACTCTTTTAGGAATTTTCCTAAAGAGTTATGAATGATTGCAAGCCATTTAAATATCGGTTGAAAAAATACTCTTCTAAGCACTCTTAACCTTTATTCCCATTCGATCGTTGCAGGGGGCTTTGAACTGATATCATAAACAACTCGATTTACACCTGGAACTTCGTTGATAATACGATTGGCCATCTTTCCCAAAAGTTCTGGAGGTAGCTTCACCCAATCTGCTGTCATCCCATCCAAACTGCTCACACAACGAATCGCAATAACATTTTCATAGGTCCGTTGATCTCCCATGACCCCTACGGTCTTGACCGGTAGTAACACCGCAAAAGACTGCCATATCTCTTGGTAAAGGCCAGCCTTCTTGATTTCATCCAACACCCTCTCATCTGCTTCCCTCAGAATTTCGAGCCGATCTTCCGTGACTTCTCCCAAGATGCGAATAGCAAGACCTGGCCCTGGAAATGGTTGTCGATTTAATATCATATCAGGTAACCCTAAATGCTTTCCTATGATACGAACTTCATCTTTAAATAACTCTCGCAATGGTTCGAGCAGTTTAAATTTTAAAATCTTAGGGAGTCCCCCAACATTATGATGAGTTTTAATCTTTGCAGATGGGCCCCCGGTTGGAGAGATGGATTCAATCACATCCGGGTATAGCGTCCCTTGAGCTAAAAATTCCACATTTTTAATTTTTTTTGAAGCTTCCTGAAAGACTTTTATAAATTCATCTCCTATGATCTTCCGTTTTTCTTCTGGATCAACTATCCCCGCCAATCGAACAAGAAATCGTTTACGGGCATCAAAACAAATCAGATTCATATTAAAGATCCCTTTGAACGTCTTCTGTACAGAACTCATTTCCTCCTTACGTAATAATCCATTATCTACAAAAATACAGTGAGCTTGATCACCAATCGCCTTGTGCAAGAGCATCGCTGTTACAGAAGAATCCACTCCTCCACTCAATCCCAAGATCACCTTCTTCTTTCCTACTTGTTCTTTAATCTGTTTAATGGTTGAGTCGATAAATTTATCCATGGTCCAGCGAGGAAGACATCCACAAATCTGAAAGGCAAAATTCACTAGGGTTTGAATCCCCTTTTGTGAGTGAACAACTTCTGGATGAAACTGAACTCCATAAATATGTTTACTACGATTGGCAAAGGCAGCAATTGAAGCATTTAAAGTATGAGATAATTTGATAAACCCTGGCGGGAGCTTTAAGATTTCATCGGAATGACTCATCCAACAGGTGAGATTCGTGGGAAGATTGGTAAAGAGATCCTTATTACTATCAATAAAAAGTTCAGCTCTTCCAAACTCTCGATTTTTACTTTTCTTAACCTTTCCTCCCAACATATGAGAGATGACCTGCATGCCATAACAGATCCCAAGGATGGGAATCCCTAATTTTAAAATATCCTTATGCGGCATTGGGGCCCCTTTATCATAAACACTCATAGGCCCACCAGAAAGGATAAGTCCTTTAGGATTTAACTTTTTAAGTTCATCGGGGGTAGTATGGTATGGGACAATTTGGCTAAAAACCTTAGTTTCTCGAACCCTCCTAGCAATTAATTGTGTATATTGAGAACCAAAATCCAAAACAAGGATCAAATCCCTAACCCGAGGTTTAGATACAGTCACCATATGTTTGAAATGGCCTTCAAGACCACCACCTTTAGCAAGTCGTTTCCTGAGTGCCTTTAATCGTGCTGGATTTTGTAAGCGGGATTTGAGGAGAATCCTGCCATTTATTCTTCGGACTGTTTTCTTTGACTTGACTTTAGACTTTGCTTTGGAGATTATTTTAAGACGATTTTTTTTATCTATTAAAGCCACTTTCATAATGCCACCAACCCATTCTTGCCAATGGAATTAAATGTTTCCTAAAAAATATTTTACCCTAAGTTATTTCCCCATCCCCACACGTTGCCCCACTTGAAAGACTTTTCCTTCGGTTTGAATCGATGGGGCGATAATTATTTCAACATCGTGCATCTCTTTAATATTAATCGCTCCCAA
>CAYJUK010000083.1:0-9716 GCA_964373335.1 uncultured Planctomycetales bacterium | reverse complement strand
ATTATTTAAAACCACTGTTAGGGGTAACTTGGGGAGAGATTGTTTAACTTTTTGCCCCACAACGATTTCTTGATGAGAGAGTTTCTTGATCATAGATGAGATTTTCACTGGTACGCTAAGATCTTATTTCTTCATTTGACCCTAGAATTGAAATAGACGCTTCTACGACTCACGGTGAGGATATTGAACTCCGACTCCAAATCCAGATATCTGATCTAATGGCCATTATAACAGATGCCACGATTCTCAACAATATAGAGCCTCTTCGAGATACTCTTCAAGAGACTCTTAAACCCAAATCAATGCTTAGAGAACAGTGATTGATGTGAGTATCCCTTTAAAAATAATGGGCGGCATCATTTAAAATGAAACCGCCCATTTTATAACTCCTAGACTGTTTGGCAGCTATTTCTTATGGTTAAGATACTTCATCGCTGCATCACGCCCACCCAATCCAAAGGCCAGAGTCAGCCCTAAAATCACACCCGTGAAAATAATATAAAAGCTGATTCCCTGGAGGAGCTCATCATAACCTAGTTGAACTACGGTCATTTTGATGGCATATAACACAATAGCCCATCTCGTGATCGAGTCCAACAGCTTTGAATTAGGTAGTTGGAGGTGACTAGCCACCACATAAATTGAACTGCCTATGATCTTCGCTAGTATCAATCCCAAGGTCAGCACAAAAATGGCTGACAAGACATTTGGAACATAGCCGACCAGCTGATCCATCAGGCTGACAAGGGAATTAACGCCTGTCAGGGCAATGGACATCATCAAGATGACGATCGTAATGATCAAATAGAGCATAGCGCTCAACAGATCACCCAACTTGGATTTGACACCGCCCTTCTGCAGCACACTTGTCAATCCTGACTTATCGGCAATAACATCGATGTGAACCTCTTGGAAGAGACGCTGGAACACATCCCTTACTAATTTAGCAAGTAGAACCCCAATCATCAGGATAAAAACAACGCTGATAAAAGTGGGGATGTAGCCAGCAACATGCATTAAAAACTCATGAAAAGGATCAATGATCAAGGTTTTTATGGCATCCATGACTCACCATCCCTCCTTTCTTACAGCATTTTTATGTCTTATACGGTAGCAGTAGAAAAAATTGACTTATCAATTAAGATTGATAAATCAAAGAGTAAGTAGTTTGTTAACTTATTTCCTAACAAACTACTGTCGATGATATTATTGAACCCTGGAATTGCAGTTAGAGTTTACTATTCTCACCGCGACAACTGCAACTCTAGGTTTGAAAAGAGCCTTTCATTGCAGAAACGACATGATCCTCAGGATGTTCCTATAGGTATTGCCTTAATATTAACTATACCATATCGGATGGGGTTGGTATGCTTGTCAAAATAACGCCGAGAAAACGCTTTCTAATCCCATAAAAGAGGATGAAGAGGAAGGCATTTCTTCTAGGGGAATATATAAAATGAAAAAAGGCAACCCATATTTTATGGATTGCCTTATAGTTATAAAAAAGGCAACTTATTATTTTTTCTTCTTATCTTTTGGGATATAAAGCAGCTTCCAAGGGTTCAATTTAAGGTCGTAGCTCAATTCTTCCAGGTTTTGGGAAGCTGTATCGATATTTATGACGATATCATCAATAAGGGTTTGATTGAGTTCCAGCCGTTGTCGAACATTATCCGTAATGGTCGCTGCATTATCCATCGTTGTGCGACTTTTCGCAAAAATTTCATCAATATTTTCTCTATTGATCTTTAATCGTTCATTGATTTCCAGAGAGATTTCTTTTAAATTAGACGCTAGGATTTCTCCATCGACAAGAATCTTTTCTAAACTAGCAGGCTGCTCTCCTATAATAATCTCATCAGTCCCCAGAAAATCTTTCGTAATATCTCCGGCCGTAATCCCCACATATTTTTCCCCCATAAAACCCATATTCTTGACATACGCCTTAGCATCCTTTCTGACTTTAACATCTTCTCTCAACCAGACGGTTAATTCCATTAGCGTCGAGTCACCATAAATAATTTGGACATCTTTGACTGATCCGACCTCCAGACCATTGAATCTCACAGGGGCATTGAGTTCTACCCCGTCAATATTTTCAAAGTGAATCTTGAGGGTATATCCCTTATTAGAAAAATCGAAATTACCCACCTTCCAAGTTAAGGTCAAAAGGATTCCAGTCACTAGACAAACTAAAATTCCAATTTTTGTTTCATTATTGAGTTTCATCCCTCAATCCTTTCTCACCACAAGATCATCTGCCCTGGGGCTTAATCATGCAATTGAATAGGCCCTTCTATATTACCATGAATAAATTGTTGAACGATTTCATTTTTCGAGTTTTTAATCTGCTCGGGGGTCCCCACTTCCAACACCCTGCCGTTATAAAGCATAGCGACTCGGTCAGCGATACGGAAGACGCTTTCCATATTATGGGTTACAACGACAGATGTCAGGAGCAATTTTTTACTTAAATCCATAATCAAATTGTCTATAACCGCACAAACAACGGGGTCTAATCCTGCTGTCGGTTCATCATAAAATACAATCTCCGGATCCATCGCAATGGCCCTGGCTAACCCTACTCTCTTGCGCATCCCACCTGAAAGCATACTTGGCATCAAAGACTCACACCCATGCAATCCCACCAAATTCAATTTCATCTTAACAATCATCTTAATGATATCGGGATCAAGATTTGTATGCTCCACTAAAGGAAGGCTGACATTTTCTTCAACAGTCAGAAAGTCCAGCAACGCTGCTGATTGAAAGGAAAAACCGAAACGTCGCTTCATTTTTTCTTTTTCTTCATTGCTCATCATAGTCAAATCCTTATCCCCAATAAATACCTTGCCCGAATCAGGATTCATGGATCCA
This sequence comes from uncultured Planctomycetales bacterium, assembly GCA_964373335.1. Taxonomy (GTDB): domain Bacteria; phylum Omnitrophota; class Gorgyraeia; order Zapsychrales; family CAYJUK01; genus CAYJUK01. The sequence continues at coordinate 6,839 of CAYJUK010000083.1, read as the reverse complement.
ATCATGTGTCTTAACATCGTACTTTTCCCGCAGCCTGAACCTCCCATAATGACAAAAGTCTCCCCCTGATAGATCTCCAGACTAGCCCCATCCAGGACTTTACGGTTATCGTAAAACTTGATTAGGTTTTGAACTGATATGGCTAATTTTTGCTCATTCATTTCTTGATATGATTTCTCAGTTAATTGACTTCGTTTATATTATAAATTTGAAAAGTAATAAATTCCTGTGATAACGCAATCCGCCAGGATAATCAGGATAAAACTCGTCACCACACTAAGCGTTGTTGCCCTTCCCACGCCAACCGCTCCGCCTTTAGTTCTAAATCCTTGAAAGCATCCCACCATCGCTATAATGACGGCAAAGATTAAAGACTTGGATAAGCCAGTATAAATATCTTTGAGAGTCAGATATTTAAATGCGGTTTGGATAAAAAGGAAAGAGTTGATCTTTAAATTCCAGACACCAACGCAATATCCCCCTATCATTCCGGAAAGATCCCCAATGACCGTCAAACAAGGAAGCATAAAAAAAAGGGCAGCCACCTTCGGCACCACCAAATAACGGACAGGATTGATAGCCATTGTCTCTAAGGCCTCAATCTGTTCATTCACATTCATTGAGCCGATTTCTGCAGTGATGGCAGCACCCACTCGTCCAGCAATCACGAGGGCGGTTAAAACCGGACCTAACTCTCGGCAGATAGATATACTCACCAAACTCGCGACATAAATAGTGGCCCCCAATTTTGATAACTGGTAAGCAGATTGCATCGCCAGGACCACCCCCGTGAAGAAATTCACAATGATGACAATAATAACAGACTTCGATCCCATAAAGACCATCTGTTCGAAAATCGGCTGCCTCTTTAATGGCTTATCACGGAACGGCCCTAAAATGACCCAATGAACAGTTTGATAGAGAAGATAAATAAAGCCGAAGAAAACAGATATCCATTCCTTTACGGATCGGCCAATTGATTCAAGGAAGGTTAGCATGATTGAGATAAAAGTAGATTAGAATAAATTAACTGGAAATTTGATCGTCAACAGCATCTTTAAAAAAAGGAGCCCCACCCCGCCATCTCAGCAAGATCAAGTCAATAAAGACTCAACTTTATTTATCAGGTGATCCATTTGTACTGGCTTTGAGAAATAAGCATCGGCACCCGCTTCGTATCCAAATTTGACATCATCTTCTTCTGTTCTTCCCGTCAATAAGACGATAGGGATGTGTTTGACCTGTTCGTTCGATTTCAACAAACGACAAATATTATAACCATTCACTATAGGCATCATAACATCCAAAATGATCAAATCAGGCTGTTGTTTAAGAGCCATCTCTAAACCCATGTCCGCCTGAGTAGTCGAAAGAATGGTGTAACCTAAAGACTGGAATCTCCCGGAGATCAACTTGAGGACGGTCAGGTCATCATCTATGAGAAGTATTCTCTTAGACATTATTATAAATGTTTTATCTTTATTCCCTTTAGACCCCACAAAGATCGGGCAAGATCACGCTTCTGTGGGGTGAGTTGAACAACAGCCGTATTTCCTTTAAAACTTCAAGAAGATGACTGCACCGAAGTGGCTTCCTATCAATCTTTATGAAAAGCCACACCGGACTATACCGTTTTCATCTTAAGATAAAAGGGATTAAAAAATTTAGGTAACACGTTATTAATGAGGCAGAAGTTCCCGGACCTTATTCATTAATGATTCTCTATCTATGGGTTTTAAAAGATAGGCATTCGCACCAACTTCTAATCCGGTCTGTACAGCGACCTTCTCCTTACGCACCGTTACGAAAATAATCGGGATATGCTTATGAGACTCCTTTGTTTTCAGCAAACGGCAGATATGAAAACCATTGATAAACGGCAACATGACATCAAGAATAATTAAATCCGGGGAACTTTTGAGAGCTAATGCCAGTCCTTTATCGGCCTCAGTTGTTGACACAACTTGAAAACCGTTGTTCTCAAACCATGAAGAGACTAGCTTTAATATGGTGGGATCATCATCAATAATTAATATCTTCTTGGGCATGACTTTATTTTATCTATTCAATTTTTGAGAATACAAGCAAACAGATCAAAGGGGCACATACTTCTTAACCTTTTCAATCAGGACATTGATATCCATAGGTTTAATCATATACTCCTTAGCCCCTTCCAGCTTAAAGATATCTTGCATGGTTTCCTTGACGGTGAACACAATGATGGGAATTTGCCTAAAAGAATCCTCTTTCTTAAACTCCTGAATAAAGGTTAGACCATCCATATGGGGCATCTGGATATCCAGGATGATTAAATCAGGTTTATCCTTCTTTAGATTGTCTAACCCTTCCAGACCATCTTGGGCAGTGTTAACCATGTACTTTAAAGATTCTAAACGGGATTTAATGAGTTGGATAATGGTGGGATCATCATCAATCACTAAGATTTTTCTCATAACTTTTCTCCCATTTCTTGAAATCAGTTTACTAATTTTCTAATGAATGGTTGGGACTATCTCAAACCCTAAAGTCTATTTTTAATTAATCAAACGTTTGTCGTTAGTCTATCTTGCTAAAAAGTTGAAGTCAAGCTCTGCTTTGAATATTAAAAGAAAAAAATGTCAAAATTTCTTATTGTGAAACAAATATCTTCCCTTCTTCCGTGATCTTAGCCGTCTGGGCAGCGAAATCGTATTCCATCAAGCCTCCATTCACAAGGCTTTCTATTAACTGAGAAAACCGCTGATGTTGAATCAGATAGCGATTGAGGCTGAAGTCGTGGAGATCCCCCAGGTTTAATGTTCCACCCTTTTGATTCAAATGAGTCAACACTCCTTTTCGAGCCCGCTCAAAAAATTCTCTCTGTTTTGCATCTAATTCTGCATCATTAGGGATACTGGATTGAGAATCCATTTCATCCTCCATTCTTCTATTAATAAGTTTTTTAATTTTTTGATTAGAACTCGTATTATTCCATACCGGATTGAATAAATCACGTGGATCAAAATTAGGCTTTAAGCCCAGTACCTTTTTTCAATAAAAATAAGTTAATGCTGATCAGAAAGAAAATGATTCCGATCATGATACCTAAACTAACCTCCATCGACACATCGGACACTCCATAAAATCCATAGCGGAATCCGTTAACCATATACAAAATGGGATTTAAATGTGACACCCGTTGCCAAAATTCAGGTAATCGATGTATGGAATAAAAAACCCCTCCCAGATAGGTCAAAGGGGTAAGCACAAAGGTTGGGAAAATAGAAATATCATCAAAGGATTTTGCATAAATTCCATTCATCAATCCCCCCAGAGAAAAAATAACCGCAGTACAAAATACAAAAATTATGATGATAAAAACATGCAGGAGCTGAGGACGATGAAAAAAGATAGAAATTCCTAAAACGATCCCTCCTACCATTAAGCCGCGAAACACACCCCCCATCGCATAACCGACCATGATGATCCAATTAGGGATAGGAGAAACAAGCAATTCTTCGATGTTTCGTTGAAATTTCGAACTATAGAAAGAACTCACGACATTTGCGAATGAACTATTGATCACTGCCATCATGACCAATCCTGGAACGATAAAGGCCATATAATTTAATCCCTGCATTTGTCCCATTTGCGAGCCAATAAAATTCCCAAAGATGACAAAATAAAGTGTCTGGGTAATCACCGGGGGCAATAAGGTCTGCAGCCAAATCCGCATAAAACGATTAACTTCCCTGCGGACGATGGTATTCAGGGCAATCCATTTTTCTCTACGAGTCATCTTAAATTGAAAATATGACTATCATCCCTCCCTTTCATTAAAGGAGGTCTGACTATTGTTTCAAGATATTCAAAAATAACTTTTCTAATCGGTGTCCTTGGGGACGGATATCAAGGATTTCCATCCCTGTTGAATAGAGAAATCTGACAAAATGATTTAAGGAATCGTTACGATTAATTTCCACCTGAAATGAGTGTTCATCGATGTGAACAGGGTTAAATAACTTTAATGACTCCAGAGAAGTAAGTGTTTTCACACTGATCACATATGTTTCCTTGTCAATCAATCGCACTAAATTCTGAACTTTATCGCATTTGATAATCTCACCCTTCTTAATAATGGCGGCATGTTCACACATCTGTTCGACTTCTTCCAAATAATGGGTTGTTAAGAGAATGGTTGTCCCTCCTCGATTTAATTCCTTAAGATAATCCCACATCCCATGACGCAATTCCACATCAACACCAGCCGTGGGCTCATCCAGGATGAGGAGCTTAGGGTTGTGAATCAAAGCCCGGATGATCATCAATCTTCGCTTCATCCCGCCGGACAAAGTCCTGGAGGCGTCAAAACGCTTCTCCCAAAGACCCAATTTTCTTAAAAGCACCTCCGAATCCTTGAGGGCTTGCCGTCGTTCAATCCCAAAATAACCCGCTTGAGTAACAATGATTTCCTGTACTTTCTCAAACATATTAAGATTGAACTCCTGGGGGACCACCCCTATCGATTGCCGGGCAAGATGGGCATCTGTCTCTAAATGATAATTAAAAACACTCACCGCCCCCGAAGTCTTATTAACAAGCCCTGTCAGGATACCAATGATGGTCGTCTTTCCGGCTCCATTGGCCCCCAAAAGTGCAAAAAAATCCCCTGCTCGTACTTCTAAAGAAACATCCCTCAGGGCCTGGGTTCCATTGGCATAGATCTTATTCAAATTTCTTATCGTAATAGCATTCATAATCATGGGGTCATTTTTAATAATTCAATGGATACTTGGCAGGATGAATGAGTGCGGCTATGCAAAGACGGATAATTTTCCAGCACTATTTTCAGGAAGGGGAGCGCTAACGAGATTTCCGCAACTCTTGGCTTAAAGTTACCAAATTTTTCAGAGAGGCATTGGTCTCTTCCCAGCCGCGTGTTTTAAGTCCACAGTCAGGATTAATCCAGAAATTCTCCTTAGGGATAACCTTTAGGGCGCGTTCCACAATCTTGCCCATACTCTCTTTCGTAGGAATGGTGGGAGAATGGATATCCCAGACACCCAATCCAATTTGTTTCTTAAAATCGATTTTCTCGAAGCTCTCGATAATATCTCCGCGGCTGCGGGTTGTCTCAATGGAGATGACATCAAAATCCATTTGATCAATTTTATCAACAATCTCTCCAAATTCTGAATAGCACATGTGCGTATGGATCTGGGTTTTGGGATCCGTATTGGTGGTCAAACGAAAAGACTTAATGGCCCAATGAAAATATTTTGGCCAATCCCGTCTTTTGATCGGGGCTTTCTCTCGAATCGCTGGCTCATCGATTTGGACAATCTTAATGCCAGCCTTCTCATAATCTCGGATTTCATCTTGAAGAGCCAGAGCTAATTGATAAGCCACCTCATCAATGGGGATGTCCTCACGGACAAAGCTCCAGGAAATGATCGTCACGGGGCCGGTCAGCATTCCCTTAACATATTTTTTGGTTAAACTCTGGGCATATATGATCTCTTCAATAGTCATAGGTGCCGATCTTAAGACATCACCAAAGATTATCGGAGGGCGATAGACACGAGTCCCGTAAGAAATAATCCAACCGTTTTGGGTCGTGGCGATGCCATTTAATTTTTCCGCAAAAAACTCCACCATATCTGTCCGCTCAAATTCACCATGAACCAGGACATCAAGCCCCAAATCCTCCTGAAGCCTAATCAATTCCTTAATCTTTTCTCTGACAAAGGATTTATATTGCTCCTCTGAAATTAATCCGGCACGGAAATCCGCCCTCTGCTTACGAACCTCCGCTGTTTGCGGGAAACTCCCAATAGTCGTTGATGGGAATAAAGGCAATTTCAAAAATTTCTGCTGTAGATTTCTTCGTACTTGCGGAGAAGACATCTTCTCAAAATCCTTTTCGGTTAAATTGCGAATCCGATCTTGGATGGATTCATTATGCCCAGACTGAATCAGAGAGAATCGAGGAGGCTCTTTTTTGCTCTCATAAGCCCTGGCAATGGTTTGAATCTCCTGCAATTTTTCTTCAGCAAAAGCCAGATTGGCTAAAAGATTCTTATCTAATTTTTCTCCCTTAAGCGTGCAAGGCAGATGATACAATGGAGCCGCATTAGATACCGCCAACGATTGGGCCTTCCGGGAAAGATCTCTTAAGATCTCTACCGATTGACCGATATTATTTTTCCAGACATTCCGTCCATCCACCAGTCCGGCAATTAAAGTCTTGTCCTTCGGGAATCCAATCTTATTAATGACATCTAAATTACCCCGGCCATGGATGAAATCCAGCCCAATGGATTGAATCGGCAGACTATAAACCTCCTTTAAAAAATCAACGGAGTCATAATAAGTGAAAAGATGGATCTTGGATTTCGCCTGCCCCAAGATCTCATAGACTTTTTTAATTGAGGTGATTTCTTCCTTAGTTAAATCCAACACAAAGGCGGGCTCTTCCAGATGGACTTCCTTGAGGGACTTGAGGATCTGTTGATAAACTCCCCCCAATTGGACAAGTTTCTCGTTAAAACTATTTGGTGATAATCCCTTTTATAATTTAAGAAAGGTAAATGGCCCGATTAAAAAAGGGATCCCCCCTTTTCTAAACTTTTTCAGATATTGCTGAGGCTTATTCCAATGCAAAAAGAATTCAGGATGCTTTATCACTGCAAAGTCAGGGACAAGATAATGATAATTAGTATTAAACCATTTCGTCATCTCTAGGGCATTCTTTCCCCGACAAAACTCATAATAGCCTTCTAAATTTTTTGGTTGATACAAACCCGCCATTATGGCCGTATCAAGCATCAAATCGTACCCGGTCATTTCACCTATGGGAA
>CAYJUK010000082.1:0-9727 GCA_964373335.1 uncultured Planctomycetales bacterium | reverse complement strand
CTTTTTCCTTTTCTTTATAAATAAGCGGCCCAATCGGGGGGTAAATGGGGCAAAACGGGACCGGGACAATCGGGACACATCCCAAAATAGGATGTGTCCCGATTTCCCCTGTCCCGATTTCCCCCACTTCCCCCCCGATTGTCCCGATTATTTCTAAAGAAAAGCAAAAAGGCTGTTCAGCTATGTCCTTCTATGGTATTTTTGTAGTGAGGTTTGTAAACCCTAACTGCAATTCTCCCTTTTCCCTTAATTAAAATGGCAACAGATATCGGCATAGGATTTAGTCAAAAGATTGATCCGGCTGAGGCGGCCCGCGAGGCCTCGGTGCAGGCCAAGATCCAAGCTGACCAGTCGAATTTCCATTTTGTTCTCATTTTATCCACCATCCACTACCCTCCCAAAACCGTCCTGCAAATTGTTCAGGATCACTTTTCGGATGCCAAAATCATCGGTGCCTCTACCGCCGGGATTATTCTTTCTCATAATGTCTTCAAACGAGGGATTGCTGTTTTGGTTATCTGGTCTGAAGAAATTCACTTTGGGGTTCATGCCGTAGAAAACCTCCCCAGGCAGGATATTCGTCATGCCGGTCTTCTTCTGGGACAAAAATCAGCCGCCGACCTTGAACTTCACCGCCGACAACTTTTTTTATATCTGATCGACAGCATGGTCAAAGATCACTTCTTGTTATTAAAGGGCCTGCAAGAGGTTTTTGGCACCGTCTTTCCTATTATTGGAGCCGGAAGCAGTGATGATTTCCGCTTAAAGAGTCAATATCAATTGGCTCGTAACCTTTCTATGACTCAATCCGCCACCGGAGTCCTGATGGGAGGACATATGTCCATTGGGTTCGGAAGCAAACACGGATGGAAACCTCTGGGGAAACCCCGGTTCATCGATAAAGTCGAAGGCCCGCTGATCAAAACAATCGATGGGAAAAGGGCCTCTCATATCTATGAAGAATATTTTCAAGAAGTCTGTGATCAAAATAACTTAAGTAAGATGGGGACATTATCAACGCTGTTCCCATTGGGCATGTATCTTCAGGAAGATAATAAATATTTACTCCGCCATCCGCTCCAAGTTCTCGAAGATGGAAGTATCGAATGCCAGGGAGAATTACTGGAAGGATCCGAGGTTCATATTATGATCGCCAATAAAGATTCGTGTATCCAGGCGGCCTATAGTGCCGCCATCGAGGCCCATCAAAGTCTTTTAGGTAAAAAAGCCCAGCTGGTTCTTATCTTCGAATCTTTAACGCGTTTAAAACTTCTTGGCCGGTCAGCTGTCCAGGAGATCCAAACGATCAAGGAAGTTTTTGGATACAAAACTCCCATTTTGGGGATGTACTCTTTTGGAGAGATCACTCCTTGGAAACCATTAGACAACATCACCAAAACTCATCTCCAAAACGGAAGCTTTACCATTGTAGCTATCGGGTGATTCAGTATAATATAGTAAACCCTCATTTTACGATGCAAAATGCAGGGTAGGGAACCCCAATTTTGCATTGCAAAATTGGGGTAAGAAATAATCCCTATGGATCAAACATCTGGGCTCATGGAAGGGTAAGCCGGAGCTTATGGACGATATCCTGCAGTATTTTAACCAAATCGATTGGTTTATGATCATGAGTTTTATCGGCATCATCCTTTGCCTGATCCTCGTGATCCTTTCCGTGATCTTGTTCTTCAAAGGCGAAAAAATCCGCAAACTCGAAACCACAGTCAAAAATCTGGACCGCTCATTCCATAATCTGGATGAACAGGCCAAACTGATCGTCAAGACTGATCTGGAATTAAACCGCGCTCAAGAACAGCTCGACAGACGTTTGAATGCCCTGGAAGCCCTGCAGAAAATCTCCCGCCTGATCAGCACCACATTGGATGAAAATGAAATTTTCCGCCGGCTTAACCAGCCTATTTTGCAGGAATTCGGTTTTGAAAAAAGCTTAATCCTCGGCTACGATAAAAACGGAAAACTGTATGGCCGCGTGGAATCGGGCTTCTCTGAACAAGACATCCGTTTGATCCTCACGCAGATGGAGCAGGAAGTCTCTCTGTGCGATGCGCTCAAAGAAGGGCACTCCTTCTCCTCCGACAGCACTCCTGCCCAACGAAAAGAACAAATCATAAAGATCTTCGATTTGAGACATTTTATTCTCTGTCCCATTTTAACCCAAAATGGTATTATCGGTCTTGTGTTTGTCGGCAATCGTACCGATGCCTTAGCCATGACCGAAGGAGAAAAAGAGATCGTCTCGATCCTGGCCAATCAAATCGGCCAGGCCATTGAAAATGCCCGTCTCTTCGAACAGGTCTACCTCTCCAGCCAGATGCTGGAATCTAAGGTCCAAGACCGCACCAAACGGCTGGAGTCCGCCCTGGAAGAGGTGCAAAAAATCAGCAAAACGAAATCCGAATTTATCTCTTCGGTCTCTCACGAACTGCGCACCCCGCTGACGTCCATTAAAGGCTACGCCTCCATCTTAATGACCGGCAAGGTCGGCCAGATCCCCGAAGGTGTCCGGGACCGTTTGGATAAAATCAACCGGCACTCCGATAACCTGGTTAAATTAATCAATGATCTTCTGGATATCGCCAGGATTGAATCGGGCCGCGTGGAGATGAAGCTCGTGCCCCATGACCTGGAATCAATCGTCAATAACGTGCATGATCTCTTAACCCCGCAGATGAAAGAAAAAAAACTCCAATGGGAAGCGCATATTGACCCGCAGACTCCCATGATTAAAATAGATGTCGCCCAGATTGACCGGGCATTTATCAATCTGGTCAGCAACGCCATTAAATTTACCCCTGAGAATGGGACGATTTCTATCCGTATCCGGCCGGAAGAAGACCAGGTCTTATGTGAAGTCGCGGACACCGGGATTGGGATCAGCGGGGAAGATCTGCCTAAACTCTTTCAAGAATTTTTCCGATCGGAAAACGCCATTAAACAGAATATCAAGGGAACAGGGTTAGGACTAACGCTGGTGAAAAATATTATCGAGGCCCATCAGGGGAAGATCTGGGTCACCAGCCAATTCCATGCGGGAACCACCTTCCATTTCACTTTACCCGTCAATCCTCAGATCGCCGGACAAAAGGACCAGAAAGATGCGAAAAGAGAAGATCTTAACAGTTGATGATGACCCGGATATCCTGGATGTCCTGGATCTGACCTTATCGGAACACTACGAAGTCTTTCAAGCCATGAATGGGCAGGAAGGCTTACAAGTGGTGCAGACGAAAAATCCGGACCTGATTATCTGTGATTACATGATGCCCGTGATGAACGGCCCGGAATTTTGCCGGGCACTTAAAAAAGATATCCTTTTAAGACACATCCCCATTATCATGCTGACCGGGAAAGGGGAAGTCAAGGATATGGTCGGCGGGATCGATGCCGGGGCAGACGATTATTTGGTGAAACCCTTTGAACCCGATGCCCTCTTAGCGCGCATCCGCATGATCCTAAGGCGAACGATTCGCAGCCTCGATGCCAATCCCTTGACCCACCTGCCCGGAAACACCTCAATCATGGAGGAGCTCCAGCACTGCATTGAGAGCAAAATGGATTTCGCGGTGGGATATGCCGATCTCGATAAGTTTAAAATCTATAATGACCGCTATGGATTTGAAAAAGGAGACATCGTGATCCGCGAGCTAGCCCGGATGATCGTTGAGGCCGTGCGTGAACGTGGAGATCCGAACGCCTTTGTCGGTCATATCGGAGGAGATGATTTTGTCTTTATCGCCGAAGATGCCAAGGCCGACGCGGTCAGCAATAAAATCATCGAGGAATTTGATAAAATGGTTACTTCCTTTTATGTCGCCGAGGATCAAAAGGTGGGTTATATTATCGGCAAAGACCGGCAGGGGAATGAAGTCAAGGTGGGTCTCCTTTCCGTTTCGATTGGGATCGTCAGCAATACCACTCACAAGATCAACCATGTGGCTCAGATTGCGGAAATCGGGGCGGAACTGAAGAAGTTCGCTAAGAGTATTGACAAAAGTAATTTCGTCCGGGATCAGAGACGGGCCTAGATCTTCTTACCCAGGCTACTCATTGTTCCCTTCAAAAGAAAAAATTCCAATCGGAGCTGGCCTTCCGTAAATCCCATTAACAATCCGGTTAAAATAAACCTCTGAGGAGTCTCGAGCCCGATTCAGGTAGCTATGGATCCCGCCCAGAATGACGGCGGTCACAACCGCCAGAAGCAGGAGATATTCTAAGGCGGTTTGACCGCGGGAATTCATCTTCTGTGTTCTGCGCTCTCTCATTATAATAATATCCTTACTGCTGTCCCCAGCTTCTGTCCTAATATAATATACCATATGATGTGCGAGAATTTCGACGTGATCTTAACACCCATTGACTTTAACCAAGTCATCGGTCACCTTAAATGCGAAATCCGAATTTCGGAATGTTAAATAACATCCTGGCGTTAACCCGCGGATAACCCTTTTAAATACTTAACAACCGCCTTCGGATTTTCCGCCTCAAAAAAATAACTGGCGGTGGCCAGGATATTGGCCCCGGCCTTAACCGCTTCCGGCGCGGTCTGGGAATTAATCCCTCCGTCAATAGCGATATCTCCAAAAAATTTCCCGCGCAATTCCTGGATTTTAGACAAGGCCACCGGCATAAATCTTTGCTTGGCAAATCCCGGCTGTACCGACATCACCAGCACGCCATCCAGATCTTTTAAGACCTGATCCAGGCAGACCGGAGTCCCGGGATTGATCACCATAAAAACCTTCTTCCCTCTTTTCTTAATACGGAGAATATCGCCTCGGGCTTTTTGCGCATCAATCGTATCCACTTCCTTGGGGAAAGACCCTTTTCCCCGGCAAGCCTCTCTTAACGGGCCGTAACATTCGGCATGAATCGAAATAATATCGGCCCCCGCCTCCAGGAAGGCATCAAGATACGTTCCGGGATCTTCGATCATCAAATGGGCTTCAATAGGCAGCTTGGTCAAAGGGCGGATGGCCTCAACAATGAAGGGGCCAATTGTGATATTGGGGACAAAATGTCCGTCCATCACATCCACGTGAATACCATCGACGCCCGCGCCATGACATCTCTGGATCTCTTCCCCCAGCCGGGTGAAATCGGCACAAAGGATACTGGCAAAAACACTAATCTCTTTGGTCATAATCCCTTTCTCTACCAAAGCGCCGGCTGAAAATGCATCTGTCCCTTTAAGACAATCCGCACCAGGCCCAAGGCTAATACAATAAGAAAAACTATATAGGGCGTAAAGACAATTTTAAAAAGGACAGGATGAATCTTTTTAAGCTCCGCTATTCCTCGGATAGTCAAATAATGAACAACCGGCGCGAAAAAAAGGGATACCCGCGGTATCGTAAATGGGTACACCTTCAAGGCCCCCAGGAGAAATAATTCGCAATACAGGATCAAGGCAACAGAATTAAGCGAGGAGAAGAATCTTTCTTTTCTCCACTCCTGGATAAAGGCATAGATCATAAAAATCAGTCCGATGGGGGTAAAACTTAAGGCGATAACTTTTAATACCCGCGGACGCTCCACATGAAATCTGCCAATGAGATTGAACGTCCCATCTCCTAATGTCCTCAAAAAATCTCCGATAGAATGAAAAGAGATAAAGTAATCCTTAAAACCAACGGTGACAACCTCAACATTACGGTAACGCATATCAAAAAAATAGGACATCCCGATGACCATCCCTGCCGAAAGACAATAGGCCAACAGGAAACGCCATTTCCGCGGGTCTCTTAAGAAAGATGACAGCAGATTGTAAAAAGGGAATATCAAGAACAAAAACGCTGGGTAAGAGACGAATCCCAAGAAAGGCAGGCTCATCAACAACCACCCATAAACTCCTGGAGGGCCCTGTTCTATCTTTTTTTGGTGATAGAGAAACAACAAAAAAAGACTGGCCGCAAGAACATCCAGGGAATAAGGTTTCAACTCCGCCGCATAATAAAGGAGCGGGGCCGAGGCACTCCAGGAGAGGATAAAGCCCCAAAAAAGAAATCGATCTTTCAGTTCGTAAGCGGATATTCTTAACCAAATAAAAAATCCCGCCAGCATACATAACATTGACGGCAGCCGCAGACTCAAAAGATGATAGTCAAACAGACGAGAGAAGTGTTGAATCGAATACAAATAAACCCTTGGGAAGACCTGGTCATTGAGCAGGGGGAGTGAAAACATTTGTCTGGCATTAAATGCCTTGATGCTCTGTAATACGCAGGTCTCATCATTCCACAAAGGCCGTTGATAAAAAAAATGGATCAGGGATAAAAGAATATACAAAGCAGCTAAAACATAAGTGATTGTTCTGGGGTTGATGGAATGCTGGCTGGATCCTTCTTGGGTCATTGGGGTCAAGAAGATTGTCCTTGGGGTTTCCTATCGGTTAATTCTAACAGACAAGAAAACTATGCGAAGCCCTCAATGGAATATTTTGGAACGAAGCATGGTGCGCGGGAGAGGACTTGAACCTCCACGGGTTGCCCCACACGCCCCTCAAACGTGCGCGTCTACCATTCCGCCACCCGCGCTCTACTTCAGATCTCAATTATATTTGATTTCCCATCGGAATCGGGACACATCCCAAAATAGGATGTGTCCCTAAACCCCAATCGGAATCGGGACACATCCCAAAATAGGATGTGTCCCTAAACCCCATCGATCAATTTTGATGGGCATCATTCTATCATGGCGTCCTCAAGGGGTTCAACCCCAATTTTGCATTACACTGCATTACACCGAAAATGTGTCCCGGGTGTCCCGAAATCAAATGTTATCTAAAGATTTTTAAACTGAAGGGATAATGGAATTCTCTTCCCTGGCGGGTCCTGACAACAGCGCTCAGAGAGCAGATAAGATCAAAAACGATGAGCGAAAATATCAAGACATAACCAATAACGACGGTCATCAGCAGGAAGCTTATGAAAAAGTATTGCGTGAGGGAAGTCTGGAAATTTAAGGCCTCTTGAATGTCTTTATGAACCTCGGAGTCTTTGGCAAATAAATAGATCAATAAAATAACACCTGGACCGGTGAGCATCCCCAGCAACTGGAAGGTTGTATAATCCAATAAATCCATAATAAAAAAATATTTCCATAGCCCAATAAGATGACAAAGTAACGACAGTGGGGAATAAACTGTGCTGGGCTGGGGCTTATCAAGTTTAGGGGTTATCTCCCGATAATCCCAATTACGCACCCCTTCCCCTGGTGATAAAGTCATACCCTCCGGCGATCGAGGAGAGGGATTGGCAGCAGAGATACTCTCTGCCATAAAATCCGGGGAGGCGACTCTTCTCTTCCTTAAGCAAAAGGAAACGGGGATCATGATGACAATCCCCATCAGGAAAAACCAACCCCCCATCCGAACGTAAAATGATATGTCCCTTCATTGAATACCGGCTGTGCGGCTGATTGAGCTGTGGCAACTGGAAACGGTGTCTGCTGATAAGCCGTTCCCTCAGGGAAGCTCATCTGCCCAAAGGTATTTTCATACTCATTCCGTAGCTGTTGACTGGAATAAGGATCCTTGATCTTATTGATCTCACTGAAGGCCAAAACACGGTCCCCTATTTCCATCGCTATTGTAGCGACACTGGCCCTTAGATATTCGAGGTTTGGGTTCAGCTTAATAGCATATTGATATTGACGGATGGCCTCGTCATGACGGCCTTGGGAATATTCCACATCGCCAAGCCCCCCGTAGGCGTCGGCAGAAATGGCGTTAATCTTTATGGCCTCCTTAAAACAATATTCCGCCTGCGCCATCTCCTTAAGGCTGATATGTATGCGTCCCTTCTCTACATAGGCCGATTCCAAATGAGAATTAATCTCCAGGGCCGACTGATAAAGCTCCAATGCCTTCTGAGCGTCGGCAGTTTGATGCGTTAGATAATACCGTTTGGCATAATAGAGCCCCAGCACCAATGGCATGAATTCATTCTTGGAATTCCTGTAATAAGCCTCCTGCGCGTATTCGATCGCTTTATTAATCTCGTCAAGATGATTGGAATTCATATAGATCAAGCTGAGTTCCAAATACGCCTCGGCAAACCGGGGATTGACCGCTGTCGCTTGTTCGAAATATCCCCTGGCTTCATAGACATACCCCTGTCCCAGAGATTCCTTTCCGGCATAATAAAACTCATCCCCCGGGGTAACCTGATTCTTAAATTCCTCCATCGTCTGCGTGACATAATTTTTCAGATACTGTTTCGCTGCATTGATCGGGATCGCGAAGTTGAGCGGCTGGCCGCTGAGGATCCCAGAGGAGGTGATCCCCATCGCCTCGCCAAAGGGATTAATTAACGGCCCCCCGCTGCTCCCCGGGGAAACCGGGGCGGAAAATTGAATCACAGTCATCATCCCTAATGCGCGTCGTCCCGAAAGAAGACCATCGGAGATGGTGTATTCCAGCCCCAGGGGATTTCCGATCAGATAAATCTTCTGCCCTTCTTCATAATGCGACGAATCTCCCAAAGATAGAGCCGGAAGGTTGTCGGCATCGATCTTAAAGACACAGATATCTTTGATCTTATCGTAATCGACCACCCCGCTCACCGCGTGAACAGTCCCGTCTTTCAGGCGGACATTGATTTCAACCGCCCCGGCAACCACATGGTAGGCGGTCATGATCATCCCATCCGGGCTGACAATAAAACCGCTGCCCGGCCCGGCCTGGCCGTTGTGCGTCTGAGTCGTGATAAAAACAATAGCAGGGGATGTCTCTTTAAATATCTGCGTGGGCGATTTTTCCGCGGGAGAGGAACTCTCTTGAGCCCCGATAAGACTCGAGTTTAAAAAAATTGCGGTTAACGCCAAAAAAACTCTTAACACTTAACATGACCTTTCGATATTAGAACCTGTCCCAAAATTGTCATGCCCGAATGTTTCTATCGGGCATCCGGTTTTGTCCTCATCTAGATTCCCGCTTAAAGCATGCGGGAGTGACAGACTTTTATCATTTTTGGATAACCTCTAATCAAAATCCATAATAATGCCCAATGTAATCTTTTTAAAGCAAATTTACGGAAAAGGAGAAAAGGGGACAGCCCCCTCGCTGACCCCTTTTAATCGGAATCGAATCGGAATCGGGACACATCCCAAAATAGGATGTGTCCCTAAACCCCGAATCGGATTCGGGACACATCCCAAAATAGGATGTGTCCCTAAACCCCGGGTGATCATCACATCATCGTCGATGATTGTGCCAATTCATCCGAGGGCTTCGTGTCGAACCCCAGCAGCAATGGAAGGTTGGCGTTGGTGATCGGAATGATCTGGATAATCACCGGCGTAAGACCGTAAGGGATCTGATCAGGCATCGAGGGATCAAAAGGGATATCGAGCGGCGTACCCTTGCCTTCGATCTCAAGATCAAAGGCATCCGGATCCGGCGTTAGATCGATACCGCCGGGAGCCTCGGAAGCGGCTGTCCCGAGATTTAAAGCCGTGGGAAGAATCCTCTGGGCATAGGAGACACCCGGTAAGATTGTCAGGTTGGCAAAAAAATTAATGACAACCCACCCCGCGGTCAGCCGAAAAGACAGACGCCTTTGTCTTTTTTGAATCTGCTGGATCATTTTAATAAGCTGAACTGAATATGAATAGAATGAGAAGTTTACAAAATAAGTGTATATCATAAGGCATTGCTGTCCCAATTGGATTGACAGCAGGATTTTGCTTTGGCCGCTGAAGCGAA
>CAYJUK010000081.1:0-9924 GCA_964373335.1 uncultured Planctomycetales bacterium | reverse complement strand
AATTGGGCATGGGGGAAACCATATTGAAGATCTGGGGTCATGAGTGCCTGCAGGGTTCCACCCAATCCCCAGAAATAAGCCAGCTCCCATATCACTTGATTTTTCCTAAAAAGTGAATAAGCGCAGGCAAAGACAGCCAGATCACAGAGGTGTAACGGCAACCCCCGGGTGATATCCCATTGTCCTAAAGATAAACCCTCCCATAAACTCAGCAACTCATTGCCTAAAAGAAAGCTCGCCAAAACAAGATTAATAATTCTTGCCCACAGGACTGATGACGTACGCCTTTTAATGATAACCAAAACCAAAGAAATACTAAAAATAAAACCTAAAGTACCCAGATGTTCTAGGCCAAGGAGATGAAATGCTTCCTCAGGCTTCATCAATTTATACAGTCTTGTTTCGTAAAAATGTCATTAATCAAGCAGCTCGTGAAAATCCAAGGTGGTCTACGGGTTAATTGTCTTGGGTTGACTCTTTAACAATCCATTGGCCGTCTTCATTCTGAATCTTATCACCGGGATGGGCTTTGTCACGCTGCACATGGGCAAAGACTTTTTCAATGGTCTCGATGGCCTCCAATAAATTATTCTGCTGGGCAATGGACAAATAGATCATCTTTCGATCACGGTTTTCCGCTTCAACGAATTCCTCAACCTCTTTATCTTCCCTCAGAATAGAGAGGTACCCCTTATTATTTTCACCGATGAATCCTTGAGTTTTTAAGTCCGTCATCTGCTCATACCTCTGACGACGATTTTCTAAGGCGGACTCTATCTCCGGCGTCATCTCTTTGATGGTATATTGGCTTTGGGCAAGAGCATTAAAAGAAAATACCCAGATGAGCGAAACCGGTAAAATGATCAATAAAAATCTGAATCTTCTCATGTTCTCCCACCTTGTTGAACAGGTAACTGGTCTTTCGATTTCGTACCGCTGACAAAATCTTCAATATCCGTGGCCGTTTCTTTAAGCCCTTTGATGTCGATGGTCACATGCGCTTGTATGGTAATAGGCCGTTTGGGATCTCCCACCGCCTTCACCGTACATCCGGATAAAGACAAAAAAAACTGCATAAGAACGAGTTCTATGAAAAAATATTTTTTAAACACACTAACCTCCTCTTCTTAAAAATAAAAAGACAAAATGATCTTCTGCCAATCCGACGTCGTCTCCTAATGGTCAATTCCATGCAGCCATATAAGACAGGAGCGATTTTAGTCCCCCTTCAATATTGAGATCAACGGTAATATCCGCATCTAAATTGAAACGTTGACTTACCAAGTAAAATCTCGATTGCAGCTGTTCTTCGGTTAAACTCTTAAAATCAATCTGGACATTCTCCAATGGAACATCTCCATTGAAGTTGATCAATTGAGCTAAGTCTTTCCGCTGAGTACTTTGAGGCAGGACATCTAATAAAGGACGCAGAATATTGGCTTTCAGATGGCCCCCTCCTTTAGTCTGTATCCTTCCCTCCAGATATTGAATTTTACGAAGATCCCCTTTCACCTGAATCTGACCATTGATGATGCCGCGCACCTGAGAAAAAAAATCAGGCTCTATCTTCTCTAGCTGCTGCAAATTCACATCCGTCATGGCCAGCTCAATAATATACGTTATTCCTTCTCTATAATCTAGCGAAAATTTACCTTTCAATTGACCCGAATACAGATACCCCTCAATTTCATCGATTTGTATGCCTGGATCTTTTCCTTGCAATTCCCCCGAGATTTGGGTTAATTCATACTTCCCCATAATGAGGGATGCTATTTGAACCTGAGCCAGTATTTCTTCCAGATTATTATTTCTGAAAACCAATTTTAAAGGAGCCTGAATATTCATTACCTTTCCTTGATCAAAGGTGATATCCAGCCCCTGAATGAACAATTCAAAATCCCATTGATTTTTCATAAATCGAGGAACTATATTGGCCAAAAGAGAATCCAGATGAATGGTTATGGGTTCCTGTTCCCATTGGAATCCCATGTTGATACCCCGAGCAAAAATTTGACCGGGAAAATCATACTGCAGATGGGTAATGGATAAACTTGTCAGCGGCACCCGGGCAAGGCTCTTCCGCCAATACCAGGAAATGAATTTCTCCATAAACCGGGGTGAAGATAAAACCCCATAAATTAATCCCAGAGATGTTAAACAAAAAAGAATAACGAGGACCAAAATTATTCTTATAAAGGATCTTTTCACACTTTCCTCAAATGATAATATTCAGAATGAATCCTTGGGAAAGGAAATCTATCATACGATTCATAAGAATAGCAATTAACTGAGGGCTCGAGATAGGTGTTTAACATATTGTGAGACCTTAGGGACTAAACGGGGATCACCCTTTAACTTGCTCATTTCATTAATGATGGCGCTGCCAATAATCACCCCATCGGCCCATCGGGCAACAGTCCGTACCTGGTCGGCTGAAGAAATACCAAAACCCACACAAATCGGCTTAGGGGTTGATTGTTTGGCTTTCCGCACTTTCTCAGCAACGACATGAGAAAGCTGTTGACGGGCCCCCGTCACTCCCGTAAGAGAGACAAAATAAATGAACCCTGTTGAACTAGCAACGATTTTCTTCATCCGCTGAGGATGCGTGGTGGGAGAGAGAAAAAATATGGTTGCAATATTATTCTTCCGGCAAGATTTGATAAGGACACTTCCCTCCTCCGGGGGTAAATCGGGAATGCTGAGTCCGTCAACCCCACTGGCTCTGGCATTTTTTACTAACCTGGTCTCCCCATAATGAAAAATGGGATTATAATACGACATTAAGGCGATGGGAATTTGAGAATGCCTTCTGATTCTGTGTACAAGGCTTAAGATGCGATCCAAATTAACGCCTTGTTTCAATGCCCTTTGCGAGGCGGCCTGGATGGTCGGGCCATCGGCTAAAGGATCCGAAAAAGGCACTCCTAATTCAATGACATCAACACCTGACTTTTCAAAGGCATAGATGAGTTTCTCAGTCAACGCTAATTGAGGATCGCCTGCCGTAATGTAAACGATCAGCGCCTTCTTCTTTTGAGCCCTTAAAAGCCGGAATTTTTGTTCGATTCTATTAAACATGAGAAATGAATCAAATAAATGATTGGATTGAGGGACGGTTGATTTGCGGATTAAGAATATGGTTCGATTGAGATCTGCGGATCTCGCTTTTCAGATCAGGGGATGTGAGGTTTCTCAAAGCAATCTCTTTATCGCATCCATATCTTTATCTCCCCGTCCTGACAAAGAAACAATCACCGTTTTTCTTTGTTTCAGTTGGCGAGCCAAAATCGGCAGATAGCCAATCGCATGCGCTGATTCCAGGGCAGGGATGATCCCTTCTGACTCAGATAATAATTTTAAACCCGCAAGCGCCTGCCTATCAGTGACTGAAACATACTGGGCACGGCCAATCTTCTTATAATAAGCATGTTCGGGACCAACACCCGGATAGTCTAAACCAGCGGCGATGGAATGGGCAATCTCGATTTGTCCGTCATGCGTTTGCAAGATTCGGCTTTTACTACCGTGTAATACCCCTAGACTGCCCCGCGATAATGTCGCTGAATGATGTTTTGTTTTAATGCCTAACCCTGCAGCTTCCACGCCAATCATCTTCACCCTTTTATCAGAATAGAAGGTATGAAACAAACCCAGGGCATTACTGCCGCCGCCAACGCAGGCCACAAGATAATCAGGGAGTTTCTTATTAAGTTGGAGGAATTGACTTCTCGCCTCTTGGCCGATCACGGATTGAAATTCACGAACCATGAGAGGATAAGGATGCGGCCCAGCCACAGACCCAATGACATAGAAGGTGTCATGGACATTCGTCACCCAGTCACGAATGGCCTCATTCATGGCATCTTTCAAGGTCTTTGATCCGCTGGCAACGGGGTTCACCTTGGCTCCCAACAAACGCATGCGAAAGACATTGAGTGCTTGACGACGCATATCTTTTTCTCCCATATAAATCTCACACGGCAAGCCAAAAAGCGCGGCTGTGGTTGCTGTAGCAACCCCATGCTGACCAGCCCCAGTTTCCGCGATAATCCTTGTCTTGCCCATTCTTTTCGCCAGAAGGATCTGCCCTAAAGTATTATTAATTTTATGGGCCCCGGTGTGCAGCAGATCCTCACGTTTCAAATAAATTTTCAAGGTTTTGAAAGAACGACTTAACCGTTGAGCCCAATAAAGTCGCGTCGGACGTCCGGCATATTCTTTCAAATATGAAGAGTATTCTTGCTGGAATTTTTTATCGCGTCTTAATAAATAAAAAACCCTTTTCAGTTCATCGAGTGCAGTCATCAGGGTTTCCGGGACAAAACTTCCCCCAAATTCACCAAAATATCCTTTTTTATCGGGTAATTGCATGTTGTGATACCATGAAGATGAACCGGGACCTCTCACATCTAAAGAGGTCTCGGTTCATTTCCTTTCTTGTATTCTTCTAAAATCATTGAGGTCTTGCCAAATCCCGCTGCTCCATCTATTCTCAAGGGAATCTTTTCCGGTCCACTGCCTAACCAGACTCCATACCCTTTAGGATGGCTTTTGAAAAAAAAGGTGTCGTGCCATTGGCCGTCTAAATTGATTTTGGTTTTCTCAACCAATTCCATCTGCACATCCCTTGTCGGTAGGAAAACAGATTGCGTATCTCCTATCTGAAAATTTCCCAATATTCTGTAGCGGTAAATAAAACAGTAAATGTTATCCAAAACCTGGGGCTTCTCAATCTTTTGATTGATCGTTTTACCGTTGACTTTTTTGGTTATCTTTAATAGACCCTCTTGCGGCTGGTAATCTTCAATAATCTTTTCTTTTTTACCCCAAATGTCTAAATCCCGGCTCACTTGTATGGGTAAAAATGTTTCTTTATGCAAATAAATCTTTTCTTGATCGTAAAAATGAGCCGCACGAACAGTAAAGATTAATAGATACACTTCCTGTTGATCCAAACGGGTTGTTCCCTGAAACTCCAAGATCGCCTTACCTACCCGCAAACCCATCTTTTTAATGGCATAAGTCATCTGCTCCCCTTGAGAAAAAGGAGGAGCTTCTTTGGCCGGGATAGCTAATGTCTCTATGACACTCCCAATAATCAAGACAAGCAAGATAGCAATAGCTTTTTTCATAAGGATCAACTCATGAGTTGATAATCTTCAGGGTAGAACATATACCGCGTTTCAAAAAATCTGTAATATTTTATTCAGAAAAACTCGGTATTATCCCTCGCTGTTCTAGAATCAAAAGAAAATCTGGATATTGCAAATTTTATGAAGCGAGGGATGCATTTTTTTGAAAATCGGCATTAAAGCCGGTAGCTGAAAAAATAAACTTGATGATTCCCTGTGGTCTTGCCACAGGGAATCATCAAGTTAAATGATGGGATATTGGGCATCGTAATCCATTAAAAATCTCTGCAACAGTTGCGCCCCGCGGGTGAGATTATTGATCCGAACATATTCATCCGTGGTATGCGCTGTTCCTCGCGATCCAAAACCGGTAGCAAAGGCGGGGATCCCATATTTCTTGAAAAAAGTAATAACGGTGGCTCCCTCACTTCCCTTGATCATGGTTTTAATCCCCATCTTTTGTGCCGTCTTGAGATATGTCTTTACAAAAGGATGTTGGGCATCAATTTCATAAGGACTCTGCATATCATCGATCAAAATTTTAAAGTGAGGGGTTACTTTTTTAATGATAGCTTTAATCTGCTGAAGAACCCTATGCCCATTCATTTGAGGAAGAAAACGTGTGTCCAAGGCAAATTCACAAAAATCAGCCACAATATTGACCTTGTCTCCACCTTTAATCACCCCAACATTCATTGTCGGAGGATGTAATAAGGGATGTCTTTTAAATCGAAATTGATGTTGTTTCAAAAACAGGATTGTCTGCGAGGCCAATTCGATAGCATTAACACCCCGCCAATTATAAGCGCCATGGGCCTTCTTTCCAAAAATCTGAATGCGTGCATGAATTAATCCTTTTTGCGCGATAATGGCATCAAATTCATCCGAGTCCAGAATCAAGGCCACCTCAGGTATTAAGATCCCCTTGGCCAACAAGGGGATAATTCCCAAATGACTTCCCGTCTCTTCATCCACGGTTGCTGCCATAATGAGATCTCGTTTGAGTTGAACCCCGTCTTCCACCAGGCTTCGCATGACCTCCAGACAACAAGCCAAGTTTCCTTTGTCATCGCTTGCTCCGCGGCCAAAGATCTTGCCTCTGTCAATCTCTCCACCCAAGGGAGGGTGATTCCACCCTTGACCAATCGGGACAGTGTCAAAATGAGGAGTTATCAAAATAGCCCCAACGGAGGCTTTTTTTCTCGGAAGGGTCCCTTTAAGAACGGCCACAATGTTGGGACGATTCTTCTTAAAGGAATAGGTCCTGACATCCAACCCTAAAGATTTCATATCTTGAGTGATGAATCTGGACAGGGCATATTCATTCCCGGGGGGATTTTCAGAATTGAAGCGGATCACCTTTTGGGTCAATGGAATGAGCCGTTCTTTACAAATCATCTTAAAAATTCCTTCGCCTTTATGGCCGCATAAATCCTTTTAAAATCTTCGTAATCAATAAAGAGAATATTCGGCCGCTGCTGATGCAGATGATGCATCTTGGCCAGATGATCCTTGACATTTTGAAAAGAGATATAATTGAATTCTGTTTTACAATCGGGGCATTGAGTTTGTTCCAGTTTGAGATTCATGGCGTGACAGTGTCCACAGTGTGCAGAAAGATCCCCATGAATCAACAGATGTTCTTTGATCTCATCGATATCTAAATTATTGTAAATTCGAATATATCGTCTGTTCATGGAAAAATTATTATAACACAAGAAAATCGCCTATCGGCGATAACTTTTTGATGATTTTCGGTCCTTTAGCCAATGTTTATAGAATCGAAGGATAACTTAGAAAATGAGTAAATTTTAGGAAGGATTGGTTGGGTTGACAGGCTCAAAAAAAAGAGCCGATAAAGAGAGGGAATCTTAACCCGCTCGCTTCGGCAACTCAGCCACCATCTTGCCCTTATTCCCTTATATTTGTCATTTCATGCCCGACTACAACACTAGGCCTTCTCGGTTTAGGACAATTTAGGTCTGTAGTTTTGCGTCCCCGAGTTTCCTCGGGTTTGCCTTTATCGGCTTGACCAAAATATAGCACATGGGCTTAAGATTAACAAGAGATGGACAAGAGAAATTTTTCTATGAGAGAACAAACTTATTAAAAGAGAAGGAGTTTCAAGGCACGCACTCCGAATTAGAAATGCTTTTTCGAAGGGAAGTACTTACCCCCTGGGTGAAAAACTTCACTCATCGAGTTCTCAAGGAGAGGATTATTTTCTAATTCGGAGTTAGGGGTTCGACATTTACAGCAAACCTTTTTGAACAATCGTTTCAATGCCCGGTGATCCTTGATCCCGGGTGAGACTTCAACCCCACTGGAGAGATCCAGGGCATAGGGTTGATAAACCTTCAGAACTTGATCAATATTTTTTTCGTTTAATCCCCCCGCGATAATAATTGGAACCCTAATATTTTTAATTCCTTTCAGTATCTTCCATTCCAACGACCGTCCGCTGCCGCCATATAATCCTTCTTGATACGCATCTAAAAGATACGCATTGATACGAAAGGCGCTTAATTGCTGCAATTCATTTTGACCTTTGATTCGGAAGGCCTTGATGATTTTATAAGATGAAAACCGGGAACAAAACTGAGGAGTTTCCTCTCCATGAAATTGAAGTGCTTTTAAGCCGCAGAACTCCGCAATCTGACGAATATTATTTTCCTCTTCATTGACAAATACCCCTACCGGAGTGATAAATGGGGGTAAGTTTTTGATAATTTTTCTAATCTTTTCTGGCTTAACATAACGAAGACTTTTCTTATAAAGGATAAACCCTATAGCCCAGGCCCCCAAAACTGACGCTAACTGTGCATCTTCCATTCTGGTAATACCACAAATCTTAACCCTGACCATACATGATCTCCCGCACCTTCGCTCCAATATCAGGAGCCCTCATGAATGTCTCCCCAATTAAAACAGCGTGGGCACCTAACTGTTTCAACCTCTTGATCTCTTCATGCGATTTGATCCCACTCTCAACAACGATCACCTTATGTTTAGGAATCAGGGGAATCAATCGTTCGCTCACCTTAAGGTCAACCTTAAAGGTATGCAGATCCCGATGGTTGATCCCTATGATTTCGGCCCCTTGATCAATGGCTCGACCGAGCTCTTCCTTATTGTGAACCTCAACAAGGCAATCCAAATCAAAGGAATGAGCCAATGTCATCAATCTTCTTAATTGCGCATCGGTTAAGATGTTAACGATCAATAAAACCGCACTGGCCCCGTTATAAATGGCCAGGAAAATCTGGATCTCATCAATAATAAAATCCTTCACCAAAATAGGCAGAGGAACGGCTTGTTGGACCTTCCTGACGTATTGAGGATTCCCTAAAAAATATTTCTCTTCCGTTAATACCGACAAGGCATCAGCTTGATTCTGGGTATAAATCTTAGCTATCTGGACGACATCAAAATCATCTCGAATCACACCATAAGATGGCGAGGCCTTCTTAATCTCAGCAATCAGATTGAGATTCCCAGTCCTGGAGATGGATTTCTTAAAAACAGAATATCGATTAGAATTTTGTTTGTTCAGGCCTTTCTTGAAAGAGGCTAAAAAAACTCTTTGGTCAGGTAACCGCTGCCGCTTATCTTTGAGAATCTTTTCTAAGAAATCAGACACGGCTCGTCCATTCCTTTAAGGTATTCAGTTTCTGCTGGGCCTTTCCCGAATCGAGCATCTGGCTGGCTAAGGTTAATCCCTCTTCAATACTCTTCACTTTCTCAGCAGTCCGGAAGGCATAGGCGGCATTCAAGACTACGATATCACGATGAGGCCCCTTCCTTCCCTCTAAAATCTCTTGAGAGATCCGGACATTTTCCGAAAGTTCTCCTCCTTGAATGGCTTTTAAGGCCACATAAGAAAAACCGAACTGTCTGGGATCAATCTCATACTTTTTAAAACCATTATCATCAAACTCACAAGCAAAAGAGATCCCCGTTGTGGTGATTTCATCCAGGCCATCATCACTGGATACAACAAACGCCCGTTTCAATCCCAAATTCTTAAGGACATAAGCCAACGGTTCTAACCATTTTCGTTCATAGACTCCTATCATCTGGTGAGTCGCACCGGCGGGATTAGTTAACGGTCCTAAAAGATTAAAGATTGTTTTTACTCCTAAGGCCTTCCTTATGGGCGCCACATTTTTCATGGCGGGATGTAACCTCTGGGCAAAAAGAAAGGCAATACCGATTTCATCCAAGCATTGCCCCAATTGAGAGGGACCTAAATCAATCTTAACGCCTAAGGCCTCCAGGATATCAGCACTCCCGCACTGACTGGAGATGGAACGATTGCCATGTTTGGCCACCGGTACTCCCGCAGCGGCCGCGATCAAAGCCACAAGAGTAGAAATATTAAAGGTGTTTTTCTGATCCCCTCCTGTCCCACAGGTATCTAAAATTTTTTTATGTTTCGAAGAAACTTTGAGGGAGAATTGCCGCATGATTTGTGCTGCACCGGTAATCTCCGCAACCGATGGCCCCTTCTCATTAAGAGCAATAAGAAATTCCCCTAGCATGACCGGATCCGCCTGCCCAGACATAATCAAGCGCATCACCTCCTCAATCTCATGGGAAGTCAGATGTTCGTTCTTTTTGAGCTTTTCAATAAAAAGTGGCATGAGGCGGGCCGAACACTTAACTTAACTTTAAGAAATTACTGAGGATGTTTCTTCCCATCCGGGTTAAAACAGATTCCGGGTGGAATTGGACACCCCAGAGAGGGAACAATTTATGTCGCAATCCCATAATTTCATTATCCCGGTCC
>CAYJUK010000080.1:7063-10034 GCA_964373335.1 uncultured Planctomycetales bacterium | reverse complement strand
TATATTAAATTGCCGAAAGCGGGAACAAATCCAAGAGGTGTGGAAATGACTGGTAAAGCAATTCAGGGATTGTTATCTCATTCGAAAACATTGAAAATTCCTATTAACTGGGATAAAGAAATTGTTAATTTTAAACCTTTTCAAAGATGGATAGAACTATGGGAACAAGAATGACACAACGAAAAAATGGAACAGAAACAAGTGCTTTCGGAACAAACGGAAGAATTAATCACGATAGTTCAAAATTTTACAACTCAAAATTGTATTCAACCCTTGAGGGGAAAGAAGTTACTGATAAATCAGAGAATAAATTGCCTGATGAATTTGTTAATAAATTTATTCTCGGCTCTGCCGAAAATATGAAAGAGTTGCCAAATAATTCAATTCAATTAATGATAACATCCCCTCCCTACAATGTTTCTAAGGAATATGACGATGATCTTTCATTGAAAGAATATTTACAATTACTTGGTAATTCATTTAAAGAAACTTATAGAGTTCTGGAAAATGGTGGTCGTGCTTGTATCAATGTTGCTAATCTTGGACGAAAGCCATACATTCCACTCTCCGACTATATTTCCAAAAAAATGCTGGATATTGGTTTTAATATGCGCGGAGAAATAATTTGGAATAAAGCAGCAAGTGCAAGTCCTTCAACGGCGTGGGGGAGTTGGATGAGTGCATCAAACCCAATACTTCGCGATATTCACGAATATATTTTGATTTTCTCTAAAGGTGATTACAAAAGAGAAAAAGGAAATAAAATAAACACCATTGGCAAAGAGCAATTTATGGAGTGGACAAAATCCATTTGGACAATGAATGCTGAAAGTGCAAGGAGAATAGGACATCCAGCGCCATTTCCAGAAGAACTTCCCAATAGATTAATTCAATTATATTCTTTTAAAGGCGATATTATACTTGACCCTTTTATGGGTAGCGGAACAACAGCAGTATCAGCAACAAGATCAGGAAGAAATTTTGTGGGCTACGATATTAGTCAGGAATATATAAACATTGCAGAAAGAAGAATTTCACCATTTCTTAACCAGACAAAAATTAAATTTGAACTGAACGGATATAACCCACCACCAATGATTGTAATGGAAAGAAAAATAAAATATAAAGCAAAGCCACAAATTAAAAGAGAAATTAAAAAAGCAATATTAGAAAAAATGGGGTCGGTTGTTAATGCTCAATCAAAAATCCGAAATCAGCGTTAGGCTTGCATTATTGCATATATTAAAAACAAAGGGTGATAGGGAAAACATTCAAAATGGTAAGAATAGAAACCTAACAAATCGCTGCACCTGACGCCAAAAAGCGGCGCAGGTGAGCTTGGGCGTTGGGCCCTGGATCGCTATGAGACCATATTTGGTTGCGTTCATATTTCTCTTGTCGACTAGCTCAATAGTCCACCCCGACAATTGGGTATTAATACCCGGTGTGCAAGAAACTGAGTTTGGCTTTGGTAATACCATGATCGTATTGCGGCAGGAATCAAAGGCTAAGGAGTCATTCCCCAATTATACGCTCAAAATTTATTTCAAAAAGAAGCTAGTCGCCACTCACAAAAATATAGGGTTTCAGAAGGCCTTCGCATCTCCTGATAACAGGTACTTTCTTGGTGTATCTAACAGAGGTCTAATCAAACAGGCCTATGTCATATTTGATCATAAAGGCCACATTCTTAAAATGCGTACAAATGAGTTTCAGGCTTCACATTACTGCAAAATGTCCGTAACTTTAGCGAGGGAATGGTATGATGAGGAAAACCCTAATCCGCAGTTTGTAATGAGTGGCAAAAAGCTAAAAGATGTCCATATTCGCTCTTGCCGTGGGGCACAAATTTCACTCATGGCCAATGAATTTTAATGGCCCAACAAGGCGCTCGAGCCGCGGAAACACGCTGACGCGCGTTTCCGCGGCTCAGCTCAATCGTTAGAAGTCAAAATGAGCAAGAAGATACTGATCGTTTGCCTAATTGCTGCCTTGGTTCTATTGATCATTTTAGCGGTTCCAGGCATAATGAGAAAGTTCGCCGAGCCGCAGGGGTTCCCTTTGTCGTTGCAGGTTGTCCAAAATCTTAAAGATGGAAAGATTACTTCTTATGAGGTCCGCTCCGGCAAAATTGTGGTTACTATGTTCGACAAGTACGGTGATGGTCACGTTCATATCCTTGACCACTCCGGTGTGTCAAAAGAGGAAGCGCTGCAGATACTTTCTCAGAAACAAGCTGAATTGGCTAAGCAATGAAGGACTTCTAACAAGTCGCTCCAGCCGACGTTTTCCGCCGCTCCGCGGCTCCAAACGCGGCTGAGCTCGTCCGTTAGGCACAGGATGGTTTATGAAAAAGGACCTGATCGTTAATTTCACCCTCTCATTCCTTTGCGGTATGGATAAACTACAATTGGATAGAAAGGGAAAAGGATGAAAGACTTTTGAATGAAAATAGATTGTGCTACAATAACCTCATTCTTTTTACCCATGCACCAGAAGGCCACGGGCCTGCCCGTGGATGAATGGATTCAAGGCCGCAGGCCTTCGGTGCAGGGTTCCCCCGCCCTGCACCGTTCAGTGAGTGGCCTCGGCCTTAGCCGGGAGGGCTCCACATTTTTCCAGAGAAGAGGTTTTTATGATTACGATGGAAGATTTTAAAAAATTGCAGTTGGTTGTGGCTCAAATCAAGGAAGTGAAGGAACACCCCAATGCCGACCGACTTTATGTCATGAAGATAGATACGGGATCGGAGCAAAAACAGATTATCGCCGGGATTCGCAATTCTTACACCAAAGAAGATTTGATAGGACGGCGGATTATCCTTGTCAATAATCTGCAGCCAGCGTTGATTCGAGGGGAAGAATCGCAGGGGATGCTTTTAGCGGCGGCGGATGAAAAGGGGGTTTCTATCCTCGCCCCTGATCGGGAAGCGGCTTTGGGCAGCCCGGTCCGGTAATATTCCGGTGTTCCG
>CAYJUK010000080.1:0-6963 GCA_964373335.1 uncultured Planctomycetales bacterium | reverse complement strand
GGGACAAGTCCCCTTTTTAAAGTTATCAAAGGGTATTGGAATAACGGGGACAAGTCCCCTTTTTAAAGTTATCAAAGGGTATTGGAATAACGGGGACAAGTGGTCACCGGAAATATGTTAATTCCTCCAGATGAATCCCAGGGTTGCAGTGAGGTTATAAAACGCCAACTGCAATTTTATTATTAAACACCACCTTAAAAATGACTTCTTCAAAAATCGCTGTTGTTGGTCTCGGGTATTGGGGGAAAAACCTTGTCAGGAATTTTTTTGAACTGGGGGCTCTTCATGCCATTTGTGATCAGAACACCGAAGAACTCGAAAAGTTCCAAAAGGGGTTTGCTGCCCGGATCGCCTGCCAGGATTATCAAGATTTGTTAAAGTCGACGGATGTTGAAGCGGTCGTGATTGCCACCCCGGCCGCGCGGCATTATGAGATGGCCAAGGCAGCCATCTTGGCGGGGAAAGATGTCTTTGTTGAAAAACCGCTGGCCTTGAAAGTCGAAGAGGCCCAGGAATTGATTCAACTGGCTGAGGACAATAAGAGAATCCTGATGGTGGATCATATCCTGCGCTATCATCCGGCGGTAATAAAATTGAAAGAGTTGATCGACGCGGGAGTCTTAGGAAAGCTGCGCTATATTTATTCGAATCGATTGAATATCGGCCGTCTGCGGCGGGAAGAGAATATCCTCTGGAGTTTCGCTCCCCATGATATTTCGGTCATCCTGCATCTGGCCGAAGAATCCCCTTCCGAGGTAGATGCCTTTGGCGAGGCTTATTTACAAGAGAAGGTTTACGATACGACGATGACCTTTCTTACCTTTTCTGACCGGCTTAAATCCCATATTTACGTCAGCTGGCTGCACCCTTATAAGCAGCAAAAATTGATTGTTGTGGGCGATCTGAATATGGCGGTGTTTGATGACATGGAAATGGAACACAAGCTTGTCCTCTATCCTCATCGTGTGGAGTGGATCCATCGGGCCCCCATGGCCTCTAAGGCGGAAAAGCAGGTGATCGAGGTGGAAAAGATAGAGCCATTGAAAGCGGTCTGCCAGCATTTTTTAGAATGTCTCCGCACGCGCGCGACTCCCCGGACAGACGGCCGTGAGGCCCTGGCTGTTCTCAGCGTCCTTGATAAGGCCCAAAAGAGCCTGGATCAACGATCTTTTCAAAGGATATAAAAATGCCGCCGAATATATTTATCCATTCCTCTTCCCATGTTGACCCAGATGCCGTGATCGCGGAAGGGACAAAGATCTGGCATTTTTGCCATATCTTCGGGGGGGCGCGCATTGGTAAAGATTGTAAGATTGGACAGAATGTGGTGGTCCATCGCAGCGCGGTCATCGGAGATCGGGTGAAGATCCAGAACAATGTCTCTATTTATGACGGCGTAATGATCGAAGACGATGTTTTTTGCGGGCCATCCTGTGTCTTTACGAATGTCGTTAATCCCCGGTCAGCCTTTCCTAAAGACCCTGCCAAGGAATTTCAGAAGACCATTGTCCGCAAAGGAGCCACGATCGGAGCTAACGCCACAATCCTCTGCGGGATTGAGATTGGGCGCTATGCCTTTATCGGCGCCGGTGCTGTGGTCACGAAAGATGTCCCGGATTATGCCTTAGTGTTTGAAAATCCGGCCCGGCTGAAAGGCTGGATGTGTGAATGCGGGGAAGGGATCAACTTTGTCGAGAATCAAAGCCGCTGCCAATCCTGTCAGAGAAAATACAAAAAGACAAAAGGGCGGGTCATAAAAGTTGGATAATGAATGTCATGCTTCAGATTTGAATCAGTGTTGAGTAAGTGAGACTTGACGATGGCCATCGAATTCGTTGACCTCAAACGACAGTATCAGAAATACAAGCCTCAGATTCAGGCCCAGCTTGAAGAGGTGATGTCTCAGGCCTCTTTTATCCTGGGAGCGAAGGTGAAGGAACTTGAGGAGACGTTAGCTCAATACGTCGGGGTGAAATACGCGGTTGGGTGCGCGTCGGGGACGGACGCCCTTTGGCTGGCCTTGAAGGCTTATGATGTCAAGCCGGGTGACGAAATTATCACCACGACATTTTCTTTTATCGCCACGGCGGAGGTGATCGCCGGACTAAAAGCTGTCCCGGTCTTTGTGGACATCGATGAAGAGACTTATAATATCCGTCCTGATCAGATCAAAGCCGCCATCACCGCTAAGACGCGCGGGATCATTGCCGTTAACCTTTTTGGCTTGTGCGCTGATTTTGATCAGATCCTCGCGATCGCGAAAGAGCGGGGTCTTTTTGTCATTGAGGACGCGGCGCAGTCATTCGGGAGCGAGTATCAAGGGCGCAAGGCTTGCGCCTTAGCGGATATGGGCTGCACGTCTTTTTTTCCGGCCAAACCTTTCGGATGTTATGGCGACGGCGGGATGATTTTTACCAATGACGAAAATAAAGCCAGGGTGATCCGGTCATTGCGCGTCCATGGGGCGGGGCAGGAGAGGTATCAGCATGAACGCGTTGGAGTGAATTCGCGTCTTGATACGCTCCAGGCCGCGGTTCTTTTAGCCAAGTGGAGTTTTTTTCCGGAAGAAATCTCGCGCCGTCAGGAGATCGCGGGTTATTACACAAAACATCTGCGGGATTTTGTTAAAACACCTTTGATGCCTTCTGAGGATCGCTGTGTCTTTGCCCAGTACAGCGTCCGTTTTCAGCATCGGAAGGTTTTGATGGAATTTTTGCGGCAAAACGCGATTCCGACGGCGATTCATTATCCTAAACCCCTTCATCTGCAGGAAGCCTTTAGGTATCTCAATAAAGGTCCGGGCAGTTTTCCATCCGCGGAGAAGGTGAGTGAAGAAATCTTTTCATTACCTATGCACCCTTTCCTGGAATCCCTCGAGCAAGACTTTATTATCCAAAGTATAAAGACCTGTTGTGAGCGGTTGAAAACAAAAGCAGGCGTCTGATTCCGGAGACTTGCGCTACGTAACATAAATCTCTGATCCAGTACATCATTCCCCTCCCTTGAGGGAGGGGTTAGGGGAGGGTGATATGCAACGATCAACACCCCCACCTATCCTCTCAAGAGGGAGGTAATACAGAAATTAATGTTACAGTGTCCTCGCGCCGGAGGCTGATCCCAAAACAAGAGGGCCGTTTCATGCGTCAATTTGTTACTGAAGAATTTTGTTTAAAATGTGATGGCTGCTGCCGGTTTAAAGAATCGGCCAGCCCCTGGCGGCCGCGCCTTGGAGAATCGGAGCGAGAAAAATTGAGAGCTCCCAGCCTCGTAGAAAGAATTTTTTCTCCCGCTAACTTAGATGAGAAAGGATATGTTGTCACTGGCTGTTCTCACGGGCTCCACATATGTTCATTCCTTAATCCCAAAGACAACACCTGTCAGATTTATTCCCATCGGCCATTTGAGTGCCAGCTCTATCCTTTTGTATTAACTCAAGGAAAAGGGGAAGGTGTCATGATGGTCCATTTGAGCTGTCCATTCATTGGAGAAAAACGATATTCTCCGGCGTTTGATGAATATGTGATTTATCTGAAACGATATTTCCAAAAGCCGGAAACCCTGCAGTTTCTAAAACAGAATCCCTCTGTCTTTGGAGATTATTCCGAATATGCCCATGAGCTAGAGTCCCTGTTCACCATTGTTTCAACTTAACAATATTATTCCTGCTTTGAAAAGATATTAAGGCCGTGAAAATCGCCAAGCGGCGCATGAAGCCGGAGGATTTGGAAAGGTTTATTAATTCGAGAAGAAATATTTGAGTACCGAGGGCGGCTATGAGTTATAAATTTATACTCGACACTAATGTGCTTGATAATGAATCCGTTGGTAAATTTAAAGATGCAGGTTTAGTAGAAGCTTGCAACTCAGGGAGGCTTGCCTTCTATTTTACTCCAGTATTATTGAAAGAACGTTTAGATTTTTTAATAAAAGGAGCAATCCCAGGAACGGCAAAAGAGCCAATTGAATTTCTTTTGAGTCCACAATGGATCATCCCGGGCAAGGAGCTGTGGGGTTGAATTAATTTACATGGGAAGGTTTTATCGATGGATGAAGCGACTGGAAAATCAGAAATCATTCTTTATAAAACTGAGGATGGAAAAGTAAAGCTGGAAGTCCGTCTTGAGCATGAAAATATTTGGTTAACGCAAGCGGCTATGGCGGAACTTTTTCAGACGACACCACAAAACATCTCACTTCATTTGAAAGCTATTTACGCGGAAGGGGAGCTCATGGAAGGAGCAACTTGTAAGGATTACTTACAAGTTCAACCTGAAGGAGCGCGGCAAGTCAGTCGGGTACGGAAATTTTATTGCTTGCCGGTTATCATCGCTGTCGGTTATCGGGTTAATTCCATCCGCGGCACACAGTTTAGGCAGTGGGCCACCCAGCGGCTTAATGAGTATCTGGTTAAAGGTTTTACCATGGACGATGAGCGCCTCAAGGAAGGGGTGAACATCGGTTCAGATTATTTTGATGAAATCCTTGAGCGTATCAGGGACATACGCGCGAGTGAGAAACGGTTTTATCAGAAAATACGGGATATTTATACCCCAAATCCAAATTAGACACTTTTTGAACCCCAATTTTATATTTAAAATTTGGGTTGGACGGGCAATACCTCACCCCCTGGATGAAAAACTTCACTCTTCGAACTCTCAAGAAGAGGATTATTATCTAATTCGGAGTTGGGGTTTATAAATTGGCGGTTGACTATGACCCTAAGGCTGATGAAACGTTGGAATTCTTTAGGAGAGTTCAGAATAAACTGCATTTTGCTATTTCAGGAAAGACAGCGGCTGAGTTGATTGCCGAACGCGCGGACGCGTCAAAGCCCAACATGGGGCTTACTTCGTGGAAAGGATCCAAAGTCCGTCAGGGTGATGTGACAATTGCCAAGAATTATCTCAATACGCAAGAAATCGAAGGGCTTAATCGCATTGTAACAATGTATCTGGATTACGCGGAAGATCAAGCCAAGCGCCACAAGCAGATATTTATGCGTGACTGGCGGAAAAAATTGGATGCTTTTCTTAAATTTAATGAACGGGATATATTGAATAATGCGGGGAAGGTCGCCAAAGAAGTTGCTGATAATTTAGCGTTGGAGCAGTATGAACGGTTTAACGCGAAACGATTGAAGAAAGAAGCCAATGTTGAGATGCTGGCCGATGACGCTGAATTTAAGAAAATTGAAGAAAAAATAAAGAAATCTTCAAAAAAACGAAAATTAAAAAATGACATTTAGTAAACAGAAATCCATTCCTATAATTTAAAAGAGCGGCGCATGCTATCTCCCCTGCTTAAACAGAAACCATTTTTTGAAGCGAAGATGAATGACGCGGGGCAGCCCTTATCAGCCTTTTCTTTTATCAATATCTTTGCCTGGGGTGATTTCTTTGAATTTGAGTGGGAGGTTATTGATGATTGTTTGTGTCTGTTTGCCACCAATGAATCGGGTTGTTTTCAGTATCTTCCCCCCCTTGGTAAAAATATTAAGCGGTCAACCGTGGATGCCTGTTTTCAGAGAATGAATCAAAAGAATCAAGGGAAGGGGATCTCCCGGATTGAAAATGTCCACGAGTCATTGCTGCCGCTGTTTCCTTCGGGTGAATTCACGCGTTTTAAAAAGAGCTATGAGTATTGTTATTTTAAGAATGATCTCATCGCCCTTAAGGGGAATCGATATAAGAGTAAGCGATCCGCGTACAATCAATTTAAAAATCGATATCGGGCTGAATTTCAATCCTATTCCGAAGACATGTTTGCGGAATGTCTGAGGCTTTATGAGGAATGGAGAAAGGATCGTCAGGAAAGCCGTCCCGATCCCGTCTATCAACAGATGCTTGAGGAGAACCGCCTTGTTCATCAGCGGCTTTTGCGGTATTACCGGCCGCTGGGATTAATCGGCCGAGTCGTGCTGGTCAATGGAGAAATCAAGGGGTACACCTTTGGTTATCCGCTGAATCGGGATGTCTTTTGTGATCTTTTGGAGATCTGTGACCTTAAGACCACGGGGTTGCCGGTTTATATCTTTCGAGAACTTTGCGCTGATCCTGAATTAGAAAAATTCAGCTTTATTAATGTGATGGATGATTTCGGGATGGAAAACCTTCAACGGGCCAAGATGTCCTTTCATCCGCGGATTCTTTTTGCCTCTTATGTTGTCCAAAAAAGATGAAGTTTTGATGAACCAAACGAGTGGCGCGACATATGTTGTGCTTGATGTGGAAACCACGGGGCTGTCCCCTAAAGCCGGAGACCGCATTGTTGAGATCGCCGCGTTGAAGATTAAAAATTTTAAGATCATCGATCGTTTTCATTCCTTAGTCAATCCGCAAAGGGGGCTTTCCCCAGAGGCGTTTGCCGTTAACGGTATTACGGCCGAGATGGTTAAGGATGCTCCGAGAGCGGAATCGCTCCTGCCGGATTTCTCCAGGTTTTGGCAAGGCTCGACCGTGGTTGGGCACAATATCCTTTTTGATTTAAATTTTCTCTTGAATGAATTTCAGCTCACCGGACTTGCCTTTCCTCCCTCCTGCGATACGATCGATACGATCAAGATGGCCCGGTGTTTTCTGCCGGATCTGGAACATTATTCCCTGACTTCGGTCATCAAGCGATTGGGCTTCAAACAGGCCCAGCGTCACCGGGCATTAGGGGATGTGGAACTCACCTGGAAGGTCTTCCGTCATTTCCTTCAGTGCGGTCAGGGCAGACAGATCAATAGGAAAGATCAGTGGGTTCAATTATTTGGGCATCGCGGGATTTCTTCCGATCAGGAAAAGATTATTGAATCCCTGGTTAAAGAGGCAGCGGATTTAGGCCGAAATCTTCAGCTTTTCTATTTTGCCGGAAAGGGCGGACAGACAACGACCCGTTGTGTGACCCCTCAAAACATTCTCGAAGAACGAGGGAAGAAATTCCTGGTGGGCTATTGTCATTTGAGGCAGGAAGTTCGCAGCT
>CAYJUK010000079.1:0-10061 GCA_964373335.1 uncultured Planctomycetales bacterium | reverse complement strand
GATACGGATTATCTTTTCTCCTTGTTCTGTGGCGATGGCCAAAGAGCCATGACAGGCGATGGGAAAGTCGTATTGAGAGATTTGGTAACCTTTGGGAAGATCAGGATAGTAATAGTTCTTTCGATCAAATTTGACGTATTGACTGATCTCACAATTCAAAGCCAGTGCAATTTTGATGGCATATTGTAAAACCTGTGCATTAAAATCTGGCAAGGATCCGGGAAGGCCTAAACAAACCGGACACGTTAATGTGTTCGGTGGTTGTCCAGAGAGATTGGCACAGCGGCAGAAAATCTTTGTAGCTGTATTCAATTGGAGATGAACCTCCAAACCAATAATTGTTTCTAATTCTTGTGTTATGGATTCTTTCATAATGTTTGATACAAAGATTTATGGATCATTTTTTTAGCACGGGCTTTTCATTTTATGCCAATTTGTACTTTGTTCATAAGCATAGGCTACCCTCAATAATGTTTCTTCAGCAAATGGTTTACCTATGATTTGCAAACCAATGGGTAGTCCTTGAGGTGAAAAGCCACAAGGTATAGAAATAGCCGGAATACCCGCCAAATTAGCTGATATTGTATAAATATCTGAAAGATACATCGATAAAGGATCAGAAGCCTTCTCCCCTATTTTGAAGGCCGTTGTGGGAGAAGTTGGACTGATAATGACATCTAAATCCTGAAACGCCTGATCAAAATCATTTTTGATGAGGGTTCGTACTTTTTGTCCCCTTAGGTAATAAGCATCATAATAACCGGAACTTAAGGCATAAGTGCCAAGCATGATTCTTCGTTTTGCCTCATCCCCTAATCCTAACTTCCGAGTTTCCTCATACAGATCAATGATTGGGGTCTTTCGTGTTTTTGCGGGTTGACAGCGCAATCCATATTGGACTCCATCAAAACGGGCAAGATTAGAGCTCGCCTCGGCCGTGGCCACAATGTAATAGGTCGCCACCGCAAATTCAGTATGAGGAAGAGAGATCTCATTAATCTTAGCCCCTAAATCTTTAAGAACGGTTATGGCCTTTAAGATAGACTCCTTAACCTCTGAGTCGATACCTTCGATAAAATATTCTTTTGCTATCCCAATTTTCATCCCTCGAATGTCGATGACTAAGGATTGGGTATAATCGGGAACAGGAATATTGGCGGAGGTAGAATCGCGGTCATCATATCCGGCGATAATATTCAAGAGCAAAGCGGCATCAGTCACATCTTTAGTTATGGGTCCAATCTGATCAAGGCTTGAGGCAAAGGCCACAAGACCAGATCGAGACACCCGGCCGTATGTGGGTTTTAATCCTACCACACCACAGAATGAAGCTGGTTGCCTGATAGAACCCCCGGTATCGGAGCCGATTGCCCATATGGTTTGATGCGAAGCCACAGCAGCAGCTGAACCTCCGCTGGACCCTCCGGGAACCCGCTCCAGATCCCAAGGGTTATGGGTTGGTCCCCAGCAGGAGTTTTCTGTAGAAGAACCAAAGGCAAATTCATCGATGTTGGTCAGTCCCAGGAAAATGGCTCCTGAGGATCTTAATCTTTCGATGACGGTGGCATCATAAGGGGGTTTAAAACCTTGGAGGATAGGAGAACAGCAAGTCATTTCTTCTTCCCTGACGGAAATATTATCTTTAATCGCTATTGGGATTGGGTAGAAGTGATTTAATGCTTCTCGGGATGATATTTTAGGTTGATGAGAGCACAATCGGACATAGGATTTTATTTTTTTATCTTTATGATGAATCGTCTCCAGGAGGGATTGATAAATCTCATTAGGGGAGGTTTTATTAATTTTTAAGAGATCTAAGATTTCATGAGCTGTCAGTTCGTTGAGTTTCATTGTAAATGTGCTGAAGAGAAAGCTAGGAGATTATGCTATTTGAATGAGAATGCAATAACACCCGGTAAATTGTTTACCCCATAAAATGGGGTTTACCCCATGAAATGGGGTTTACCCCATGAAATGGGGTTTACCCCATAAGATGGGGTTTATAGGTTTTACTCTATGACTTGCGGAACCTTGAATGAACCATTGAGGTGCTCAGGCGATATTTCTAAAACAGTCTTCCGATCTAATGAGGGGCGAATCTTATCAGCCCGGAAGACATTTTTTAATGGGAGTACATGGCTTGTAGGTTTGGTTGACTGAATATTTACTTGTGACAACTTGTCAATATAATGAATAATATCTTCTAAATTTTTCGTATATTGCAATAACTTATTGTCGTCCATATCAATTCGTGCTAAATGAGAGATATGCCGCACTTCATCTTTTGTGATCATGGATTGCCTCCTTAAATTGAATAATTTAAGTCCATATCATATCATCAAGATTTACAGATGACAAGTTTTTACTATGAAGAGATATTAATTTTTCAAATATTTATATCAAAACAAATATTTTAAGGTAAAATCCAAGTATCAATTCACTTTTGGTAGTTTATAATATGTAATTATGATCTTTCGTGGTCGTAAATCAAAACTATCAAGGGATTGTTTGTATTAAATCCTGCGGTGTATTAATTCTGTAAAAAAGTTTTGAGATTATGTCTTGCATAACCTAAATGAGTATGATATATTTTAGCTGGCCACGGGAACTTTATAAGTTTCATTGGCCGATTTTTTTTATAGACCTCTTATTGATTCACCTTGAGTAAACTTGGATCTTAAATCTGGGGGAGAAGTGATGACCAAGTCTAATGATTGGAAATCTAATCAAGATCCATTATCGAAAAAGAATTCGGGAAGAGATCAAAGGTATTTTCCTCGATGGGAAGTAGACAGCCGAGTCATCTATAAAATTGATAATGACCCAATGGCCAGAGAGACCCATACAAAGGATTTAAATTGTTCTGGGGTATGTATATATGTTCAAGAAGCTATCAAGCCACAACAAAGATTAAAATTAACAATTTATTTATCTGGCCGCAAATCCGTAGACGTTCAAGGATTAGTGATCTGGAATAATCCTCTGGAGAACCAAGCCCTGGTTGGGATTTGTTTTTCCAATACCTCTCAAAAAGCTCAAGATTTGATTCTGCAACATGCCTTTGAAATTAAGAAAGAAGATCTTACCAAGCATTGGTTCAAAGGTTGGAAATAGTCCTTCTATTTAAGTTCGCCCTCATTTACTAATCTTTAACTTTGCTACCAGCATAGAAATTGCATTTGTCAAGTGGACGAAATCTGCGAGACTCAGATTTTCTGCCCTTAAGGATGTTAAGATTTGAAGTTCACTAAAGACTTTTTCTATCATTTTTTTGGGAAATCGGGCTGAAAGAGCATTAACCATTTTTTTTCTTCGATTCTGGAAGGCGGTAGTGACGATACTGAAGAGTAAATCTTCATCAAGGGCTTGGAGGAGAGGCTGCGTCCGCATCTTAAATTTTACGAAACAAGAATCAACCTTAGGGATTGGTCTAAAAGCTTGCTTCCCGATTTTTATAAGAATCTGCGGTTCTGTGTAATATTGAACAAAACAACTTAAAGCCCCGTATTCCTTAGTATGAGGTTTGGCACACAACCTCTCTGCCACTTCCTTTTGTATCGTAAGAAAGATTGAAGTAAATAAATATCGATGACTTAGCAATTTTTCAATGATCGGACTGGTAATATGGTAAGGAATGTTACCAATGACTTTGACATGAGGAAAAATATGTCTCCTTAAATCAAATTTAAGAAAATCTGCTTCAATAAAAGAGATGTTTCCCGTAATGAATTCATTTTTAAGTTGAGAACATAATAGGGGATCCTTTTCAACAGCAATCATGGCTTTGACCTGAGGATAGATTTCCCGAGTCAGGGCTCCTAATCCAGGACCAATCTCCAGGATTGTCTCTTCTTGATTTAATTCACAAGCAGAGATAATCCTTTTTTTAATCTGCTCATCAATGAGAAAATTTTGGCTGAGATATTTATTAGGTTTTATCAGCCGAAGAATTGGTTCCCTCTTTTTCATGAAGATAGTTGGCAGGCCAGCCGAATGGCAGCGGACATCGATGAGGGATCAGCTTTATTCTGACCAGCCAAGGAAAAGGCAGTCCCATGGGATGGAGAGGTCCGAATAAAGGGTAACCCTAGCGTTAGATTGACAGTTTTTAAAAAGTAAAGAGTTTTAATCGGGATCAGTCCTTGATCGTGGTACATCGCTAAAATACAATCAAATTTTCTATTATGAGGAGGATAAAAAAGGCTATCAGCCGCAAAGGGGCCGCTGACTTTAATATAATTTTTTCTTGCTAATTGGATTGCAGGGATAATTGTGGTTAACTCTTCTTTCCCAAGGTGTCCCCCCTCCCCTGCGTGGGGATTGAGTCCGCAGACAGCGATTTGGGGTTGAGGAATTTTAAAAGAGTGCTTTAATCCTTGATCAATAATTTTCAGTGTGTGAAGGATTTTTCTGGGAGTGATATTTTGAGGAACTTCACCCAAAGGGATATGTCGCGTTAAAATCACTGTCTTGAGGTGGTCCGCGACAAACATCATGACCGCTTCACGACAGTCAAAGGCCTTAGCTAAATATTCCGTATGTCCTTGAAATAGAGGATCGTTTAAACAAACGGCTTCCTTACTGACAGGGGCTGTAACTAAAGCGTGGATTTTTTTCTTTTTTAGCAGTTCAACAGCCGTTTGAAGATAAGCCAGGGCTGCCTGCCCGGTCCAACGATTGGGTTGACCAGGTTTGATTTGAGCACAATGAGAGGTTTCCACATTGAAAAAGGATAAGCCGGTTAAAGATTTCCGGTGAAACCTCTGATAGACGGGTTGGGATCCAATGATTTGAAATCTGGCGATTTTTCTTAACGAGGATTGGGTGAGGGCCTTGGCAATGATCTCTGGTCCGATGCCGGCAGGATCTCCCATTGTGATACCTATGATAGGGTAGTGTTTTTTGAGCATAGGAAAACATCATTCTTTGATTTCGATATAAGATTTTTCTCGTAATTGATCTATCCACTCATTCACTTTTTTCTGGAATTTTTCCTGAAAGATTCGATCTTTGATCTTATCTTTAACCTCATCTAATTTGGCGATTTTACCTGGGGACCTCCCGAGGATTTTAAATAAATAAAGACCATTTTCCACCTCGATAATTGATGAAATTTCCCCGACAGCAAGTT
Organism: uncultured Planctomycetales bacterium; assembly: GCA_964373335.1. Classification (GTDB taxonomy): domain Bacteria; phylum Omnitrophota; class Gorgyraeia; order Zapsychrales; family CAYJUK01; genus CAYJUK01. Next base: position 4,930 of record CAYJUK010000079.1, on the reverse strand, counting down.
TAAAGACCTCTTTTTCAATAGCCGGAATCATCTGCCCCTTGATCATCACCCCTAAGGGTTGAGCCCGAGAGTAGGTTTTGGCGACTTCGCGGAAATCCATCCCTTCCTTGATTTGCCGATAAGCCTCGGCGGCGTTTTTGCGGGCTGACTCAGCTTCATTCTGGAACGGGATATAAATGGAATCCAGGTTGACACGTTCAGGATCATGAAATTCCGTCCTATTTTTTTGATAGTAAGCCGTGACTTCCTGGGGATTGACAAAGATTTTCGACTTGACTTCTTTATCAACAATATAGTTGGCCCTCATCTGGTCTGAGATTTTGTTTTTGAGATCCGACAAGTTCATACCATCTTCGATCAGGGCATTCATAAAGACCTCTTCAGTGGGGTATTGCTTCCTAATCTCCGTAATCTTCCCCTCAATGGCCTCGGAACGAATCTCTAATCCCAATCGATTCGCCTCACTGACCAGGATCTTATTATCAATTAATCGATTAATGCCATTCTCTTCAAGATCAGCCATAATGGACTGAATCTCTTCCGGACTTTTTTTACTGGCCTTGAGTTGGAGATAGATGGCATTTAAAAATTCCTGGAAGTCTTTTAGGGTGATCAAATCATCGTTGACCACCGCGATAATGGCGTCTTCCAGAGCTAATAAGGGGGTCGTCAGAAAGATAAAGAACAATAAAGTAAAAAGATAATTTCTAAGATTGTTGTTGATCATGAGTAGTAGACCCGCTTTTTTTGAGATGTTCAACGGATTCCTTTAAAAGTCGACAATATAAATCAAATCCAATGGAGGAGATATAGCCGTGTTGTTGTTCTCCTAATAAATTGCCGGCCCCGCGGATTTGCAGATCTTCAAAGGCAATCTGAAAACCGGCTCCCAGATCACAAAATTTTTCTAGGGCCTTCAATCGGTTTTGAGCCATTGTAGAAAGGTATTTCTTCGAGGGAACGATAAAGTATGCGTATGCCTGCTGATTAAAACGTCCCACGCGTCCGCGCAGTTGGTGCAGTTCTGCTAAACCAAATCGATCTGCCCTATTAATAATAAGTGTGTTAGCGTTAGGGATATCAATTCCCGATTCAATAATATTAGTGCAGACCAACACCTGAATCTCATTTTTGAGAAATTTTAGCATAATTTCTTCCAAAAGTCTCGGAGGCATTTGTCCATGAGCAATGGCAACCTTGGCTTGAGCGATAAGTCTTTGGACGATTTTTGCAATCTGTTCAATGTCATTGATGCGATTATGTAAGAAAAAGACCTGACCTTTGCGATTCAATTCTCTTCCGATGGCCTCCCGGATCAAATCTTCATCAAATTCAACAATATGAGTAGCCACTGGGATGCGGTTTTGTGGGGGTGTTGAGATCACCGACATATCTTTGGCTCCGGATAATGACATGTACAAGGTTCTGGGAATGGGGGTTGCCGTTAACATGAGTACATCTACCAGAAGACGGAGATGTTTCAATTTTTCTTTAGCGCGCACTCCAAAGCGTTGCTCTTCATCTATGACGATCAGACCTAAATCTTTAAATCCAATATCTTTGGAAAGAAGACGATGGGTCCCGATGACGATATCCACCTTCCCTAATTTGAGATCAGCAATGATTTTCTGCTGTGCTTGTTTGGTTTTAAACCGGCTAAGCATGGCAACGCGGATGGGATAATGCATCAGACGATTGGTGAAATTATAATAATGTTGCTCGGCTAATATCGTTGTTGGAACTAAGACAGCGACTTGTTTATCACCCATGACGGCTTTAAATATGGAACGAAGAGCCACCTCGGTTTTTCCATATCCCACATCACCGCAGATCAGCCGATCCATGGGATACGGAGATTCCATATCGACCTTAACGTCTTGTGTGGATTTTTTTTGATCTTCCGTTTCAGTAAAAGGGAAAGATGCTTCAAATTTTTTTTGCCATTCGTTATCCTGGGGAAAGGCAAACCCTTTTTGACTGACTCGTAAAGCCTGGGTATGTAATAGCTCCGCGGCTATTCTTTGAATCCGTTTTTGAATATGGGTCTTTATTCGTTGCCATTCTTTGCTGCCGAGTTTAAATAATCGAGGCGGTTTTTTATTGAAACTGACGTATTTTTGGACCAGATGCATATCATGATCAGGAATATAGAGCTTGTCCCCTCCCTTGTATTCAATCACCAGGTGAGGCTGTTTTTTGTTTTTCAGCGGGATATCAGAAATCCCCAAAAATTTTCCTATCCCATGGACATTGTGAACGACGTAATCCCCTTCTTCAATATCAATAAAATTTTGTAAAGGCGCATCAGCGGTGAAAGGGATTTTATGAGAGGAAGTTTTATTCGGAAGGACGATGACAATCTTATGATCCCAGAGGGATTTCCCGGTGGACAGGTTATAACTGTAGAGGGAGCGGATCGTACAATCATCGATATCGATACGGAGGGGAGAATCATGGTGAAAGGGGAAGATGTCAATGATCCCCCCTCGTTGGCTAAATTCTCCCGATTGGCCGACAGAAGGCACCCGGTGATAGTTGAAGGCGATCAGTTGCCTGACCGTCTCTAAAGGCTCAACAGATTGCCCTACAAAAAACTTGATTGAATGAAACATAAAATGATGAGAACTGCGATTGAGTCAAGCGGAGGTTATTTTTTCTTTTGTAAGGCTAAGACAATGGGGGATGCGATAAAGACTGTGGAATAAGTTCCCGCAATAAAACCTATCATCAGACAGAGGGCAAAGGTATTGAGGACTTCTCCTCCTCGGAAATACAGGGCGATCACAACGAGAAAAGTACAAAGGGTTGTTAAGATCGTTCGTCCCAGGGTCTGATTAATGCTTAGATTTAACACATTGGCGAGAGGTTGTTTGGATCCCTTGGCTAGGTTTTCGCGAACACGATCATAGATGATAATTGTGTCGTTAATGGAATAACCAGCAATGGTTAATAAGGCAGACACAACTAAAAGGTCAATCTGCCGGCCAAAGATAACCGTTACTCCTAGAGCGATGATGACATCATGCAATAAGGCCACCACGCCGGCAACGGCAAAATCAAAATGTTTGAAACGGAATCCAACGTAAACAAGGATCCCGGCTAAGGCAAAGATCATCGCTAATAGCGCTCGCATTCTTAAGGCCTTTCCTACAACCGGTCCTACCTTTTCTATCCGGAGGATTTCAAAAGAGTTGTCTGGAAAGCCTTGTCGGAAGGTTCGGGTCACTTGTTCATAAGTATCTTCAGCAGTGCGAATAACTACATCCCGGGGATTCTGTGCAAATCCCTGAATAATGACATCCTTGACCCCGTTTTCTTTAAGGGCATTCCTGATGCTATCGATAGGGATAGGTTGAGAGAATCGATATTCCTGTATTTGTCCACCGGCAAAGTCAATGCCGTAAATGGACCGTTTTCTCTCAATGACATTAAACAGACTTGCCAGGATGAGAACCATCGAGATCCCAATAAAAATATAACGCTTGGATAAATAATCGAATTTGGGCGAGGGAAAAAATTGCAGCATGGGTAAATCTTTGATCAGCTTCAATGTCACCCCAAGCTGAAATAAAGTCTTGGTGACAAAAAGTGCTGAAAAAAGACTGCAAAATAGACCAATACTCAAGGTCACAGCAAATCCTTTAATGGGACCGGATCCAAATTGAAACAGCATAAAAGCAGCAATAAGGGTTGTTATGTTAGAGTCAAAAATAGCGTTGAAGGCTTTATGAAATCCACTTTGAACAGCCATGGTTAAATTGCGTCCATTGGATAATTCTTCCCTGATTCGTTCGTTGATTAAGACATTAGCATCAACGGCCATCCCGAGGGTGAGGATGATCCCTGCGATCCCGGGGAGGGTTAAGGTCAGCTGAGACTGAGGCAGCATCACATTAAGAAAACCCATGGATCCCAAAAGAAGAAGAAGATTGACCAGTAAAGAGATGTTAGCAATAAAACCAGCCTTGAGATAATATATCACTATAAACAGAAAGACCAATGCCCCTCCAACGATAGTCGCATTTATCCCGGCAATAATAGAATCTTGCCCCAGCAGAGGACCAATAGTCCTTTCTTCTTCCACATGCATGGGAGCAGGTAAGGCACCGGAACGTAAGGCCAGGGCTAAAAGGGAGGCATCTTCAAAGGTAAATGTCCCAGTAATCTGAGCATTCCCGCTGAGGATGGGTTCGTTTATGACGGGAGCAGATAAAACCTCTCCATCCAGGATAATGGCTAATTTTCTGTCAACGTTATTTTGAGTTAAGACTCCGAAATCTTTTGCCCCCTTGGTATTAAATTGGAGGGAAATATAAGGTTGATTAAAACCACTGGCATCAAAATCTACCCGAGCGTCTACAATATTCTCTCCACTTAAGGCAACTTGATCCACAAGAAGGACGGGTGTGTTATCATCTTTTAACGTTTTTAATAGAAATCCTTCCGGCGTCTTTCCGGTCAAGGCCGCCTATTAATTATTGGGATCTTCATTGACGAGGCGGAATTCCAGCTGGGCGACCTTCCCTATCATATTGAGGGCGGCATCACGGTCAGTAATCCCGGGAAGTTGTACCAGGATCTGATTTTCTCCTTGTCTCTGAATAACCGTCTCCCCTACCCCTAGTCCGTCAATACGATTGCGAAGAATTTCTATGGCCCTGAGAACGGCATCATTCCGGGATTTCTCCGGGATTTTATCCGTCTCAACCTTAAGGATCAGATGCATCCCCCCCTTAAGGTCAAGCCCCAGATTGATCCTTTTATCCAGGGGAAAGGCAGAAAATACTGCCGCAATAAGAACTGCGAGAATAATAAGAACTCTATTCTTAAGTTCTTGACCCATTTTTCATTTTATCCAGATTCTGAACTTTTAATGATATTAGCAATGGCTTCTTTATCTACCTCGATACGGACATTCTCATCGATCCGG
>CAYJUK010000078.1:0-10100 GCA_964373335.1 uncultured Planctomycetales bacterium | reverse complement strand
ATACCTCATGCCCTTTTTTATGGAAACGAATTTACAGGTATTTTAAGACATAACCTGATGAAGTGTCTTACATACTGAAAATTGACACCCTAAATTATTTTTACAAGGACAAACCTCATTAGGAAATCAAAATGTTATACGAAGGAAAATACTGGCACACAATCGATGACAAACGGATCCTGTGCAACCTTTGCCCCCGCCAGTGCTCTTTAGCGGATGGGCAAAGGGGATTCTGTTTTGTGCGGCAAAATATCAGAGGAAAAATGATTCTGACAACGTATGGTCGCAGCAGCGGATTTTGTATCGATCCCGTAGAAAAAAAACCGCTCAATCATTTTTTTCCCGGAACCAGTACCCTGTCGTTTGGCACGGCTGGATGTAATTTAGGATGTAAATTTTGTCAAAATTGGGATATCAGCAAGTCTCGAGAGTTTGATCGGCTAACGGATCAGGCCTCTCCTCAAATGATTGCTCAGGCGGCCAAGGCGCTTCATTGTAAAAGTGTCGCCTTCACTTATAATGACCCAGTAATTTTCGCGGAATACGCTATGGATATTGCAGATGCCTGCCGTGAATTGGGGATCTATGCCGTAGCCGTCACCGCGGGATACATGACTGATGAGTCCCGTCCTGATTTTTATCAACACATGAATGCAGCCAATGTTGATCTGAAAGCCTTCTCTGAGGAATTCTATAAAAAAGTCACGTTAGGTGCCTTGCAGCCCGTCTTGGATACTCTCGTTTACCTTAAAAATAAAACCCGGGTTTGGTTTGAAATCACCACTTTACTGATCCCAGAAGAGAATGACAGTGATCAAGAGATTCACGCGATGACCGAGTGGATTATGGAACACCTGGGTCCTGATGTCCCCCTGCACTTTTCAGCATTTCATCCGGACTATCGTATGTTAGATAAACCGCACACACCTCCCGTGACCCTCACCCGGGCAAGAAAAATTGCCCTTTCTAAAGGTCTTCATTATGTCTATACTGGGAATGTCCATGATATTGAAGGAGGGAGTACCTACTGTGCGCATTGCAGCCAACTTCTGATTGAAAGGGACTGGTATCGATTGGGGGAATATAATCTTATTGAAAAGAATAAATGCCGCTTTTGTGGAACCATCTGCCTTGGTCATTTTGATGAAAAACCAGGTGAATGGGGACCCAGACGAGTTCCAGTGCAGCTGTCTAAATTCTATCATGCTGATGAATAAAGATAAGATTTTCTCCTTAATCTCATCAAATGCAATCCCCAAATAATCATTCCTTGACAAAAAGAGTATCATTGTATATATGATGCTATGCCTCACTTATCAATTTCTAACCAAGAAAGGGGTGTCCTATGTCTGAAGAGAAAAAATCAGATCAAGACCAAGGTCAAAAATCTTGCTGCACATCAGCAGGGAATTGTTGTGGTAAGAATTTAATGATTAAAATTTTAATCGTCCTACTTTTACTAGGTGCTGGATTCTGGATCGGAAAAAATTACTGTGCCCAGAAGTTCTGTCCTATAAAGCCGTCAACACAGCAACAAACAGCTCAATAAGAGTGCCGGTTAAGGTCTTATCTTAAAATAAGTTTTCTGATAAATTTAACTAAAAAAATCTATGCAGGATAATAACCCTTGGGGTGTTACCTTTAAATTTTACACTATTACTTGCACTTAAAAATTCTTTATAGTTCAATAGATACGAATTCGATACTCAAATGAGGTCTTCTTTTATAAAACGATCCTTGAAGCAGATATTTATCGGAATCTTACCGATTCAAAATAAAGATATTCACGGGGTGGTTGTAGCCCTAAAAGTCATCGCCATTGTTCGCTGAATAGAAACAGAGGAGGCCTTATGTTACCAATTAAATCTATCATGACCAAAAATGTTATTTCCGTGAAACCCTCAACACCCATCTATGAAGCTATGGAATTACTAACAAAACATAAGATCAGTGGGCTACCGGTTGTTAATGATGAAAATCGTCTGGTAGGAATCCTTTCGGAAAAAGATGTTTTACGAATCCTCCTTAACTCCGATCTTCAAGCTCGCAATAAAGTAGAACATTTTATGACAAAGGATGTGGTCAGTTTTACGGAAGATACGGGTGCAGTTACGATATGTAAATTTTTTCTTGAAAAAAATATCCGACGAGTTCCTATCGTCAAAGATGGCATATTAATTGGCGTAGTCAGCCGTCGAGACATCATAGCTCTCATTCTAGAGGCCAAAAGCATCATGTCCCAAAACCGTCTGACCTGAGTTGATTAATCTCTATGCCTGAGGTCCCAAAAAAATCCCACCTTTTAGAATATGCCCAGCTTGTCAAATCAATGATCGATGAAATATTCCAAAAAGTAGGAAGAATCCAATTTTCTCAGGATTCCACTATTCAAATTCAAGACATCATTGAATATGATCAGAGAATGATCGCCTCTGGGTTAGAAAAATTTAATAATTCTGGCTATGTGTTCGCGGCTAATTTTTTTAAATCACCTCCCGACCAAAAGGATCAATTAGCTTGTGGAGCCTTTGTTTTGTACCTTAATGATGACAGTATTGAACATATTCTTAAAGGTTTTGGACTTCCTAAAATTGATATTGATAATGCCGAAGATGTCCTGAAAACCTTCAGCGATCATTGCAAGAATCTTTCTGAGCAATTTAACCAAAGATTATCCGCCCGGGGGTCCCGGAGCTTAATCCTCTCTGAACCTTTTGCTCATCGCAATTCCATCCCTCAAGGTGTTCCATTTGACTATAATCAATATGAAAAAGTTGAGATTGCCTTCTCGATTAAAGGGGTGCGTGCTTTTGCGATTGATCTCACCTTGCCGCTCATAACTCGCTGAATTTCCGTATTTCATTCCAAGATTTCCCTTTGCAATCATCAAAATTCCGCTATAATATTTTTCTAATCTTCGATTTTCAATTCATACAATCAAAGAAAACATTATGTCCTTGTTCTACGATCCTAAAAATAAACAAGTTCCGGTATGGGTTTTTATCGCCTTCTTGCTAATCCCATTAATCTTAATATTAGTAGTCTGGATGTGGGGAAAGGCTAAAATGACGAAAAGCTCCACCACTGTATTTAATACGCAGATTCGCTAATTGGGTCATTACTTAAAGAAAGGAGTCCTATCAATGCGGTTAGGTCTAATCAGCACCTTAAGTTTAATCCTAGTACTGTGTAACCTAAATTTTTACACTAAGGAACACAGCACTGTACAGCGTTTTTCTTTAAGTAATGGGTTTAAAAATTTTTGTTACGCTGTACTTGGATTAACCATTTCATCCGGGATGGCCCAAGAAGAAAAAAATGCATTAATTGATAATTCGATTCAGGAGCAATCTAGTGACCTTCCCACAGAAAACAAACCAGTACCACAATCCCTACCAACCGTACCCAATTCAGAAGATTTGACTTCAATAAAACAGGATTTCACCAAAGCTGTTGCCGTGATTCAGGGAACAAAGGAAGGCCTTAAGATTAAAGGAGAAGTTAAGTTTATCGAAAGTCCGGCTGCTCTCATAGTTATCGCTAAACTAGAAAATGTTCCTAATCCCGGAGATCATGGATTCCATATTCATGAAAACGGCAGCTGCGAGAATGAAGGGGCGGATGCTGGCGGACATTATAATCCCACAAATTCACCCCATGGGAATTTACTGATGGACGGAATGGAAAAGGCGCATGCCGGTGACATGGGCAATATCGTCATTGATGAAAATGGCACCGGGACGCTGACCATCTTTCTCCCGGGTGTGACGATCAAAGGCAGTCAGCATAATGTCGAAGGGAAAGCGGTTATCTTGCATGAAAAAAAAGACGATTTTGATCAACCCACGGGAAATGCCGGGAGACGGATTGGATGCGGTATTATTCAAGTGTTCGATGAGTTTGAAGAGCAAAAATGAATTATGTTAAGTCTCGTTTTTAATAAAACAATCCTTATCTTAGGTACGGGAAAAAATCCTTTTTAATTAAGACATTCTCACCTTTCATTCCTCCATGTTTGATATCGAAAAAAGCGTCCTTCTGGTGATTGATGTTCAAGGCCAATTAGCAGAACTCATGTTTGAGAAGGATCAATTCATTCATTCCCTTGTGCGCATGATCAAGGCCGCCGATATTCTTCAAATCCCCATCCTCTGGACAGAACAAGCCCCTCAGAAAATCGGCCCTACGATTCCCCTAATCGCCCATGCATTGCCAGGACATCATCCGATTGAAAAAACCAGCTTTAGCTGCTGTATTAATCCAGCTTTTATGAAAAATTTATCCCGGATCAATCGTCAACAAATTCTGATCACGGGGATCGAAACCCATGTCTGCGTTTATCAAACGGTTAGTGATTTAATCGAGAGAAAATTTCAGGTTCAAGTCGTCCAGGATGCTGTTTCTTCCCGCACGCTGGAAAATAAAGAAATAGGATTAGAAAGGATCAGAGCCAGGGGAGGTGAGTTAACCAGCTCGGAAACCGTCATCTGCGAGTTATTACGCACTGCCGATCATCCCAAATTTAAAAAAATTCTAAGTTTGATCAAATAACCGAGGAGTGGGAAATGTCCCCTAAAATCCAAAACCTCACAAAATCTACCGTTGCTGACCTTTTAAAAGAACATCGTATTTTTCCATCTCCTCAACAATTCCAGTCCCAAGCCAATATCCAAGATGAATCGATTTATCAATTGGCCAACGCCGATCCCGATGCCTTCTGGACACAATGCGCCGAAAAACTAGACTGGTATAAGAAATGGTCAAAGGTTCTTCAATGGAAATCTCCCTTTGCCCAATGGTTTGTGGGAGGACAACTGAATGCGAGTTATAACTGTCTCGACCGGCATATTAAGAAAGGTTTAGGAAAAAAGATTGCCTTCTACTGGGAAGGGGAGCCCGGAGAAGAACAAAAATTGACCTATGAACACGTATACGAAGCTGTTAACAAATTGGCGAATGTTATTAAAGAATTGGGAATCCAGAAGGGTGATCGTGTTGCCATCTATATGCCCATGATTCCAGAGGCAGTTTTTGCCATGTTGGCCTGCGCGCGAGTGGGGGCTGTCCATACCGTTGTTTTTGGTGGGTTCAGTGCCGATTCCTTAAGAGATCGTATTCAAGATGCCCAGGCCAAATTGCTGATCACCGCTGATGGTGGATATCGCCGAGGGAAAATCATCCCTCTTAAATTGACGAGTGATCAAGCCTTAAAGGATTGCCCGACTATTCAAAATGTTTTAGTGATCCAAAGAACCAAATCGGAAGTCCTCATGAAGAATGGCCGTGACTATTGGTACCATGAGCTCATGGCGAAAGCCAAAGATTACTGTGAGCCAGAACGAATGGATTCTGAAGACATGCTCTATATCCTTTATACTTCCGGAACCACTGGGAAACCTAAAGGGATCATTCATACAACGGGCGGTTATATGACGGGTGTTACGAATACGACACAATGGGTCTTTGATCTCAAACCCGAAGACATTTTCTGGTGTACAGCTGATGTCGGTTGGGTCACCGGTCATAGCTATATCGTTTATGGTCCCATGGCCAATGCCGCCACTCAAGTCATGTATGAAGGTACCCCCGACTTCCCGGAACGCAATCGTTTCTGGAAGATTATTGAAAAATATAAAGTCAGTGTTTTTTATACAGCACCAACGGCCATTCGAGCTTTTATGAAATGGGGGACCCAATGGCCGAAAGATTGTCATTTAACCAGTCTACGCTTACTAGGAAGTGTAGGAGAGCCCATCAATCCCGAGGCTTGGATCTGGTATTATGAAAATATTGGAAACAAAAGATGTCCTATTGTTGATACCTGGTGGCAAACAGAGACTGGAAGCATTATGATCTCTGCCTTGCCGGGAGTACATTCCTTAAAGCCAGGTTCAGCTACAAAACCCTTGCCGGGAATCCAAGCCACCGTCCTGACAGAGGAAGGTCATGAGGTCAAACTGGGAGGAGGATACCTCGCGATTACCCAACCTTGGCCATCCATGTTAAGAGGGATTTATGGGGATCCAGATCGTTATAAAAAAACTTATTGGAGCCGATGGGACTCCGATACCTATTTTCCCGCAGATGGGGCCAAGAGGGATAAAGACGGTTATCTGTGGTTGTTAGGGCGAGTTGATGACATTATGCTGGTGGCAGGTCATAACATTTCTACCATGGAAGTGGAAAGTGCTTTGGTGGATCATCCCCTTGTCGCGGAATCAGCTGTGGTAGGAATTACCGATGACATAAAGGGTCAGGCTATTGCGGCCTTCGTAACCTTAAAAGAGGGAAACCAATCTACTCCTCAGATCGAAGAAAATCTAAAAGACCATGTGGCTCAAAAAATCGGATCCATCGCTCGTCCTTCCAAAATCCTTTTTACTGCTGATTTACCGAAGACACGCAGCGGAAAGATCATGCGACGATTGTTAAGAGATATTGCCGAGGGTCGAGCCTTGGGAGATGTGACCACCTTAGCAGATGCCAACGTTATCGATGAGCTTAAAAAGAAATACTCCGAAGAAGGATAATTCAAGATGAGGGAAGATCCTGTCTTCCTCTGCGCCGAATTAATACGCGAATCTAACCAGATTACCGCACTCACGGGGGCAGGGATCTCAACCAAGGCGGGTTTTCCTGACTTTCGTGGTCCCCAGGGGCTTTATGTCACCCGGAAATATGATCCGGATAAAATCTTTAATATTGAATTTTTCAATCTTGATCCCAAACCATTTTTTGATTTTGCGCGCGATTTCATAAACTTAGAAAACAAAATTGAGACGACCTTTACCCATCGTTTTTTATTTCATTTGGAGAAAAAAGAAAAATTGATCGGTATTGTCACTCAAAATATCGACTCTCTTCACCAAAAAGCCGGATCAACCAAGGTATTGGAAATGCATGGAAGCTTTTGGCTCAGTCATTGCCTGATTTGTTATGCAGAATACTCTTATGAGGTTCTAAAACAAAAATTACTCACCCAGGATATTCCTCTGTGTTCTTGCGGTGGTGTTATCAAACCGGATATTATCTTTTTTGGAGAAAATGTGAAATATCTCCATGAATCAACCCAACTGGCAGAACAATCTGATCTTTTTTTTGTCATCGGTACATCCTGTGTTGTTTATCCTGCGGCCATACTCCCCGCCTACAGTTCCGGGAAGATTGTGGTGATCAACCTTTCCCGGGTGGAACTCCAATTAAAAAATGTTGTCCTCAACATTCAGGAAGATATTGATGAATTTTTCGTTAAGGTAGAAAAAATTCTCAATAAGCATACAATGAAGAAGGCTTAGCTTAAAAATGAGAATCCTTTACGGAATTTTCCAGCTCAAACAGATCTTATCAACAAGGATAAAAAAGTTAGAGATTTAAATTTTTTCTAAAAATGCCCGTGTTATAATCCACACCAATGCTTCGATTCCTCCAATACTATCAGACATCCCTAGGCAAAAAACAGATCGTTGCGTCAACGGGGTTGTTCTTGATCTTGTTTGTCATCGTTCATTTGGCAGGCAATTTATTTATTTTTGGGGGACCGGATATCTTTAACGCCTATGCCAAAAAGATTGCCGGCCTCCGGCCTTTTCTATATCTATTGGAATTGGGATTACTTTTCCTTTTTTTACTTCACTTGTATACGACAACATTGCTCGTTCTTGAAAATATTCAATCCCGAGGGATATCGCGATACTCGGTCTATCAACCCGTGGGACAACGCTCCTGGGCCACCAGACTCATGCCTTACACGGGACTGATGATTTTCGCCTTTGTCATCTGGCATCTTTTAGATTTTACCTTCGTGGATCATCAGGGTCCTCGTAGCATTCTCAAAGACGGCCAAAGTTACGGACTTTATGGGGTAGTTTATAACGCCTTTAGTGATCCTTTACATAGTTTTCTGTATATTATCGCTATGATTGCTGTCGGCTTACATTTTAATCATGGGATTCAAAGTTTTTTTCAAACCTTTGGTTGGCTTTCACCCAGCAATGAATCTATCATCAAAAAGATCAGTCATTTTTCTGGAACGATGGTTGCTTTAGTTTATAGTATGCTTCCCATTCATGTCCTTCTGGATTATTGGAAGAGTTAAGGCCCTAATGTTAGATGCCAAGATCCCATCCGGATCTCTCAAGAATAAATGGACCCAACATAAAGCCAACCTGAAACTGGTGAATCCGGCCAATAAACGCAAATACCATATTATCGTTGTAGGGACAGGTTTGGCTGGTTCCTCCGCAGCCGCTTCCCTGGCGGAATTGGGATACAATATCAAGGTCTTCTGCCTTCAAGATAGTCCTCGCCGAGCTCACAGCATTGCCGCACAAGGGGGGATTAATGCCGCCAAGAACTACCCTAATGATGGAGACAGCATTGAACGTCTTTTTTACGATACAATCAAAGGAGGAGATTTCCGTGCCCGGGAAGCTAATGTCTACCGCTTAGCCGAGGTGAGTAACTGCATTATTGATCAATGTGTGGCGCAAGGGGTGCCTTTTGCTCGAGAATACAGTGGTTATTTGAATAATCGATCCTTCGGCGGGGCTCAAGTTTCACGAACCTTTTATGCCCGTGGGCAGACTGGCCAACAACTCTTATTAGGTGCTTATAGTGCCCTTATGAAAGAGGTGGGGAAGGGGACTATCAAACTTTTCCCCAGAACTGAGATGCTTGATCTGATCGTGATTAACGGCAAGGCCAGAGGGATAGTCACTCGAAATCTCATCAATGGAACCATCGAATCCCATGCCGCAGATGCGGTTGTCTTGGCAACAGGGGGTTATAGTACGATCTTTTATTTGTCAACAAACGCCAAGGCCTGTAATGTCACGGCCATATGGCGAGCCCATAAACGCGGGGCCTTTTTGGCCAATCCTTGTTATACTCAGATTCATCCCACCTGTATCCCTGTTCATGGGGATTACCAATCCAAGCTCACATTGATGAGTGAGAGTCTGCGTAACGATGGACGTGTCTGGGTTCCTAAATCACCCCAAGATAAAAGATCTCCTTCCCAGATTCCAGAGCCAGAGCGTGATTACTTTCTCGAACGCAAATATCCCAGTTTTGGGAATTTAGTCCCCCGAGATATTGCCTCGCGCAGCGCCAAGGAACAATGCGATCAAAACAAAGGGGTTGGTCCAACGGGTTTGGCCGTCTATCTAGACTTTCAAGATGCGATCAAGCGTCTCGGAAGAGATATCATCACCGCCCGATATGAAAATCTTTTCGAGATGTATGAGAAGATCACCGGAATTGATCCTTATCAGGAACCCATGATGATTTACCCCGCTCCTCATTACACTATGGGAGGACTCTGGGTAGATTATAATCTTATGAGCAATCTGCCAGGTTTATTTGTCATTGGAGAGGCAAATTTCTCTGATCATGGGGCGAACCGTTTAGGTGCCAGCGCCCTGATGCAGGGTTTAGCCGACGGCTATTTTATACTTCCCTTTACCATCGGGAACTATCTCGCTCAGTCTCCGTCAGGTCAAACAAGCACAGATTTATCTGAGTTCAAAAAAACCGAAATGGAAAACATTGAGAAAATCAAACGATTGCTCTCGATTCAGGGAAAACGTACCCCGGATGAATTTCACCGTCAGTTAGGAAGGCAGCTTTGGGATCTTTGCGGGATGTCGCGCAACTCCAGGGGATTAAATGAGGCTGCCCAAAATATCCCCAAGATTCGCCAAGAATTTTGGCAGGATGTAACGATCCCGGGTTCAGGAGAAGATTTGAATCAAACCTTAGAACAGGCCGGACGGGTGGCTGATTATCTTGAGTTTGCAGAATTACTGGTGCAAGACACCTTGCACCGCAACGAATCATGCGGAGGACATTTCCGAGAAGAATATCAGACCCCCGAGGGAGAGGCCTTAAGAGACGATGCCCATTTCTGTTATGTGGCCGCTTGGCAATTTAACGCCGCCGGGCAGCCAGCCACTTTGCATAAAGAGCCTTTACAATTTGAAGAAGTCCACTTGACTCAAAGGAATTATCAATAACAAAATTTATGATCACTTATCAGTATATAAAATCTCATTGCTGTCCCAATTGGATTGACAGCAGGATTTTGCTTTGGCCGCTGAAGC
>CAYJUK010000077.1:0-10135 GCA_964373335.1 uncultured Planctomycetales bacterium | reverse complement strand
GCGGGACATTTGATAAGATCATTCCAGAATGTAAGACGCTCGGAAAGGAATCGATGTCGAAAGGAAGCGCCGTGAATAAAAAAATGATCATAATGATTTTAGTCTTGCTTTTCAGTGCTCAGGCTCATGGTCAGGATGAACAACAATTGATCGATCAGGTTATGAATATGTCTAGGGGTAGTGGATCCTTGCTGGGCGGCTTACTCGGCGGGTTTTCGTTGTGGTCGCTGATTGGCAGTCTTCTGTTCAGCAGTATTGGTTTCGGTGTCTTCATCTACGGGAAGAAAAATTCTCAATGGAAACCGCTGATGATCGGCATCCTTCTATTAGCTTATCCTTATTTTGTCCGTGATACCTTTACACTCTATGCCATCGGGGCAGCCTTAATAGCGGCATTATATTTTTTTTAGGATACAGACACTGAGGTATTGTTGGATTTGTTCTAAATTTTTTTCGTTTCGGATCATGTGGTCATAAAATGATTTTTGCTAATGAAATTTATGTGTATTTGTAGGGAATGGTTTAAAACCATTCCCTACTTTAAAATATGTGTTGTTTAAAATATGTGTTTGACAAAATAAAAGAAATAGGCCATAATTCGTTTTGATTACGGGAAAGAGAAGAGATCTAACACCGCAAGGAGGAGGTTCACTTATCTTGCGGTTTTTTTTGTTTACCCCATATAATGGGGTTTACCCCATACAATGGGGTTTACCCCATACAATGGGGTCTACCCCAAAAGTTGGG
Organism: uncultured Planctomycetales bacterium; assembly: GCA_964373335.1. GTDB lineage: Bacteria > Omnitrophota > Gorgyraeia > Zapsychrales > CAYJUK01 > CAYJUK01. The sequence goes on along the minus strand of CAYJUK010000077.1, from coordinate 9,388 downwards.
TGTTAGCCCGTAATCAGGATGGCATCATTATTCAAGCAGTAGTTTGTTAATAAATTACTGTTCAAACCTTAGGGAAAGGAGATTAGGAGTCATGGCTAAAGGAAAAGTAAAATGGTTTAATAACCAGAAGGGGTTTGGTTTTATCACAACCGATTCTGGTCAAGATGTCTTTGTTCATCACAGCGAGATCCAGGGCGAAGGTTATAAATCTTTAGAAGAGGGTCAAGCGGTTGAATTTGAGATTGTTAAGGGCCCCAAAGGCGAACAAGCCCAAAAAGTAGTAAAGCTATAAGGACAAAAAATTTCGGTCATGATCCGAATTTTTTTATACAAGACCTATTTGAGGAGAGTGAAATGAATATTTACATAGGTGGTCTAGCAAAGGAAGTTACAGAAGAAGATCTCAAACTTGCGTTTGAAGCCTACGGACAGGTTACTACCACTTCCATTATTAAGGATAAATTCACCGGTGAATCAAGAGGATTCGGATTTGTGGAAATGCCTGGTAAAAAGGAAGCCGAGAACGCCATTAATAGTGTTAAGGAACTTAAAGGACGTATGGTAACTGTCAATGAGGCTCGTCCCCGTGTTTCAAACTTTCGCAGCGGTGGAGGAAGACGGGACAATAGAAGCAGCGGCGGTGGCCACCGAAGAAGCGGCTGGTAATTTGATTATCCGGATGTCCGGGGGTCATACCTACGAATTAAATATGATTGAAAAAATTGGGAATCCAATTGCAGAGGAGAGCATTGGATTCCCAATTTTAGTGTAAGTATCTTTTTTTTTAAAAGGGTTTGTCAATTCTTTTCAAGGAGTTTCTGTGGAACAATCGAATTATAACTTTTTTGGTTTAGGGATTGCCCCTAAGATTATTGATATTATCAATCAGCTCAAATTCAAGAATGCTACGCCCATTCAGCATCAAGCAATTCCATTAGTCTTAGAAGGTAAAGATGTGATGGGAATTGCTCAAACCGGGACCGGCAAAACCATGGCCTTTGTCATCCCAACGGTGCAAAAACTCGCTCAAGACAAAGGGAGGGCATTGGTCATCGTTCCCACGCGCGAGCTGGCATTGCAAGCGGATGAAAGTTTTTTTAAGATTGGGCGGCCATTTGGGATTAGAACCGCGGTTTTGATTGGCGGTGATCCTATTTACAATCAATTGAAGGCATTATCCTGGCATCCTCGGGTCTTGATTGCCACCCCCGGACGTCTGATTGATTTGATGGAGCAGCGCAAGGTACATCTCAACGAGGTGAAGATCCTGATTCTGGATGAAGCTGACCGGATGTTTGATATGGGGTTTGCGCCTCAGATCGATGTGATTTTAAAAGCACTGTCTCTGGAGCGCCAAACTTTGCTTTTTTCGGCGACTATGCCTTCGGAAATCCTGGCGGTGGTCAAACGTCACATGCGCTTGCCGGTTTCGGTTGAGATTGCTCCTTCAGGGACAAGGGTTGAGCATGTAACTCATGAATTATTTATTGTGAAAAATGAAATGAAAAGATCCCTTCTGGAAAAATTGTTGAATCAATTCCGCGGCTCCGTTCTTTTATTTTGCCGAACCAAGATCTCGGCCCACCGCATGACCGGGGCTCTGCGTCAAAGCGGGCACCGGGCGGCGGAGATCCATTCCGACCGGTCGTTATCTCAACGGCGCGAGGCCCTGGAGGGATTTAAGCGGGGAAAATACCGGGTGCTGGTTGCGACCGACATCGCTGCCCGCGGAATCGATGTGAAAGGGATTGAGGTTGTGATCAATTACGATATTCCGGAACATGCCGAGAATTATATTCATCGTATCGGCCGCACCGGTCGGGCTGGATGTCCCGGACACGCGATATCTTTTGCCACTTCCGATCAAAAGCAGGATGTGATCAATATCGAGCGGTTCATTAAAGCGGCCCTGCCCATCTCCAAACACCCCGACATCCCTTCCGAAGAGTTCATGCAGAAGCCCAGAGAGACTTATCGCTCTCCTCGCTATCGAAGCGGCACATGGAAAGCCAGGAGATTTACCAGACGCAGGAGATAAGTACAGACATTGAGGCAGTCATAGGAAAATCCGAAATATCGACAAGGTGATAAGTTATATTTTTTTTTACTAAAATTTAGCGCTCCTGTTGTTAGAGTGCTATTCAAGGAATTTATGACAGAATAGAGCTGCTGTTAGAATTTCTTGAAGGGGGAATTTTTTATGTTTCGATTAGATAAGTTCACTCTCAAAAGTCAGGAAGCCATTCAAAAATCACTGGAACTGGCCGATGCCTTAACCCATCAGCAGATTGAACCGGAACACCTCTCCTTGTCTTTGTTGAAGGATCAAGAGGGTCTTGTTCCGGCTATTCTGGAGCAATTAGGGATATCCGTCTCTTCCCTAATTTCACCTATTGAGAAAGATTTAGAAAAAAGGCCTCAGGTAGAAGGCGTCCAGCCGCATTTGTCTTCCTCTTTAAATAAGATCCTCAGTGACGCTCAGAAAACCGCGAAGAATATGAAAGACGATTTTGTCTCGCAGGAGCATATTCTTTTAGCGATATATAAAGAGGAAGAGAATGTCTTGGCCCGGGAGTTACGCCGTCAGGGTATTCGCGAAGATGATTTATTGAAGATCATTCAGAAAATGCGCGGCGGTCAAAAAGTGACCGATGCCAATGCCGAGGAAAAATATCAGGCCCTGGAAAAGTATGGCCGGGATTTAACCCAACTGGCACAGCAGGGCAAACTGGATCCCGTGATCGGCCGCAATGAAGAGATCCGGCGGGTGATTCAGGTCCTTTCCCGCCGGACGAAAAATAACCCGGTCCTGATCGGTGAGCCGGGTGTTGGAAAAACCGCGATCGTCGAGGGTTTAGCCCAGCGGATTGATCTGGAAGATGTCCCGGAAGGATTGAAGCATAAGCGAGTGATCACCCTTGATATGGGCGCCCTCATTGCCGGTTCTAAGTTCCGAGGAGATTTTGAAGATCGATTGAAGGCGGTTCTCAAAGAGGTTGAAGCAAAGGAAGGCCGTATTGTCCTGTTTATCGATGAGCTCCATACGATTGTCGGAGCTGGCAGAGCCGAAGGGGCTATGGATGCCGGTAATTTATTAAAACCGGCGCTGGCCCGCGGAACGCTGCGCTGTATCGGCGCCACGACCCTGGATGAGTACCGTAAATATATCGAAAAAGACGCAGCCTTGGAGCGTCGTTTCCAGCCGGTCTTGGTCAATGAGCCGACGGTGGAGGATACGATTGCCATCCTGCGCGGTCTTAAGGAGCGCTACGAGGTGCATCATGGTGTCCGTATCCAGGATGCAGCCCTGATTGCGGCAGCGACCATGTCCCAGCGGTATATTACCGATCGCTTTCTTCCGGATAAAGCGATTGATTTGATCGATGAGGCGGCCTCGCACCTTCGGATTGAGATTGACAGCATGCCGCAGGAATTGGATGTCAATGAGCGCCGTATCCGGCAGCTCGAGATCGAGCGGCAGGCCTTAAAGAAAGAGAAAGATGAGGCCTCGCTGGAACGGCTGCAGAAACTTGAACGAGAACTTGAGGACTTAAAAGGAGAAAATAAAAAGCTGCGTCTGCGCTGGCAGAACGAAAAAGAGGTGATCAATAAAATCCGGGCGATCAAGGCTGAGATCGAGCAAAGAAAACTGGAAGAGGCCAAGGCTGAAAAGGAAGGCTATCTCGACAAGGTGGCTGAAATCCGTTACGGGAAATTAGTCGTCTTAGAGAAGGACTTACAGCAGCAAAATAAACAATTGGCCAAACAGCAGGCCGCCGGGTCAATGCTCAAGGAAGAAGTCGATGAACAGGATATTGCCGAGATTGTCTCCCGCTGGACCAAGATCCCGGTGTCCAAATTGATAGAGGGTGAAACCGAGAAGCTGATCAATATTGAAAAGAGTTTAGAGTCGCGGGTCGTTGGCCAGGATGAGGCCATTGATCTGGTGGCCTCGTGTATCCGCCGGTCCCGGACAGGATTAAGCGATCCTAATCGTCCGATCGGTTCGTTCCTTTTTGTGGGACCGACCGGTGTCGGGAAAACCGAATTGGCCAAGTCGCTGGCGTGGTTTTTATTCGATGATGAAAACGCGGTCGTGCGCATCGATATGAGTGAATACATGGAAAAGCACAGTGTCTCCCGGCTGATCGGCGCTCCTCCTGGATATGTGGGCTATGATGAGGGCGGGCAGTTGACTGAGGCGATCCGTCGTCGGCCGTATTCGGTCGTGCTTTTTGATGAGATCGAAAAGGCGCATCCGGATGTCTTCAACGCCCTCCTACAGATTTTGGATGACGGAAGGCTCACCGATGGTCAGGGCCGGATCGTGAGCTTTAAAAATACAATCATCATTATGACCTCCAATATCGGATCCGATATCATTATGGAACTGGACAGCAAGGAAAAGATGGCAAAGGCCATCCAGGAGGCCTTGAAGAACTCATTCCGTCCGGAGTTTTTAAACCGTATTGATGAAAAGGTCATCTTCAATCGTCTTCAGCCGAGGGACATCCATAAGATTGTGGATATTCAGATCAATATCTTGAGGGAACGACTCAAAGATAAACAGATCACTCTTGAAATCTCTGAGAGGGCTAAAGAAATTTTGGGTGTTCACGGGGATGACCCTGTGTATGGCGCGCGACCTTTGAAGCGTGTGATTCAACGCGAGGTCCAAGATCCGATTGCGTTAAAGATCCTTAAGGGAGAGATCCGGGAAAAGGAGCAGGTGAGAGTGGATGCGGGTAAAAATGGAGAGCTGATCTTTAAAGCTGAAGAAGTAACCAGTTCCAGACCGATGAAGGTCAAATAGCCAAGTGATCCTAGGATCAAGACAATTCTTTTCTGCGGTCGTCATATCTTTTTTCCTACCCTTCGCCCGCGGAGTTCCCCAAATCGGAATTATCGGAATTATTGTGTTTACAAACATTTTAATCTGGATTAAATTGGAAAGGTGGAATCCTGAAATCAACGAAGCCAGGGAACCTCACATATTATGATCTGGATTTTTGTTATCATCCTTTTTCTTATCCTGATTGTCCTCACCTTCAGTGAAGGTGGACCGTTTCAGAAAAAATCAAGACGTCGATACCTGGCTCATTTAGCGAAGTTCCTTTCCGGCCAGCTCAACCCATCCCTGCAGTATCCTCATTCCTTTCAGATTAACTTTCGTTTTGAGGGATTTGATTTTGTGTATGAAGATATCGATGACCGGGTCCTGGAGATGATTACCCATAAGGGTTTGTTAAAGACAAAGATTCCGGTGGATCTGACATTGGTTTTAATCGAACGAATAAGATCCGAGATCCGCGATAATGTCAAATCCATCAGTGATGTTTCCTCGTTTTGGAACAGGATGGATGATTCCCTGCCTATCCCTGAGGAGCTTAAAGAATTTAAGGTGTTCACCAATGATGCCGATAAGGCCAGGAGGGTTTTGTGGGATCAGAAGGTCACCAAGGTATTTTTAAAATATAGGATGTTTGATTCTTTGGGGAAACCGGTGATGCCGCTGGATATCCTCGATGGATGGATCATTCTGAGATTCCATCCCAGTCGAGAAATGAAACCGAGTTTGGTCGATTTACAATCGCATGTGTCCAGCATCGATGAGCATTTGGCGCAAATGATTATTCTGCTTCGTAAATGCGAGGAGTTTAGGAAGAAATAAGTTATATGCTGTGTCAGATAAATTTATGGTGTCATTTCCGCCCCGCATATAGTCATCCCCAAAAGATTTTGCTGCGGGTTGACAACAAGATGATTTTTGTTATAATACGCCCTTAGCAATCTTCTATGTCGAGTGCTAAATATTGTGTTAATCAATAACTTTTTCAGATTGACAGGGATATAAATTTTTGCCGGAGATGTAAGATGAATATTTACAAAAGAATAGATACCAGGACAAGAGAAAACCTTGTCCTGGAGATTGTCGTTGATGAATACATAAAGACAGTCACTCCCGTCAGTTCAGCTTATATTGCCAAGGAGTGTCACTTGGACCTGAGTTCCGCTACGATCAGAAACATTTTATCCGATCTGGAAGATCAAGGTTATTTATCTCATCCCCACACCTCGGCCGGGAAGGTTCCTACCCAAGAAGGGTACCGTTATTACGTGGATCATCTGATGCATGAAATTCAATTATTAGATGAAGAACGGCAAAGGATTAAGGAAGAATATTTAAGTGAGGTCAAGGGATTAGAAGAACTGCTGGACCTCGCTTCTAAGGCTTTATCTGAGGTCACTCATTATACGAGTATTATTTCTATTGATGGCTGGAGTGGAAAACTGATTTGTAAAGGGATTAATTTTATCGTGGATTATCCGGAATACCAGGACTTCAAGAAAATCAGCGACATCCTTGAGGCTCTGGAGCAGAAGGAAAGGCTTTTGGAAGTGATCAACAGAGATCTGGAACAAAAGATTAAGATTTATATCGGCAAGGAAATGGCCTACGAGAATATAGAATCCTGTTCCCTGGCGGTTTCGGAATTTAAAACCGAACATGGCCCGAGCGGGAAACTGGCCATTTTAGGACCCACCCGTATGGATTATAAACGTGTGATTTCAACGCTGGATTATTTTTCACAGCTGATGAATGAGATATTATAATCTGGCACTGGCGGAAAGGGATTATGATGAAAAAAGAAGAGCATCAACCCCAGATGAAGGAAGAGCAGCCAGAATCCCTGTCAACACCGGAGCATCAGCAGGAAAGGGATGAGAAATCTCCTCAGAAGGATCTGCCCAAAATTACTGCTGAACTCGAGGAATATAAAGATAAATACCTCCGTCTTTACGCGGAGTTTGATAATGCCCGTAAACGGTATGAAAGGGAAAAGTTCCATTATATTAAATACGCAAATGAAGGGATCCTGGTGGAATTTTTAGGGATTTTGGATGACTTAGAAAGAACGGTTCAGGTGGCTCAGTCCCAGTCCCATTTAAAAGATAACAGTTCCTTTCTAAAAGGGGTGGAGATGGTCATGGGACGTGTTAATGAATTTTTAAAGAAGAACGATGTGAATCCTATGGATACAGTGGGGAAGAAATTTGATCCCCACAGCCACGAAATTCTTATGCAGGTTGTGGATCATGACAAAGAGGATGGGATCATCCTCGAGGAATATCAGAAAGGATATTGTTTGGGAGAGAAAGTCATCCGGACCGCTAAGGTTCAGGTTGCTGTTCATCAACAAACTGTCATAGCCGAAGAACAAAAGCCGCCAGAATCTCCTGCCAATTAATCAAAGATTCATTCTCTCGGATCGCTTCATGGGGCATGGGGTTAATTCAACAAGATTAAGAAAATAATTTTAAAATAGAATTGTGAGGAGGAAGAAAAAATGTCTAGAGCCATTGGTATTGATTTAGGGACGTCAAACTCGGCTGCCGCTGTCATGGAGGGTGGACGAGCCCAAATTATCCCTTCGGCAGAAGGCGCGGGCGTTGCTTCGGGGAAGGCCTTTCCTTCTTTTGTGGCCTTTACTAAGGATGCTCAACGTCTGGTGGGTGAACCTGCTCGTCGTCAGGCACCGATAAATCCGGAAGGGACGATTTATGCGGCCAAGCGCAAGATGGGCAAGGATCATAAGTTTAAAGTCTTTGGCAAAGAATATTCTCCCCAGCAGGTCAGCGCATTCATTTTGCAGAAGATCAAGACGGATGCTGAGAAATATCTGGGAGATAAGGTGGAGGAGGCCGTCATTACGGTTCCGGCCTACTTTAACGATAACCAAAGACAAGCCACTAAGGATGCCGGAGAGATTGCGGGATTGAAGGTCCTTCGCATTATCAATGAACCCACGGCCGCTTGTTTGGCTTATGGATTAGATAAGGCAGGGAAAGAGCAGAAGATCATGGTCTTTGATCTCGGCGGCGGAACCTTGGATGTAACGATCCTGGAGATGGGGTGGGATCAGGAAAGCAAGGCAGCGACTTTTGAAGTTTTGGCAACCAGCGGTGACAATGAGCTGGGCGGCACGGATATGGATAATATTCTTATCGACCATATCATTGGGGAATTTAAGAAAGAATCCGGGATCGATTTGAAAAACGATAAAATGGCCTTTCAACGGCTGCGGGAGGCCGCGGAAAAGGCCAAGATCGAGTTATCGAGTACTATTTCCACGGATGTGAATCTGCCATTTATTACTGCGGATGCCGCCGGGCCGAAGCATTTGAATTTAAAAATTGATCGGGCAAAGTTAGAGGACTTGATCTCTCCGATTGTCGATCGCTGCCGGGGCCCGATTATTCAAGCTATGAAGGATGCCTCGGATAAAATAGGAGAACGTATCAAGGTGGATCGTATTATTCTTGTGGGCGGCCCCACGCGTATGCCGATCGTTCAGCAGTTCGTTGAGAGGGAGGTCGGACAAAAGATCGAGCGCGGTGTTGATCCGATGGAATGTGTGGCCCTGGGGGCAGCGATCCAGGCGGCTATTATTAAGGGAGAGGCGAAGGAGGTCCTCCTTTTGGATGTGACTCCTTTGTCGCTGGGGATTGAAACATTAGGCGGGGTTTTTACCAAACAAATTGATCGCAATACAACTATTCCCACTAAGAAAAGCCAGGTCTTCTCAACCGCTGAGGATAATCAGCCGGCCGTGACAATCCGTGTCCTGCAGGGGGAGCGGCCTATGGCTAATGATAATACGGAACTGGGACGGTTTGATCTGGTCGGCATCCCTCCCGCCCCGCGGGGCGTCCCCCAGGTCGAGGTGACCTTCGACATCGATACTAATGGAATTGTCCATGTCTCTGCCAAAGATAAGGGAACAGGCAAAGAGCAGAGCATTAAGATTACAGCCCCGACGAAATTATCAAAAGAAGAGATTGATAAAATGGTGAAGGAAGCAGAGAAATTTGCCGCGGAAGACTCTAAACGGAAAGATGCGGCCGAGGTGGTGAATCAGGCCAATAGTCTGGTTTATACAACGGAAAAATCCATTAAGGATTATGGAGATAAGATTTCCGCGAATGACAAAGAAAACATTGAAAAAGAATTAAATAATTTAAAGGAAGCTATTAAATCCAATGATTCTCATCGGATGAAACAAGGCATGGAATCTCTGCAGAAAGTCAGTCATAAATTAGCGGAAGAGGTTTATAAATCCACCGCTGCCCAGCAGACGACTCAAGGGGCCGGCGGGCCGAAATCGGGTTCAGGCTCGGGTGAATCGAAGAGTGGTTCAGCCGGATCGGAAAAGAAGGATCAGGGAAAAGAAGATATCATCGACGCCGATTTTAAGGCAGAGGATGACCGCTGATCATTACTGTATCAAGCGTTTTTCCATAACCTTCCAGTGAGATATTGACGTTTGTACAACCAATAGCCAAAATTTATAGAGAACAAACGTCGAGATATTGGGCTTCCCTATTG
>CAYJUK010000076.1:0-10164 GCA_964373335.1 uncultured Planctomycetales bacterium | reverse complement strand
TCATGCTTTACCAATTCTTTATTGAGAATCGGTATCGGAAAGCGGCTGATTCTCTGGTCGATCCGGTGTCATTGATGGGACTGGGGATTTGATATTTTCTGGTATTGGAATTGATTCCACCGCCGGATCCTTCGGAGTAATGTCTAATTCCGTTATCGGCAGGTCTGCCAGAGGTTGAACGGCAGGTGAAATAGGACCATTTTGTTTTCGAATAGCCTTATCTGTCATCAATGACCTATCTCTTCGAGCTGAGACAACTGCTAAACTAATACAGGTGATAAAAAACAGACTGGTTAAAATTGTGGTCGTTTTCACCAGGAAGGTATTTGTCTGGGCACCCAAAATCGATTCTGCCGAAGAAAAACTCTCACTTAATCCGCCGCCTTTTCCAGATTGAATGAGAATCATAGCAGCTAAAAAGATACAGATGACACTATGTACAAAGATCAAGAATCCCATCATATGTGTTTTGCTCCTAAACTGTTTTTTACAATAGCCACAAAAGACCCCTGCTGAAGACTAGCCCCCCCCACAAGGGCACCATCAATATCAGGCTGATCAGCTAACTCTGCAATATTATCAGGTTTCACACTCCCGCCATATTGAATGCGGACCGTCTCAGCGATTTCTCGATTATATTTCTCCGTTAATAGTTCTCGAATGAATCGATGCACCTCCTGAGCTTGCTGGGGCGTTGCTGTTTTACCGGTTCCTATCGCCCAAATAGGTTCATAAGCAATGATAATCTTTTCAATCTCCTGGTTAGTAAGATCCGATAATGAGCGGTTAAATTGTTTTTTGATCACATCAAAAGTCTTGTTTTCTTCTCGCTCTTTAAGAACTTCTCCGATGCAGACAATGGGAGTGAGCTGATGTTTTAATGCCGCTCGGATTTTTTTGTTCACCGCTTCATCCGTCTCAGCGAAATACTGCCGTCTCTCCGAATGTCCTAAAATCACATACTGCACTCCAATATCTTTTAATAATAAAGCGGAAACCTCTCCCGTATAAGCCCCGGTTTCTTCCCAAAACAGATTCTGAGCACCTAATCCGATATTGGAATCTGTTAGTAAATCACTCACATCTGATAGGGCGGTAAAGGGAGGGCATACGACCACATCAATCTCGGCAATGTCTCCCAGATCCCTTATGCAGAGCGTGACCAATTCGATAGCCTCGCGATTTGTTTTATTTAGTTTCCAGTTTCCGGCAATAATCGTTTTTCGCATATAATGTTTAGACGCGTAAGACTTAATCTTTTTTATCTTTTAAAGCCGCTATGCCCGGGAGTTCCTTCCCCTCAAGGAATTCAAGTGAAGCGCCTCCTCCGGTTGAGATATGTGTCATCGCCTTTTCTAAACCAAATTTACTGACCGCAGCTGCCGAATCACCGCCACCAATAATAGTTGTCACATTCTTAAGAGCGGCCAGATACTGAGCAATCTGTTTTGTTCCCTCTGCATACGCATCCCTTTCAAAGACCCCTACCGGTCCATTCCATATGATAGTCTTGGCCTTTGCTAATACTTCTTGAAACTGTTTCACTGTCTGCGGACCAATATCCAGCCCTTCCCATCCATCCGGAATATCTTTCACAATCTTTTTCTCCTTGTCATTTTTGATGTCTCGGACAACCACAAAATCGGAAGAGAGGACAATCCGTACATTGGCTTCCTCGGCCTTTTTCAAGATATTTTTAGCAAATTCAACCTTATCTTCTTCTAATATTGATTTTCCTATATTTTTTCCCTGGGCTTTGAGAAAGGTGTAGACCATCCCTCCGCCTATTAGAATAGCATCGACTTTATTAATTAGATTTTCGATAAGGGCAATTTTATCGGAGACCTTGGCCCCCCCAAGAATAATCACAAAAGGTCTTTCCGGATTATGGACCGCTTTCCCCAAATAAAGGATCTCCTTTTCGATAAGGAAACCAGCCACAGAGGGCAAAAATTGGGTGATCCCTGTGGTAGAGGCATGCGCACGGTGAGCGGTTCCAAAGGCATCATTGACGTAAATATCAGCAAGGGAAGCTAATTTCTTTGCAAATTCTAGATCATTCTTGGTTTCTTCTTTATAAAAACGCAAGTTTTCAAGTAGGATGACTCTTGCGGAGCTCTTTTGGATGGACTGACTAACCTCTTCCCCCACACTATCATTTAACATCAGGACTTTTTCACGGAGATGTTTTTCTACCCTTTGGGCAATTGGTTTCAGCCGAAGGGTTTCGACCACTTTCCCTTCCGGTCGGCCCAAATGACTCATGAGAATTACTTTGGCTGCCCCCTGCTGAAGGCAATAGCGGATTGTTGGGAGAGCTTCTTCAATACGTCTATCATCCGTAATCTCTAAATGTTCATCTAAAGGGACATTAAAATCGACACGAATGATAATCTTTTTATTCTTGAGAGCAACATCCTTGATCGTTAGTTTATTCATTTATCCAGGTTTTTACCCCATTTCATGGGGTTTGCCTTAAATTATGGAGAACCAAAGGTTAAAGCCCGCGGCCATTGCTTGACAGGTTGAAATGATCTCTATATTACTCTTTTTTCCTTTGTAAAATATTTTTTTATTATACTCATCATTAAAATTTTGTCAATGAAGTGCTTCTGACATTGAGGATATCGTACTTTCCGAATTCGGAGAAGAATTCTTCTCCAGTTCTATAATCCCTTGCTCTATCTCATCAGCTAAATCAAATACTTTCGCTCCCTTGATAATACCCCATTGTCCTATAGCCATTTGTTTATTTCCTAGATATAAATAGGTCAGCCCCAGCAGGTAATAATACGTACTTAATCCATCAAACTGAAGAGCATTGGTAAAATACCCCTGAGCAAGCTTATAATTTTCCTCAATGAAATGATATATTCCCAGTTCAAAATAAGCCTGATGCAATTTGGGATTGCGATAGACGGCCATTTCAAAATGATTCTTAGCCAAGTCATACTTTCCTATTTTTTTATAAAGAAGTCCTAGTCCATACTCCCCCAAGCCAAAATTTGGGTCATGATATATCGCATTTTGAAAAAATCGTTCAGCCTTTTTGAATATCCCTTTCCTAACAGCCTTCTCACCATAATGATAGAAAATCGGGGAATATCTTGGGTTTGGGGTGTATTTGTCTTTTAAAGAAAGAGTAAAAAGCCCAACTAACCCTATTGAGATCAGCAAATTCTTATTTTTCTGTAAAAAACTCATAGTCAATGTTAGTCGATCTGTTTTTTGTACCAGTCAATTGTCTTCATTAACCCTTGAGTCAATTTTGTCTTCACGGTCATCCCGAACTCTCTTTTCGCTCTGGAGACATCCAGGCACCGGCGTGGCTGACCATCGGGCTGCGAAACATCATAAATAATCTTCCCTTGAAAACCTGTCAATCGAGCTATTAATCTAACGAGCTCTTTGATGGAGATCTCAAATCCTGCTCCAAGATTTACTGGCTCCGATTTATTATATTTTTCTGCAGAAAGGACAATAGCCTTAGCAGCATCCTCCACGTATAAAAATTCCCGGGTGGGTTTCCCAGTGCCCCAGACTGTAATGCTTTCCGCTCTTTTCCTCTTTGCTTCTAAACATTTCTTGATAATAGCTGGTATAACATGAGAGGAATCATCGGAAAAATTGTCTCCTGGCCCATAAAGATTGATGGGTAATAAATAAATTGCATTAAATTCATATTGTTGACGGTAAGCCTGAGCCTGGACCAACAGCATCTTCTTCGCCAGACCATAAGGGGCGTTGGTTTCTTCCGGATAACCGCCCCACAAATCCTCTTCCTTAAAAGGAACTTTTGTAAATTTGGGATAGGCGCAAATCGTCCCTATCGCCACAAACTTATTTATTTTCATTAACCGGGCCTGCTCCATGAGCTGTACCCCCATGATGAGGTTATCATAAAAAAATTGGCCAGGATTTGCCCGGTTAGCACCAATCCCCCCGACCACAGCAGCCAAGTGAATGATCATGTCCGGCCGAGTCTTATTTAATAAAGAACGGATAGCCGGCATTTCTCTGAGATCATAATCCTTTTTCCGAGGGGCAAAGATATTCCGACAGCCCTGGCGTTTTAGCTCAGAGACAACATAATGACCTAAAAAGCCTCCGCCACCCGTCACCAGGACCCGCTTATGGGCCCAGAATCTCCCGTTCCTTGCCATCCTGCTTGATCCCATAAACTTGTTTCCGCACTAATTCCATATCTGCATCAACCATCATATGGACCAATACTTTAAAAGTTACTTTCGGATTCCATTTAAGAATACCCCTTGCTTTAGAACTGTCTCCCATAAGACAATCAATTTCTGTGGGCCGAAAATATCGCTGATCGATTTCCACATACTTTTTCCATTCTTTGCCGACATAGTGAAAGGCTTCTTCCAAAAACTCTCTTACGGAATGGGTCTCTCCGGTGGCAATCACATAATCATCCGGTTGATCCTGCTGGAGCATGAGCCACATGGCCTCTACATAATCACCAGCAAAACCCCAATCCCTCTTGGCCTCTAAATTGCCCAAGTATAACTTATTCTGCAATCCATAATGAATCCTGGCTAAAGCCATAGTAATCTTTCGAGTCACAAAGGTCTCTCCACGTTGGGGAGACTCGTGATTAAATAATATTCCATTACAGGAAAAAATATTATAGGCCTCACGATAATTTACGGTGGTCCAATAAGCATAGACCTTCGAAGCCGCATAAGGGCTGCGCGGCCGAAAGGGGGTATTTTCATTTTGGGGAAATTCTTGGGCATTGCCAAACATCTCGGAACTAGAGGCCTGATAGAATTTGGTTTGAATATCCGAATCACGAATGGCCTCTAATAATCGAATTGTCCCAAGTCCGGAGATTTCAGCGGTGTATTCAGGGATTTCGAAACTCACCTTCACATGACTCTGAGCCCCGAGATTATAGATTTCATCCGGCCTTATCGTTTTCACAATACGATTCAAGGAACTCGCATCGTTGAGATCTCCATAATCCAGCCGGAGCCGAACATCCTTTTCATGCCGATCCTTATAAAGATGATCAATACGCGTAGTATTAAATGAACTGGAACGGCGGATCAGGCCATAGACATCATAGTCCTTTTTGAGCAAAAATTCTGTAAGATAAGAACCATCTTGTCCAGTAATACCGGTGATGAGCGCTTTCTTATTCATAGACTTTCCCTAAATTGGATCAACGCGAAATTTACAGTTACAAAAATCCACTTCATAATGGCTGTAAAATTAGATCTATCGAGGCCTCGCCGAAATGATTTTTTCAATTGCCTGTCATCAAAATTTGGGTTAAAAGTTCATTCCGCCTCAAGGCCTGCCATTTCTCTGTGTTCCTTGTCAATCAATTGACAGACACTGATAGCCATTCCCATGGTAATCCAAAACTGAGCAGATAATTTTAGAGAATATAAATCATTATCAAAAAGACTATGCACTAAAAATCCCAAAACCCCTGAAATCAATCCAACAAGGAGGAATTTTAAACTTTTATCCCCGGGGTAAATTCTCTTTATTCTAGAATGCATTTCTTTAAAAAACTTCATTAGTAATAATAAAAAGGTTATCAAGCCAACGATCCCTATTTCGGCAGCCATTTGCAAATAACAATTATGTGCATAGCTGGGTGACAGGTAGTGATTCGAACGATATTGTTGGAAGATAGTCATAAACATATTCAACCCGTGTCCAAAAAAAGGTTTATCCGCTATCATAGTCCAGCTTTCCTTCCAAAGCATTACTCTCCAATCCCATGTCTTGCTGATGTTTTCAAGATCCATTCGAAATTCTTGTTCAAGTCCGGTGGAGGCTAATAAATAAAAACTAGCAACAAAAATTCCCAAAGCTAACAAAGTATATCCAATCCACTTTTTCTTAAGATAAAATAAAGCCCAAAGAAAACTAACGACAATAGCGATCCATCCCGCCCGGGAGAAGCTTAATCCAAATGACCACATAGAGGTTAAAAATATTATAAAAAAGATTAACCTTTGTTTTTGCTTATGAAAAATTAAAGAGAAAGAAAGGACACTCACAAAAAGGAGAAAGGCTGCGAGACTATTGGCATAATGAAAACTCGCCGTTGCCCGTTTCGCTTCTTCCAGAGGATAAGCAAAAAAGATATCCCTGCCTAAAAAATAAAATTGAAGGATCGCATCTAAACTGACAGCGAAGGAACTGAACAGGAAAACACCAACTGCTAACCATATATATTTCCTCTGATTCAGAAACTCAACAACAATAAAAAAGATGATAAACCATTCCAATGTCTTTGTGACAAAGCTTTTAAAAGATTGTTCCAGGAATGAACAAGACAGGATGGCTAAAAAACAGACTAAGATAAAAAAAAGGATTGATCGATTCAAACAAGTTGAGTGAGGCTTGAAGTATTGGATAAAATTAGCCAATTTCTTTCTGAAGGGCTTTCCCACATTATAATGTCCAAATAACCAACAGCGCTTCATGAACCAAAGACACATACAAATGGTCACACAGACTTCTATGACGGCTGTTCCATAAGGAATCCAGAATATAAGAACGAAGAGAAAAAATCGTATTGAAGAGTCGAATCGTTGAGCAATCACAAGATCATGCATCAATAGGCGCCTTTTCCTCTAAGCACGACAGGGATGGTTTGGAGCATGATATGCAGATCTAACCAAAATGACCAATTATTGATATACCACATATCCCACCTGACTAACCGGGCAAAAGAAGTGTCGCTCCGTCCCCGAATCTGCCATAATCCTGTAATGCCTGGCTTAAATTCGAGACGTCTAATCTGACGATAATCTTCTTTCTCAATCTGCTGAATCGGGAATGGCCTGGGTCCGACTAAACTCATATCCCCTTTGAATACATTGAATAACTGAGGAAGTTCATCTAAACTGTAACGTCTTAGGAATCTTCCAATCCTTGTAACCCGAGGATCTTCTTTGATTTTAAAAATGGGGCCGTCCATCTCATTCTGATGTTGAATCTGCGAAAGGATTTGATCAGCATCCTTAACCATACTTCTGAACTTATACATATTGAATATCCGACCTTTCCTCCCATAACGCTGCGAGAAATAAAAGATCGGCCCTGGACTGTCCATTTTAATCAAAATCGAGAGAACAAAAAATACCGGAAAAAGGAATATCATTAAAGTCACCGAAGCAAAAAAGTCAAATATCCTTTTCCCAAAATGCTTACGAAACACCTCTTCATTACAATATTCTAATATGGGGATAAATCCAATATTATATCGACAAAAATCACTGGAAATAAGATCAAATCCCTGGGGAACCACACGAACCGCAATCCCCAGTGTTTTAGCCTGTTCCAATAAGTCAGAAAAAACACGATGATCATGATGCATCGTAATAAAGATCTCATGAATAAATTCTCTTCTAGCAATTTGTTCAAAATCAGCAACCTTCCCCACGATACTCATTTCTGGATGATCCTCTTTGTTGACTCTAACATCATCTAAAAAACCGATCAATCTGATCCCCAAGCCTGGTCTTTTATGGATCTCTTGGGCCAAGGCTACTCCTACTTTCCCTGACCCAATGATCAAGGCGTTAAAATTGTTATATCCCTTTAATACGAGATATTCCACAAAACAGCGTTTACAAATCCTCCAGAAGGAAAAGGAAACAACTATAAAAATGGAAGCATAAATGAGAAGGGAGCGTGGGAAATCCTCCAAATTTTCCAAAAAGATAATAACAATCGTTAATAAGGTGGATAAAACTACGGATCTAATAACCTGCCAGATCTCTACGGTTTCATAAACTTCTCTCTTTGTCTGGTAGAGTCCGTAGCCATTATTGATGAAAATAGTGGCCATCATCCAAAAGAAAATAATTTCCCTAAAGGGATTGGCGGGATTGAAAAAGAGATGAGAGATGGTCACTGGAAATGGTAGCGTTGAATGTCTTATCCAAGCGGCTAGAAAAATAGAGATCGAAAAAAAGAGGATATCAATTAAGATATAACAAAGCTTGATAGAAGTATGTTGTTTAATCACAAACACTTTAAACTAGTTTTCCTCTAAGATTATAACGGCAGAGATGATAAAGGAATCTCACATTACCAATTAAATACCTTTTCCATAATCTTCTCGGTTCGGAACATAGACGAAAAAACCATTCCATCCCCAAGTGCTGCATCCACACTGGAGCTTGGGGTTTGGCTCCTGAAAGGAAATCGAAGGCAGCGCCAACAGCTATCATCACCGGGGCATGAATCTTTTCACGATGCTCATAAATCCAGATATCCTGCTTAGGAGATCCTAACCCCACCCATACAATATCCGGCTTAGCCAGGTTAATTTCGTTAATGATTTTCTCATCCTCTTGTTTTGTGTATTCCTTAAAAGGAGGAGCATAAGATCCACAAATCGTCACATTGGGGAACTTGGCTCTTAACCTTAATCTCAATCTCTCTAATATCTCTGCGGTAGATCCGAGAAGATAATTGCGATAACGTTTTTGATCAGAACGATTACACATGGCCAGCATCAGGTCAGGGCCATAGACGCGATCAATATTTTTAAATCCTCTATTCTTTCCTATCCAGACGGTAGGCATGCCATCAGGGGTGACGAGGTTAGCTCCATTCACGATTCCACGGACTTGTTCATCATCATAACAGGCCATGATGGTACTCACCGGACAGACACACACATAACCCTTCTGCCTGTTGACAATGAGTTGCTCAATATAACCACAGGCCTCACTCATATTAATAGCTGAGACCTTAACCCCTAAAATATCAAATCGGTTTATTGGAGGCTCAAGACATCCTGAAATCATCCCAATTTTCCTTTACTATCCCAATTTATCGTATAAATGAAATTGGGATAGGACCTGTTACATCTAATAATTATTTGAGAGAAAACAAATTCATAGCCTCCATTATACCAACATTTAAAATTTTGTCTTAGTTAAATCTTCAGTGCAAGGGTATAAATTTGTCCGATAATGGCGTTGAAGAAGATCCCTACAACTATTCCAAAAAACTTTAACTCAAAAAGTAATTTTAGTACTGCGAGGAAAATTTTTAACCATACTGAAACTCCTAAGAGTCACTGCAGCCTGCCCTTTCTTCCCATAGGAAGGGAGATTAAACCCCAATTTTGCAATGCAAAATGTGGGGTTAATAATTCGTTGCACTTAACTCTGGAGGAAAGCCATAATTAAAATATCGTTCTTTTGGATAACGCTTAAATGCAATTGCTTCATGGGCATATTCTTCTGGTGTTCGAAATCTCAACTTTTCAGTGTCGCCTTTTACATCCATGACCCATTCAATGCCATGACTTCTCAAGTCCCTAATTATAAGCTCTTCTTTTTCATACGAATCCCATCGAATGATTGCTGTGAACCATAAACCGACATGGGGTCTTTCCGGCAAAATAAAAGCTGAGGTAATAACAGGATCACGCACATCCCAGGCAGCCTTTGAGACCTTATCCCAATTTTCATAGTATCCTTCTAAGGCCATTTTATTCCGCGGGAAAAATTTATCTATCAGCTCAGATGTATTGATTCTATTGAACAGGACATCAATATTTTCTTGAAGGGATGGATAATGGCTGGTCGTCCCTTGTAAAAAAATTATTTTCACTGGGGCCAGGGACATTAAAATCAAAATCCCGGATATAACCGCATTTTGTCTGATCTTAAATCCTTGATGAAAAATGACCCACACTGCATAAACAGCTGTAAAAGCCATCACCGCTATGGCATATCGGTAGTATCTAGGATCCTGATGACAGGCCAGCGTGATTCCCATGACAATCAGAATAGAAGCCGATAACCAAAAACTCAATTCCCCTATCACCCTTAATTCCAACTTTTCCCATCGAGCAAGAAGCAACAAAATGATGGGAAGAAAAGATATCGTGATAATCACAATCTTTGCCGGGTTAATTCCCGGCCAAATGAAAATATAATTCATATATTTAAGAAACATTAAAAAATCAATTCCCCCCATCACTTCCAAGTAAGCCTGACTGCTTTCCGGTGTCCATCCCATCACCTGAAAATTCCCAGCCAAGATTGGATAGGTCGGTAAACCCGTTGAAAGATAATTTTTTAAAAACCAGAATGCAGCAAAATAAACGGCGCACAATAGAGGGATAAACCAATTTTTATGACTGATAATCTCCTT
>CAYJUK010000075.1:0-10217 GCA_964373335.1 uncultured Planctomycetales bacterium | reverse complement strand
TTTTTACCTCGGAAAAACTTCGTGCATATAATCATGCACTTCATCCAGTTCTTTATAAAATTGATTCATGTCATTGATTAAACGGTTAAGATCCAGTTCCACCTGTTTCGTCATAACCATAAGAGCTCGGTAATATCCGATCTTGGGATCATTTTCCTTAGTCTTTGAAACTTTTTCTGCCAGATGAATCAAAGACTGCGTATATAACTGTTTAAGTTCACCAAGCGTTTGTGCTTTAATCATCGGCGCGATAGGTCCTGGGGCTGTTGCCGCCTTGCCTAATTCTGCCAGCTCATGCTTTTTCTCATTTTCATCTTTAATGCCTAAAACATTCATAAGCCCTAATCTTAATCCTGCTATTTCATGACAAGCCATTGTTTCCTCCTATTGGATAATTTGATCCACAATTTCTGAAACCAGTTCATCTTTCATCAGGTGTTTTTGGAAAATCTCTTCAGCATATTTCTCTTCACAGCGTCTATACCAAATTCCGTCCGGATAAACAGCCACCGTCGGCCCGTCGCCGCAACATCCTAAGCACGATGTTTTTGTGATTTTTATTTGCTTCTCTAACCCATTATCTTTAATTAAACGCCTCAATGTTTCCAAAAGGCGGATACTCCCCTGATCTACACAATCTACATTACCGCAAACCAAAACATGTTTTTTGATAGGGGCATGCGCGTGGGTATGCGGCATCGATTGATTATGCGTGAAACTGTGACGAATGCTCCACAGCAGCGAATTAAGTCCGCCGACTTTTTCTTGAAGTTGATTGATCGGCACACGATACTGACAGGTATCGCAAGGCAAGGGTTTCCCGCCATAAACATCATTGATGCGTTCTTTTAATAAATCAAAGACTAACGGATATTCACCTAATGTTTTAGAAACCTTAAACGAAATCCACGGATAACGCTGCGCGTAAGGGAGAACCAATTCTTCGATCTGTTGCACGAGCCGCCCAGGAAATAATAGATAGGGCTGTAAAATTATTGCCTCGGGAGCGTCCCTGACCAATCGCTCGAGTGCCTGCTCAACTTTTGGTTTAACAATCGCAATAAAACAATAATCAATCTTTGCATACGGCGAGGTTTCTTCCAAGATGCGAACCAACTTACAGAAATCACTATTAGCATCGGGATCGCTGGAACCACGCCCTATCATCAAAACAGATATTTTCTCATTCTTTTTATTTAATTGCTGAACTGTTTTCTCAATCCGCATTGCAGCTAACCGTACCATGTTCGGATGGACACCCAACCACGCGGCAACACGAAATTTTACATGAGGAAAATTTTTCCTCGCTTCGGCCACTGCCAAAGGTAAATCATTTTTAACATGACCTGCAGCAAACAAAAAAAACGGTAAAATAATGATCTCATTAAAAGAAGAAGCCACTTGATGTAATGCCGTTTTTAGATCCGGCTCGGCCAATTCAACATAGGCGTAAAAAATTTCGTATTCACTAGTCTGTTGTTTGAAACGATCAATAAACAATTCAAACTCGACGTTCGCCTGCACAACGCGGCTTCCATGTCCAACGATAATAACGGCTTTTTTATCCTTGATCATTTTTTATCCCAACCATTCCAATAAACTAAATCGTTAAGACGCTTACGTTTGGCCCAACCTTGTGCTTCAAGCATCGGTTTTTGGGGAAATTTAGAAACATACCCCAAACAAAGATAAGCAATAGGTTTAATATGTTTTGGAATTTTTAAAGTCTTTTTCAACAGATTATTATTTAGAATGCTGACCCACCCCATACCGATACCTTCTGAACGAGCCGCCAACCAAAGATTTTGTATGGCACAACATGTGCTATAAAAGTCCGTCTCTTTAATAGAATTTCTCCCTAAAACATGAGGGCCACCGCGTGTGGAATCGCATGTGATACAAATATTCACCGGCGTTTCTTCGATCGCCTCTAATTTTAAAGAAAGATATTTCGTAAGCCTGTCGCCGGAATAATTCCTTTTAGCTTTTTCATTTTCTACCCTAAAAATCTTTTTAATTTCTTGTTTAATCTTAACATCACTAATAACAACAAAATTCCAGGGTTGCATAAAACCAACCGATCCGGCATGATGGGCGGCGTTAAGTAACTTCATCAAAATTCTTCGTGGAATTGCTTTGGGTAAAAATTCTCGACGAATGTCACGGCGTTCATAAATGGCTCGGTAAACACCTCTTTTTTCTGATTCAGGAAAAACATGTTTATCGTAATTATTTTTATGCCCATTCGAGCCATTTTCTGTTCTTTTAAGTGTTATTTTACTCATTTAAGCTGCGCCTCATTGGCTATGGTTGCCTTTGCAAAACTTCGCGCGGTTTCAATCAAACAAAGAGCCCTTTTAGGATAAGAAAGAAAATGGCAATGCACATAGCTAGCCACCATGTTTCCGCGCTGATACCCTTCATTACGGGAAGATTGTCTTCTCTTTTTATCAACACGATGAATAGACTCGGTTCCTTCAGCGTCCCAACGTGAATAATGAAATTCGTGTCCGCGGAACCGATCACCTTGTTTTCCCAAGAAACAATCTTTAATCAATTCATTTTCACAATAACCAAAATTAACTAACTTTGGTGTCATTTCAACAAGTCCGGGAATGACACCAACCATCTTATAAATCTTTTCTTTCAATGTTTTTATCCCTTGCGTTAAATACATAAGTCCGCCGCATTCCGCATACGTCGGCATTCCATTTTCAATCGCTTCACGGACAGCCTGTCGCATAGAACTATTTTCTTCCAATTGTTGAGCATAAATTTCTGGAAATCCACCACCAAAATATAAACCATGCACATTGTCGGGCAATTGTCGACCTTATATCGGACGAAAAGGAATTAATTGCGCTCCTAAACTTTTTAAATAATCCAAATTTGCTTGATAATAAAATTGAAAAGATTTGTCTTTGGCATAGGCAATCCGCACAGACGGTGTGTCTATTATTTTTTTTTCAATATCGAAATTAACACGAATGTCAGGGCTCAAATATTTTTGAGCTACCTCCAAAATCTTATTAAGATTTATTCCGATAGCACTTTCTTGATTTATGTCAGTTAATCGGCTTAACGCATCAATCGTTTGTAATAACTCTGTATTTTCTGAAGCTGTTTGTAATCCCAAATGTCTTTCTGGAATATGGACTTTTTCATTACGTAAAATAGCACCCAGAACCGGAATCTGATTATAAAATTCAATGGCTTCTTTAAGGATAGTTAAATGATTTTGACTTACGACGCGATTTAAGATAACACCGCAAATTTTCAATTGTGGATCTAAGACTTGATAACCTTTGATGATAGCCGCAACCGATCGGGCCATTGAGACCGCATCAACAACAAGAATAATCGGGCTGTTTAATAATTTTGCTATCGCTGCTGTACTGGCCGTATCTTCCCTACAGGTTAAACCATCAAACAAACCCATCACGCCCTCGATTATAGCGATATCACTATCTTGAGACGTTTGTTGAAATATCCACTGCGACGCCTCTTTACCGATCATCCAATCATCGAGATTATGTGACGGCCTGCCGGTTGCAATAGCATGATAACTCGGATCGATGTAATCGGGTCCGACCTTATAAGCTTGCACGCGATAACCAGCTCTTTTTAATCCTGTCATAATCGCTAACGATACAGAAGTTTTTCCAACTCCGCTATGCGTGCCAGCGATAATCACCCTAGGTGTGTTCATACCAAGACTTCTCCTAAAATCTCACTCAATATTTTCATATCGATGTGTTCTTCAAAGATGTCAGCTAAAACATCATAAACATTTTCTGAATTTTTCTGATTGTGTGTTTCTACACTTTCCATCCCAACTGTTTTTCGAATTTGATTTAAAAAATATCGCCGGAAACCGTCATTGTCGAATAATCCGTGAATGTAAGTTCCTAAAATTTGCGATTGTTCACCGGCCAGAACTTTATAACTCCCGTCCAGATCATCAACATTCACTCCCTGACGCTTAATCACTCGGCAGAACGGCAAATTATCATTGTTATGAATCGAATGGCCCATGTGAATTTCATAGCCTTCGATCGGGTATTGACTTTCTAAATGAATGGCCTTGATCTGCACAGTTGTCTTTTCTTGTTTAAAAATTGTCTTCATTCGCAATAACCTAAGCCCCTCGATTGACAGCTCGGATGATTCCATGTGTTGCGGATCTTCGATTGTGTCTCCCAACATTTGATATCCACCACAGATTCCTAAAATTGTCACACCTGCTTTGACACAGCGATGGATGTACCCTTCAAATCCTGCGGATCGCAGAAATTGCAAATCATCGATCGTGGTCTTAGTTCCCGGAAGAATCAAGACATCGGGCAAACAATGACGATCAGGCTTCTCTATATATTGAAGCTCAACATCTTCTTCGCGGGCTAAGGCCTCAAAATCCGTAAAATTGGAAATGCGCGGAAAGCGAATCACCTGGATAAGAAGTTTGGTGGAAGACAATCTCGACGAATTCTTTTGAAACTCTTCCAGAACAACTCCGTCCTCTTCATCAATCTCTAAATTCTTGATCATCGGGATGACACCCAGACATGGCTTTCCAATCCTTTGCTCAATCCATTGAATCCCCGGCGTTAAAATTTCCTTATCGCCTCTAAATTTATTAATAAGAAAGGTCTTAATCAATTTCTTCTCATCGGGGTCAAGGAGCTCATAGGTTCCGATGATTTGCGCAAAAACCCCGCCCTTATCAATATCTCCAACAAGGATCACCGGCGCCTGAACCATTTTCGCGACCCGCATATTGACGATATCTTTTTCTTTCATGTTGATTTCCGCTGGAGAACCGGCGCCCTCAATGACCACAACATCAAATTTGCTGCGCAAATGATCAAGTGATTTTTCAACAACAGATAAGAGATCAATCTTTTTATTTTGATATTCTTTAGCGGACAAGGTATAGGCGGGTTTCCCCATGACCACAACCTGAGAGGTTCGATCAGAACCGGGTTTTAAAAGAATCGGATTCATGCATTGTAAAGGTAAAATACCAGAAGCTAACGCTTGAACTGCCTGGGCCCGACCAATCTCACCGCCTTCCACGGTTACATAAGAATTGTTCGCCATATTTTGCGCTTTAAACGGCGCGACTCTTAGCCCTCGTCTTTTCAAAATCCGGCACAGAGCGGTCGTGACGATGCTTTTACCGACATTCGAAGCGGTGCCTTGCACCATAATAGTTTTAGCCAGTTTGGTCATTAGTTTTTTTTATCTTCCATCGCTCTATTCCTAATTGAATGGCTTCTACAACACTGCTGCCAATCAGATGCCCAATGATTGTATGTTTGCCAGAATATTTAGATTCCGGTTCCCCAATGGGAGAAGCAATAATAATACAATCTGTGCCTGTTCCCGTAGCAAGGTGTGCGCTGCGACGGCTTAAAATATTCGACTCAAGCACAGCTTTTGTTCTTGCCTCTGTTGCTATCGAAATCGCTTCAATAAAGGCTCCATCGGATAAAGGAACAGAAAGCTGACAGAGCAAATTAATTGTTCCTACATGGTTAGGCGCGGTCGGCAAATCTCCGACGCACAAAGCATTTCCCATCCCAACCGTTGCAATACAATTCGCCCAATAAAGCCCAAATTCCTTCTTAACATAAACATAATCATCAAGTCTGGCACTTGTTAAAAGACCAACGCTATCATTTCAATTTTCCTCTTTTAATTTTCCGGCTAGAAAATCGTACGGATCAACAGAGCAATTCAATTCTCTATCAGTAACCTGCCGCCAAACTACCTGCTGAGCCAACCTTCTTCCTCTTCCCAGGACCGCCCAACTGAAGGTCTGCATTAATTGCGGAAAGTCAACGATGAGCCAATGATTTCGCCGAATAATTCGGACGGATTCACACAAACACTTAACTGATTGTTGTTTATTTAGATTTACCAATGGCAGGCCCTTCTGTATTGCTGACTACTTTTATCTGTCTGCTACCTTCTGGCAAAAATTTCTTAATAAAAGACACAAAACCATAAATAGCAAAAGTAAAAAATAGAGCCGTAATGACAATACAAAGAGTATGTTGAAATACTCCATGAGGTTCATATTCTTTTCCCATAATTTCTACCCCAATGTGGTGGGCAAATACAATAGACTGATTAAGAGATAAGAAAATTAGTACGAGAAAACTTTTGCTTAATAATTTAAAATACTTTTTCATTAATGTTCCTCCTTGTGGTTTGTTATCAGTTATCCCATGTCCTATTAATTTTCCAGAAAATAAAAAACCCTCTTTCTATCCCGAAAGCATTGGGAAAAAGAAAAAGGGTTGATATATCCTTGGACTTTTCGACTCTGCTCGGAGACATTAAACTCCGTCGATAACATTTTTTCGTTATCAACGAAGCCCATTGATTAAACAGGCAGTATTCTGACTAGGCAAGCATGAAACATAACCTACTTGTGAACCTTCCCACCTTTTCTCGAAATAAAAGGCAGTGGTTTATTTCACGTTCGTTCTTGCCGACAGCTGCGGCACAGTAGAGTTCTTCGCGTTAAAGCGAATTCTCTTTTCCTATTAGTCGATAAAATTATTTTATCGACGCCTATCTGATTATATAAAGAGCAAAATTACACGGTTAATCTTATCAAAGAAGTTGCTAAAGTCAAGTTAAACTTAACTCAGGCATTAAAGCTTTTGTCATAAGCAGGTTAGAAAAACATTCTGTTTGAAACAGCCATTATTGAAACGGCAAAACAATTTTAAAACCTGCATACCCGATGACGTTGGATGTACGCTAATAGTACTTGTAGAAATTTTCCTGAAAGGCTGAGAGACAGATTGGCAAATATTTAGATTAAAAACAATAAGCCCAGTCTAATGAATGGGCTTATTGTTCGATATTTGTCAGTTTAGTTTTTTGATGCTTTTAATATTACATAATTCTTTATTCCAATATTTTTATTATTGCTTTAGCCATTCTCTCCATTGTCATCCTATAACGTAACCATCTGCCAGCCCCAAACTTGAATGTAAATTTTTTTCTTTGGTCCGTTCATCTTAGATTGAAAAGGTATTGCTATTCTTGTTCAAAATTAATTTGACATTTTTCCGTTGCCACACAGTTAAGCCGTTTAGGTTTCTTTTTAGTAGTTTTAAGCAATTTTTTCACTTCTTTTTTGTTTTCCTCTGGAATGAGCTCAGACAACACAAAATTCTTGTAATCCTTGTCAAAATGCTCTTTGATTTCAGGATCGGCCATCCATTTATCAAACGTTGCTTTTAATTTTTTGACCATAGTAATCAACTTTTTTGACCAACTTTTTGTAATAAATCGATTGATTTTTAATTAAGTATTTTAGGCAATGTCTGCAAAAATTCCTCTACTCCTATAACCTGTGTATCATCGCGATATTCTCGCCGATTGCCACCATACACTAAGTAAGATTTGGCCATAGGATAGTCTGTTTTGAATGATTTAAGCCCACGAAACATATCCGAAGTAAATCTTGATGAGCATTTAACCTCAATCGCAACTAACCCTTTTTCTCCATATAATATAAAATCAACTTCAGCTTTATTGGAAGTCCTCCAGTAATAAATTTCATACCCTAAATCTAAGGCATCATTAACGGCACGCAATTCTTGAAGAACCAATGTTTCCATAGCCGCCCCGGAAACACTCTCCGGCATATCCAGAGGCCCCATGGGACGGATGGCACGATAAACACCAACGTCGAAATAATAAAATTTATGGTGCATAACCAACCGACGTTTGGCTTTCTTAGTGAATACCGGTAAACGTGATGCCATCAAAAGGTCTTCTAAAATATCAAAATAATGCATGACAACCATGCGATCAATACTTGCTTCTCTGGCGATTTCTGTATAATTAAGTACTCCCCCTTGAGAAAAGCTGGCAATTTCCAAAAAACGGGAAAATGCCCCGATATTACGTGTCAAACCTTCTTGTTTAACTTCATTCTTTAAATAATTCAGAACATAACCCTTAAGATAGGCATGAGGCGATTTCCCTAAATAGGCCTGGGGTAAATGCCCATACTGTAGTGACCGAAGCAGGTCAAATCGTTGGCCCAACTCGATGGCTGTGAGTGGATGAAATGAACGCGTCAATGCACGTCCTCCTAATAAATTGACACCTTTTCTTCGAAGCGATCGAGCACTTGAGCCGGTTAAAACAAATTTATATTTCTTGGTAGAAATAAGCCTATGGACTTCATGAAGAAGGGCTGGCACAAACTGGATTTCATCAATGATGATCCATTCTTTAGTCAATGTTGGAATAAGATCTGATAACTGTTGCGGATGCGCCAAAAGACGATCCCGAAGACTTGCATCCAAGAGATCGATATAAATTGCTCGGGATACTTTGCATGCACCCATGTTGTCTTTCCGGTGCCACGTGGGCCAGATAAAAAATAACTTTGATCCTTGGGGGAAGAAATTAATCGGTCAATCATAACTTCATTATGTATATCTTTTAGAAGTCGTCAATATCATTTTGTATAGCGCTGATTTAATGACTTTGCTATCTTTTCCATTGTCATCCTGTAACGCATCCATCTCCCAGCCTGATGTCCAAATGTAAACTTTTCTTTTATCTTCTCCTATCAGCTTTCCTTCTTGTCCTTGACAGGTATAACGTTACCAGGAACACCTAGAACCACTGTATTCCCCGGGGATTGCAATACCCTTAATTGAATTAAGCCAGGATTGTCTTCGAGTATTTTAGCGACATTGGCTAAGCTTCTCAATGATGCGGTTTCACCCCGAGCACGCTCTAAAGCGGCCAGCCCCTCCTTTTGCGCTTCCACAACCTTCGCAAAGATTTTTTTCAGTTCTCCCGGGAACATGATGTCCTTAACCCCGATCAAGTGAATTCTCATTCCTAATTCTTCTGCATTTTTTGATGTTAACTCCATAAGCTTCTGATTTAAGGCGGGACGCTGCTCTAAAATTTCGTCTATTTTTAATGATCCGATAATATCTCGAAGTGCCAGTTGAACAATCGCATAGAAAGCCTCTATATAATTCTCGATTTTATTAACGGCTAAATTCGGGTCGGTCACTTCATATTTTGCCGTAACACTGACCTTTAGAGTCACACTATCCGCGCTTAAAACTTCTTGACCGGGAACAGAAATGACTTTCGGTCGGACATCAATTTTGTTAATTGTTATGCTCCTTGAAAGAATCCAATAGCGACCGGGGCCTAAAATCTCGCTGAATTTTCCCTTACGGTATTTTAGTCCCCTCTCATATTCAAAAATAATAATGGAAAATCGAGAAATCAGATACAGAATTCCAATCCAACATACGATTACACCGATAAGAACAGCTAATATTTGCATCTCGCATCCTCCTTTTATAAATGTCCTGTCTTAAGGAAACCTCAAAATTGTAGTGGAGGTTGTTCACCTGCAAGACTACTTTCCTGAAAGGCAGTCTCCTTAAGACAGAACGTTAGGGAGTTGAACCCTGTGGTTGACCACGAGGGAGGGCTATTCGCAAGAAGAGATGGCCGATGCCATCTTATCGCGCTGCCGACTCCCAATTGTTGAAATTGAGTTATTTTATCCTTTCTTGCTTCTTTGATCAAATAGGTTTTGCTATTATCCCCTGCTCTATCAATGCCTTAGCAATTTTTTCCATTATCATCCTATAACGCATCCATCTGCCAGCCGTAAACTTCGATGTAGATTTTTTGAGGAGCAACTTTACTAGTCATAATTTATTAAAGAATTTGTTTGTTATCGCGGTTATGTATCTTTATTGATCTGATTAGTGAAGGCATAGGATATCCTTTATACATCGTCGAGAAATTATTCAGAAGGGTTTTCTCCCGTAGATTCTTTTGTAAGATAAGGTAAAATAATAGAAAAAAGATTTTCGGTGCGAAAAGGTTTAACGACATAGCCGGCGAGTTTGGGGTTTATTCGTCGGGCGCAACTTTTAGCCTCTTCAGAGCTGGAGGCTGTCACCATGACAATTGGAATGGAAGCTGTTTGCGGTACCTTGATAACCCCCTTCATAAATTCCATCCCGTCCATCATGGGCATTTGCCAATCAAGTAAAATCAACCCAATTCCCTCATAGTTTTTGGAAAGAATCTCCAAGGCCTCTAGCCCATTATTTGCTTCTAAAATCTCATGAGTTAAACCCTGTCTTCTTATCCCCTTAATCAATATCTGTCGATCCATATTCGAATCATCGACAATA